>NZ_JAKJSR010000017.1:0-199872 GCF_050337155.1 Vibrio cionasavignyae
GCGGTAAGGCACTGGCTTTTGATGCCAGCATTCCCTGGTTCGAATCCAGGTAGCCCAGCCATTACAACGTTATTGAGACTTACCAATGTCTTCTTAACTATACTCTTCGCTAGAGTAAAAGCTTTGCTGCGGTCGTGGCGGAATTGGTAGACGCACCAGATTTAGGTTCTGGCGCCGAGAGGTGTGAGAGTTCAAGTCTCTCCGACCGCACCATTATTTCTTAATGTGTTATTTATTTAACTCARTTAAGARCGTGTGATTGACACTGAAACAATCCTGTTGGGCTATCGCCAAGCGGTAAGGCACTGGCTTTTGATGCCAGCATTCCCTGGTTCGAATCCAGGTAGCCCAGCCATTACAACGTTATTGAGACTTACCAATGTCTTCTTAACTATACTCTTCGCTAGAGTAAAAGCTTTGCTGCGGTCGTGGCGGAATTGGTAGACGCACCAGATTTAGGTTCTGGCGCCGAGAGGTGTGAGAGTTCAAGTCTCTCCGACCGCACCATCATTAAGAAAGCTCGTCATATGACGGGCTTTTTTTTGTTTTAACTTTCCCAATCACCCTCTTTCTCCAAAAGTAACAAACAGACTAAAGCTTTGCTATCCCTCACAAAAATCAAACTTTCCCCTATCCTCTTAAATACCCTTACAACACTCTAGAGATATCCTATCACTCACCTAAGTACTCTCATGCCCCACGCCTCAATTTCGCTATGTATTGGACAATATAGCGACGACTCTTATTCTGGGTTTAACCACATTCATTTTAACCTAGAGACTATGGTGCCCACGTCGCAACATAACGTTTCTGCCATTAAAAACCCTTCTTATCTCGCCCGCACTGATCGCGGCTGGTACACCCTATCAGAACAGTCTGAACAAGATGGGGCGGCACTGTACTTTTTAAACGATAGTTTTGAAACAATCAGCGCGCAACCTCTTAAAGGTGACCATCCATGCCATGTAGCGATTTCTGAGTGTCAAACACTCCTAGGCGTAGCGCATTACGGTTCAGGCAGCTTTGAGGTGTATATGTTAGCGCCCACTGGGGAGATCCGTCAGCGGCTAGCCCTAGTTCAGAATGAGGGACAAGGGCACCACTCGACTCGACAACTCAGCCCACATGGTCATCAAACAGTATTCGTGCCTCAGTCCCATCAAGTGATGACGGTAGATCTTGGATTGGATACGCTGAATTTTTACCAAATCAATGAGAAAAGCGTTATTCAACAGCAGTCCCTTAAGCTTCCTGCCGGCAGTGGTCCCAGGCATGCCGTTTTCAACAGCGATGGACAAATCGGCTTTATTCTATGCGAACTTGATGAAACACTGAGAGTCATTAAAAAGCAAACAAATGGGCAGTGGCAACTAGTTAGCTCCCAACCCGCATTTCCGAAACACAGCAAAGGCGAAGCAGCCGGTGCCATCAAGCTTTCGAGCGACCAACGCTATGTCTATCTATCAGGAAGGCATCAATCTATCATTAGTTGGTTTGATATCACCACGCCAAACTCACCTAGCTATCAAGGGTTCGTTGAGACTAAAGGAGACTTCCCCAGAGATATCAGCCTATCAAAAGATGGTCACTGGTTAGTCGCGGCGAACCAACACTCAAATAATCTGGTCCTCTTTACTCTGGATAAAAAAACAGGCCAGCCAACGTTAGCAAAAATAATGCTAACCTTGCCTAAGCCCGTTTGTGTGGTATTTGACTAGCGCTGACGCCATAACGTCGACGCTATCCTATAATTCAGGTCTTTTATTTCAGCCCCATAGCGTAACGTAAGATTTGCGCTTTAATGGGGCCTGAGTGCTCAGCCAGCTTTAACATGGCGTTACGTGCCACCTGCACAGGGCTCAAGGTGTTACTAAATCCTTTATAAAAGACATCCATACCCGTTTGCATTAATAAGTTATCAGGACGGCGATGAACTTCATAACGACGTAATACCCCCTCCATTGACGCGTTGTCATTAGCGAGCTGCAAGAGCGAGCTGACATCTTTGAAGCCAAGATTAACGCCCTGCCCAGCTAATGGATTAATCGTATGCGCAGCGTCTCCAACTAAAATACACCGATGCTTAGAGTACTGTTGGGCATGACGTCGTGTCAGTGGAAACGAGCCATGTGCTAATACTCGAACCTTCCCTAACTCGGTAGGAAAGCAGTGCTGAATTTCACTTTCCAATTGCTTGAATGGCATAGCTTTAAGTTGCTTAATACGTTTCGGCGCGTCATACCACACCAGTGAGCCTTGATGCCCACAAAGCGGCAGGAATGATCGAGGTCCTGATGGTGTAAACCATTGCCAAGTAATATCTTGCTGAGGTAATTCGGTTTCGACATTAATCAACATGCACTCTTGTCGGTAGTCCCAAGCAGTTACCCCAATGCCTGCAGCTTGGCGTACCTTTGAGTTGGCACCATCGGCACCAATCACAAACAAGGTTTGTAATTGCCTACCAGATTCTAAGGTCAGCGTATTACCTTGAGGGTCAAGGGCGATATCAGCCACCCCATCTGAATCAATTACCGTCAAATTCTGGTAATGAGAAAATTGCGCCCACAATCCCAGCTGAATAACTCTATTTTCAACAATATAACCCAGTTGCTCAGCACCTAACGTTTCTGCGTTAAAGCGTAGGCGACAAGACTCTGCCTCCCAAGTTTCTAAACGCGCGTAGGGGCAAATTCGCATAGTGGCAATGTCATCCCATGCGCCTAGCTCCTCTAACAGGTCAACGGAATGCGGGGAGATAGCAGATACTCTTAAATCCATCGGTTGCGAGGCATGAAACGGCTTGGGTTCGAATTTTTCAACGACGGCGACAGTACGTCCCTGCTTTGCAAAACCAATGGCGACGGCCGCACCGACCATTCCACCACCAACAACTACGATTTCAAACTGTTCCATTGTTCCACTGCTACCCTGAATTCTACGTATTTTTATTGTACGTACCGAACCTACAAAGGGCGAGTAATTTTCATCAAATTTCCTTACACATTAAGAGGCTACTTTCTCTTCACAGCTATGGTGCTATAAGCGCTCAAAGAGTTTTTGCCCTACTACTAGTCAGGCGGTTTTTAAAGCAGTACAATACGCCGCTTACCGCCGTGATGGCGGCTATAATTTGAACAATAGTTCTACGGAATTTAAATAACTGACGAGCGAAAGTGATGAGTAAGAAACTGCTAATTAAAACCTGGGGCTGCCAGATGAACGAATACGATTCATCAAAAATGGCCGACCTGCTTAATGCTGCTAACGGCTACGAGCTGACAGAAGTGCCAGAGGAAGCAGATGTACTACTATTGAACACCTGTTCGATCCGTGAAAAAGCGCAAGAGAAAGTCTTCCACCAACTCGGTCGTTGGAAGACACTGAAAGACAAAAAAGAAGGCGTCGTTATTGGTGTGGGCGGTTGTGTAGCGACACAAGAAGGCGACCATATTCGTCAGCGCGCCCCATTTGTTGATGTGATTTTTGGTCCTCAAACCCTTCACCGCTTGCCAGAAATGATTCGCCAATCTCAAAGCAACGAAGCGCCTGTTATGGATATTTCGTTCCCAGAGATCGAAAAATTCGACAATCTGCCAGAGCCACGCGCGGAAGGCGCAACGGCGTTTGTTTCCATTATGGAAGGTTGTTCAAAGTACTGCACGTACTGCGTGGTACCTTATACTCGTGGCGAAGAAGTCAGCCGTCCAATGGACGATGTATTATTTGAAATCGCACAACTTGCCGAGCAAGGGGTTCGTGAAGTCAATCTTTTAGGTCAAAACGTTAACGCTTACCGCGGACCTATGCACGACGGTGAAATTTGCTCATTTGCTGATCTTTTACGCTTAGTCGCATCTATTGATGGTATCGATCGTATTCGCTTTACCACAAGTCACCCACTTGAGTTTACTGACGACATCATTGCGGTGTATGAAGACACTCCTGAGCTGGTTAGCTTCCTTCATTTACCAGTTCAAAGTGGCTCAGATCGCATCTTAACAATGATGAAGCGTCCGCACACCGCGATTGAATATAAGTCGATCATTCGTAAACTCAGAAAGGCACGCCCTGATATTCAAATCAGTTCAGATTTCATTGTTGGCTTCCCTGGTGAAACCGACAAAGATTTCCAAGACACAATGAAACTGATTAAAGACGTGGATTTTGATATGAGCTTTAGTTTCGTATTCTCCCCACGCCCTGGTACACCTGCGGCAGATTACCCATGTGATACGCCAGAGCAAGAGAAGAAAGAGCGTCTATACGAACTGCAACAGACTGTGAACGCTCAAGCTATGCGTTACTCACGCCTGATGCTGGATACTGAGCAACGAATTTTAGTAGAAGGTCCTTCGAAGAAAAACCTGATGGAACTTCGTGGTCGTACAGAAAACAGCCGTGTCGTTAACTTTGAAGGCAGTGCTGACCTTATTGGTCAATTCGTTGATGTGAAGATTGTCGACGTGTTCGCAAACTCACTTCGTGGTGAGCTGCTTCGTACAGAAAAAGACATCGATCTTCGTGTTGTGACGTCTCCAACAGAAATGATGGAAAAAACTCGTCGCGAAGATGAGCTAGGTGTGGCAACCTTTACGCCTTAGCACCTAATGAGGAGCCCGGTCGCAATCGGGCTCCATACATCGCCCATAGGGCATAATGTGAGGCTACATTGAGTAATAAAATAGTCACCTTAGAGATCAACCTAGAACCCTCTGATAACCGCCGTCTGTCTAGCCTATGCGGACCTTTCGATGACAATATCAAGCATTTAGAACGTCGTTTAGGCGTTGAAATCAATCATCGTAGCAACTTCTTTACTATCGTCGGTCAACCGCACACTAGCGCTGCAGCGTTGGATATTATCAAATCACTTTATGTTGATACCGCGCCTGTTCGTGGACAATTTCCAGATATAGAACCTGAGCAAATCCACCTAGCCGTTAAAGAGTCCGGAATACTGGAACAAAGCGCTGAGTCAGAAATTGCTCACGGTAAAGAAGTCTTTATCAAAACCAAGAAAGGCATCATTAAGCCACGTACCCCCAACCAGGCGCAATACCTTGTTAATATGGTGACACACGATATTAGTTTTGGGATAGGACCGGCCGGTACAGGTAAGACTTACCTCGCGGTTGCCGCGGCAGTTGATGCATTAGAACGACAAGAAATTCGTCGAATTCTTCTGACTCGCCCAGCTGTTGAAGCGGGCGAAAAGCTGGGCTTTTTGCCCGGTGATTTAAGCCAGAAAGTGGACCCGTATCTACGCCCACTCTACGATGCTTTATTTGAAATGTTAGGATTTGAGCGCGTTGAAAAGCTCATAGAGCGCAACGTTATTGAAGTGGCACCTCTGGCCTATATGCGCGGTCGTACACTCAATGATGCCTTCATTATCCTTGATGAAAGCCAAAATACCACCGTCGAACAAATGAAGATGTTCTTGACCCGAATTGGTTTTAACTCACGCGCTGTCATTACTGGTGACGTGACGCAAATAGATTTACCTCGTGGTGCAAAATCAGGCCTTCGTCATGCGGTTGAAGTTCTCAATGACGTGGATGAAATCAGTTTTAATTTCTTCCAAGCGGATGATGTGGTTAGACACCCTGTTGTCGCTCGTATCGTCAACGCTTATGAGAAGTGGGAATCGGCTGACCAAAAAGCGCGAAAAGAGATTGAGCGCCGTCGTCGCGAAGAACACGAAGCAGCAAAACTTAACAACGGGACTGATGTCAGCCCTCAATAACGCTTTAACAAGTTTCGATAAATAGGTAAATGATGAGCATTGAACTTGATCTACAGTTAGCGGTCGAATCTGAAGAAGGCTTGCCTTCTCACGCTGAGTTTCAGCAATGGCTAGACAAAGCGATTATCCCATTTCAAAAGGAAGCGGAGCTGACGATTCGAATCGTGGATGATGCAGAAAGCCAACAGCTCAACCACGACTATCGCGGGAAAGACAAGCCAACCAATGTCTTGTCATTTCCATTTGAAGCGCCTCCTGGGATCGAAATGAATTTGCTTGGCGACCTAATTATTTGCCGCCAAGTCGTAGAAAAAGAAGCGAAAGAGCAGTCAAAAACCTCAACTGCACACTGGGCACATATGGTTGTACATGGCAGCCTTCATCTGCTAGGTTATGATCATATTGATGACGAAGAAGCTGACGAAATGGAAGCTTTAGAGACCGAAATCATGTTAGATATGGGCTTTGAAGACCCGTATATAGCAGAGAAACAATAGAGGCGTTTTGCCTCTTCTTATGTGCGCTATCACACGTCTGATAGCATTCTGAATTGAGAAATCATGAACGAAGAGTCTTCTCCCTCTAACCCCGAGGGAAACAGTAAAAAATCAGAAGGTCCGAGTAGAAAGTCCTTCTTTGAGCGCCTAGGTCAAATATTTCAAGGTGAACCAAAAGATCGCCAAGAGCTTGTAGATGTCATTCGTGACTCTGAAGTCAATGACCTAATAGACCATGACACACGAGATATGCTTGAAGGTGTCATGGAAATTTCCGAAATGCGAGTCCGCGATATCATGCTACCTCGCTCACAAATGGTCACTATCGAACGTTCCGACGACTTCGATAAACTGATTGGGCTAATGACCGATGCGCAGCATTCTCGTTACCCTGTCATCAGTGAAGATAAAGACCATGTGGAAGGTATTCTCTTAGCTAAGGACCTACTCCGTTACTTGGGCTCGAATAGCGCCCCTTTTGACATTGAAGAAGTGATTCGCCCTGCAGTGGTAGTACCGGAAAGTAAACGTGTTGATCGCTTACTTAAGGAATTCCGTGAGGAACGCTATCACATGGCTATCGTCGTTGATGAATTTGGCGGTGTTTCTGGTCTGGTGACCATTGAAGACATCCTCGAAGAAATTGTTGGCGAAATCGAAGACGAATTTGACGATGATGATGAGCTCGATATCAGAAAGCTGAGCAAACATACGTTTGCAGTCAAAGCTCTCACGACCATCGAAGAATTCAATGACACCTTTGGTTCAACCTTCAGTGATGAAGAAGTTGATACTGTTGGTGGCTTAATTATGACCGCATTCGGTCACCTACCTGTTAGAGGGGAAGTGGTCGAAATAGAAAACTATACCTTTAAAGTGACAGCGGCGGATAATCGTCGAGTGGTGCAAGTTCAAGTTACCATTCCCGATCTAGAAGCAGCATCGAGTGTCGAAGAATAACGATACCTTGTGTCCACCGGTTAAGTGAGACCACCATTAAATGAAGAATTATCTTCGCCTATTGCGGCCCGTTGGGGCCGCTTTTGTTGGCGCCAGTACAACCCTAGCCTTCGCTCCCTATCAACTGTGGCCACTTGCTCTGCTAAGTCCACTTATCCTACTGCTTCTGCTGCAAGGACAAACCGCTCGGCGTGCACTTTTTATTGGCTACGCATGGGGTTTTGGCCAATTTGCGACCGGCATTAGTTGGGTCCACGTTAGTATCGATAATTTTGGCGGTATGCCGAAATTCGCTAGCGCACTTCTAATGACTCTATTGGTGGGTTACCTGTCCATCTATTCAGCATTATTTGCTTGGTCATTAAACCGTTTTTTCCTAAAAGATAATCGTACACGCTACCTTCTTGCTGCCCCTGCGCTATGGCTCATCTTTGACTGGGCTCGTGGCTGGGTGATGACAGGATTCCCTTGGTTATGGTTAGGTTATAGTCAAATAGACGGGCCGCTAGCCAGCTATGCCCCTATGGGTGGTGTTGAGCTCATTACGCTACTGATCATCATCACGTCAGCGAGTATAGCTTACGCGATTCGAAGCAAACATTGGCTTATAACCCTTATTCCTCTGGTCATTTTTTCAGTCGGATTCGGGTTACGTCACTATGAGTGGGTAACACCGGATACCACCCGCACGAAGAGTGTGGCGCTCATACAAGGTAACGTTGACCAAGCGCTAAAATGGCTACCAAGCCAACGCTGGCCGACGATTATGAAATACACCGATCTTAGCCGAGAAAACTGGGACGCCGACATCATCATCTGGCCAGAAGCCGCTATTCCAGCAATGGAATTTGAACTGCCGTCTTTCCTAAGTAATTTAGACTCGGCGGCCAAGATGAACAATACGGCCATCATCACAGGTGTTATCAATAAGTCAGAGTCTGACGAATACTACAACAGCATTCTGGTTGTGGGACAAACCCCTTATGGGGACTATGAGCTTGATCTTGACGAGCGTTTTCACAAGCACCACTTATTGCCGTTTGGAGAATTCGTTCCATTTGAAGATCTTCTTCGTCCAATCGCGCCGTTTTTTAATTTGCCGATGTCTTCGTTTAGTCGAGGGGCATATGTACAACCCAATATCGTTGCCAATGGCATGCATTTAGCACCGGCTTTATGTTATGAGATCATTTTTAACGAACAGGTTCGACAGAATGTGACGCCAGAAACGGACTACTTGCTCACACTATCTAACGATGCCTGGTTTGGTCGCTCGATTGGTCCCTTACAGCATATGGAGATAGCTCGAATGCGAGCATTAGAGCTTGGAATACCATTAATACGTTCAACCAACAACGGTATTACAGCTGTTACGGATCATAACGGCAAGATTACTGCGCAAATCCCTCAGTTTGAAACCGCGGTGTTGCGTACAGAGGTCACGCCGACAAACGGGACAACTTGGTACAGAGAGGCAGGGACATGGCCTCTTTATGGTTGGGTGCTGTTATGTTTAGCGTGGGGGTGGTACCTGCGTAGGAAATGATTCATAGCGGCATAGCCTAAGTAGAAACCTCGCGCCATTGCAATCAATGACAACGCCGTTTTCACTTGGGCTATGCGCTTTATTTACGTGGCTTACACGATTAATTCAAGCTTTCCATACTTTCTTCCATAATATATAACTATTTAATTCTTCTCCCCCACCCAACAAAATCATATTCTTATCATGTAATCGCTGACCGATACGGTTAACTGAATGAAGGAACATATAATGAGCAAGATCTACGAAGACAACTCTCTCACCATTGGTAACACTCCCCTAGTTCGCCTCAACAAGGTTAGTAACGGTAACGTTCTAGCTAAAGTTGAAGCTCGTAACCCTAGTTTCAGTGTTAAGTGTCGTATCGGCGCCAACATGATTTGGGAAGCAGAGAAAGACGGAAGACTAAAAGCAGGCGTTGAGCTTGTTGAACCAACAAGTGGTAATACAGGTGTCGCACTGGCTTTCGTTGCCGCTGCTCGCGGATACAAACTGACACTAACCATGCCAGAGTCCATGAGTCTAGAACGTCGTAAATTACTCAAAGCGCTAGGCGCTAATCTAGAGCTCACCGAAGCGGCGAAAGGCATGAAAGGCGCTATTGCCAAAGCCGAAGAGATTGTTGCCTCTAATCCAGAAAAATACCTTCTGTTGCAACAGTTCAATAACCCAGCAAACCCGGCTATCCATGAAAAAACAACGGGCCCGGAAATTTGGGATGCTACAGATGGCGAAATTGACGTGTTCGTCGCTGGCGTAGGTACTGGTGGTACCATTACTGGTACGAGCCGCTACATTAAAGGCGAAAAAGGCAAAGCAATCATTTCTGTTGCAGTCGAGCCAACAGAGTCGCCAGTCATTAGCCAAGCGCTCGCGGGTGAAGAAATCAAGCCAGCACCACACAAAATTCAAGGTATCGGTGCAGGTTTCATCCCAGAGAACCTAGATTTAGACATCATCGACCGTGTTGAACTTGTAACATCTGATGAAGCGATTGAGATGGCTCGTCGTCTCATGGAGGAAGAAGGTATCCTTGCTGGCATCTCTTCAGGAGCGGCTGTTGTTGCTGCCAATAAGCTAGCGGAACTCCCTGAATTTAAAGGAAAAACCATAGTAACCGTACTACCAAGCTCAGGTGAGCGTTACCTAAGTTCAGCATTGTTCGCAGGTATATTCACTGACAAAGAGATTCAGCAATAATATGTTGCCAAATCAAATTTTGATTTAAAAAAGCCCCTTTATGGGGCTTTTTTGTTGAATCTCTGTCAGCCTTTGGTAATATCAGGTCAGTTTTATTTTAAGCTTAAAAATAAATAAGCGATTTAAAGAATAGTCGTAGGGTATGGAGACAGCGAAGACTGCAATCATAGCCTACAATTCAAGACCGATGCAGCGCTTAATGAATCATGACTTTAGTCCTATAGCAGGAACAAACAAATGACGCTAAGCTTGGCTTTAGTTAAGAAAACAAACATAAAATAAATCAATTGGGGTAATAAAAATGTACGAGAAGCAAGTAGAAATCACAGCAGAAAATGGTCTTCACACTCGTCCTGCAGCGCAGTTCGTTAAAGAAGCAAAATCTTTTGACGCTGACATCACTGTGACTTCTAACGGCAAAAGCGCTAGCGCAAAAAGCCTATTCAAACTACAGACTCTAGGTCTAGTTAAAGGTACTAACGTAACTATCTCTGCTGAAGGCCCACAAGCTCAACAAGCAGTAGACCACCTAGTTGCTCTAATGGACGAGCTTCACTAAGCAGCCACCATTCTTCTAAAGCCATTTTGTCGAAAGCAAAGTGGCTTTATTGGAAATAGCGCTGACTATCAGCTACACATAAGTGTAGCAACGTAAGTCACCCTTTCTTTATACATTTGACCACATTAAGGTAAAGCTATGATTTCAGGCATCCTAGCATCTCCTGGTATTGCGATCGGTAAAGCATTACTACTTCAAGAAGACGAAATTGTTCTTAACAAAGCAGCCATCTCTGATGACCAAGTAGAAGCGGAAGTTCAGCGTTTCTTTGACGCTCGTAACAAATCGTCTGCTCAACTAGAAATTGTTAAGCAAAAAGCACTAGAAACTTTTGGTGAAGAAAAAGAAGCCATCTTCGAAGGCCACATCATGCTTCTTGAAGATGAAGAGCTCGAAGAAGAGATCTTAGCTCTCATCAAGAAAGACAAAATGTCTGCGGACCACGCAATTTACACCGTAATCGAAGAGCAAGCGTGTGCACTTGAATCTTTAGATGATGAATACCTAAAAGAGCGTGCTACGGATATCCGTGATATCGGTACTCGATTTGTGAAAAACGCACTTGGCATTAATATCGTGTCACTTAGCGACATCAATGAGCAAGTGATCCTTGTTGCTTACGACTTAACACCTTCTGAAACAGCACAAATTAACCTAGACTACGTACTTGGTTTTGCTTGTGACATCGGTGGCCGTACTTCGCACACCTCTATCATGGCTCGTTCACTTGAACTTCCTGCTATCGTTGGTACTAACGATATCACTAAGCAAGTTAAGAACGGCGACATGTTGATTCTTGATGCGATGAACAACAAAATCATCATCAATCCTTCTGAAGCACAACTTGCAGAAGCGAAGCAAGTCCGTGAGTCGTTCCTTGCTGAAAAAGAGGAACTTGCAAAACTTAAAGACCTACCAGCTGAAACTCTAGACGGACACCGTGTAGAAGTTTGTGGCAACATCGGTACCGTAAAAGACTGTGACGGTATCAACCGTAACGGCGGTGAAGGTGTTGGTCTGTATCGTACTGAATTCCTATTCATGGACCGCGATTCTCTTCCTACCGAAGAAGTGCAATACCAAGCGTATAAAGAAGTTGCAGAAGCGATGAATGGCCACTCAATTATTATCCGTACTATGGATATTGGTGGTGATAAAGACCTTCCGTACATGGACCTTCCAAAAGAAATGAACCCATTCCTAGGCTGGCGTGCGGTTCGTATCAGCTTGGATCGTCGTGAAATTCTACGTGATCAAGTACGCGGTATCCTACGTGCATCTGCACACGGTAAGCTTCGCATTATGTTCCCGATGATTATTTCTGTTGAAGAAATCCGCGAACTTAAGAAAGCTATCGAAGAATACAAAGCGGAACTTCGCGCAGAAAACATCGCATTTGATGAAGATATTGAAATCGGTGTAATGGTAGAAACACCTGCTGCTGCAGCGATTGCTCACCACCTAGCGAAAGAAGTTTCCTTCTTTAGTATTGGTACTAACGACTTAACTCAGTATACTCTAGCAGTAGACCGTGGTAACGAGCTAATTTCTCACCTATACAACCCACTTTCACCAGCGGTATTAACCGTAATTAAGCAGGTGATCGACGCTTCGCATAAAGAAGGCAAGTGGACGGGTATGTGTGGCGAGCTTGCTGGCGACGAACGCGCGACGTTACTTCTACTAGGCATGGGCCTAGATGAGTTTAGTATGAGCGGCATTTCTATTCCTAAGGTTAAGAAAGTTATCCGTAACGCTAACTTCGCAGAAGTAAAAGCTATGGCGGATGAAGCGCTAGAAATGGCGACTGCTGCAGAAATTGAAGCGCACGTCGAAAAATTTATCGCAGAAAAGACAAACTGCTAATATAATTGAGCAGAATAAAATCAAACCTTTAGGAGCACAACATGGGTCTCTTTGACAAACTGAAGAAGCTAGTATCTGACGACAGCGCGGACGCTGGTGCAATCGAAATCATCGCACCACTATCTGGTGAGATCGTAAACATCGAAGACGTGCCAGATGTCGTTTTTGCTGAGAAAATCGTTGGTGATGGTATTGCTATCAAACCAGCTGGCGACAAAATGGTCGCTCCTGTAAACGGTACTATCGGTAAGATCTTCGAAACGAACCACGCGTTCTCTATCGAATCTGACGACGGCATCGAGCTATTTGTTCACTTTGGTATCGACACTGTTGAGTTAAAAGGTGAAGGCTTTAAGCGTATCGCTGAAGAAGGTCAAACTGTTAAAGCAGGCGACACTGTTATCGAATTCGATCTAGCACTTCTTGAAGAAAAAGCTAAATCAACGCTGACTCCAGTTGTTATCTCTAACATGGACGAAATCAAAGAGCTTAATAAGCTATCTGGTTCTGTTACTGTTGGTGAAACACCAGTACTACGCGTAACTAAGTAATCAGCAAACTAAGCAATTAGTTACTCGTTAATTAGATACGTCGAAAAAACGCAGCCAATGGCTGCGTTTTTTTAACTCTAAAATATGTCGACTATAGTTCAATAGAACAAAGTACATCCCCAGTAAATGTTTTGACACTCAACGTCTCACCTTCAAACAAACCATAGCTTGCAGCGTAACCTTCACGCGGGAAAGTAATAGAGCCAGGATTAAAAATGACTTGTTCTTCATCCCAGTGAGCAACCGGGATATGCGTATGTCCATGAACTATCACATCGCCTTTTTTAAGCTGAGGGCGTTTAGCTGCATTATATAAATGGCCATGCGTTAAAAATAAACGCTTGCCCGATGGCAATAACACCCATGCATAATCAGCCATCATAGGAAAGTGAAGTAGCATTTGGTCAACTTCACTATCGCAATTACCTCTAACGGCAATAATTTCAGATTGATAGTCGTTAAGTAATGCCGCGACTTCTGGTGGGTTATAACTTTCCGGAACCGGGTTTCTTGGACCATGGTTAAGAACATCACCTAGAATCACAAGGTGCTGCGCTCCCGACTGACGGTAGGCTTCTAATACTTGTTGAGTCGCACTGACACTACCATGTAGGTCTGATGCAAAGAATAATTTCACGGATTTACCTCCAACACACGTTATGAGGCTATTGTAACTTAGTTTACCCGCTATTCCTCACGTGCCATGCCATTCACAACAATATTGTTATAGCTAACCATACCAATAATCTTACCGTCTTCGATAACGGGTGCTCGGCTGATTCCAAACCGCTCAAAAAGACGGGCACAGTACTTAACATTCATATTGGGATCGACTGACAAAGCTGGCTTAGTCATGATTTCGTATATATTCGTCCGATGAGAAGAGCGGTTTTGTGCCAGCACTTTCTTAGCAATGTCATTCATCAGCACAATGCCATATTCGTCATCATCATGACGCTTATTCACCACCAGCGCCTTCACTTGATGTTCTTTTGCCAACACAATACCTTCATGCACAGTTTTCAGCCCATCGACCATCACATAAGTATTTGCCATGACGTCACGAACGTATATTTTTTGTTGTGAACTCATAATTCATCCTCAACCACTTTGGTCAACGTTTCCACCTGGTGAGCAACGCCCACCGCATCTTCAATATCTATTTGAATCGCTATACCCTGTCCTGAAGTTTGGTCAAACTCCCCCACTTCGCTAATTGTTTCCAGTATTTGCCTCGACAAATGCTCCTCAACCACAAACAGTAACACGTCTTTTTGCACCTCTAATGTCAAACCAAAAAAGGTGCGCTTCTTATTTAGACCTTCACCTCGAGCATTATTAATCACCGTTGCTCCGGTCGCACCGGCCTCTCTTGCAGCATTGAGCACAACGTCTGTTTTGCTATCTTCAACAAACGCAAGTAGTAACTTAAAGCGCATTATCCTTCTCCTTTTCGATCGAACTAAGCGAGGTAGTACGTTGGTTCAACCAGTGAGTAATTTGGGCATAGGCCATTACTGAAATAATGGGGAATAAACTCGCAAATGCGATCAACCCAAAACCATCAATCATAGGGTTTCTTCCTGGTACGGTTGAAGCAAGCCCTAAACCTAACGCGGTTACCAATGGCACGGTCACCGTTGATGTTGTTACTCCCCCTGAGTCATAAGCAAGGGGCACAATCAATTTTGGTGCGTAGAACGTTTGTATCACCACCAAAATGTAGCCTGCGATAATGTAGTAATGGATAGGATCGCCAACCACAATTCTATAGCTGCCTAAAGAAATACCGATTGCCACGCCCAATGCAACGGAGATTCTTAGTCCATTAACCGAGATTGAGCCCGCCGACACTTGATTCGCTTTTATCGCAACGGCAAGCAAAGAGGGTTCTGCTATCGTGGTACTAAAGCCGATGCAAAACGCAAAGAGATACACCCAATAATAATCAAACCATTCAAGCGAGTGGCCCATCGATAACTTAACGTCAATAAGAAATTCTGGTGCAGTCAACTGCATTGCCATCGTTTCCCCTAACGGAAAAAGGGCTTTTTCTAGCCCGATCAGAAATAAACTCAATCCGACAATAACGTAAACAAAGCCAAGCATAACTCGCAATGGATGAGTAATGGGTTTTCTCAATACAGCAAACTGAAAGCCAAAAATGATCACAATGATGGGGGTTACATCGCGGATGGTGAAGAATAACGTCTGTAGCAATTCTGCGATAAAACTCATGTCATCACCATCCCGTATACCATGACAAACATCATAGGTAGCAGTGACGCGAATGCGATTAGCCCAAAGCCATCTAGCATAGGGTTTCGGCCCTTAATCGTGCTAGCCAGCCCCACTCCAAGTGCCGTTACCAAGGGAACGGTGATGGTTGAAGTCGTGACGCCTCCCGAATCGTATGCCACGCCAATAATGTATTCAGGGGCAAAGCCAGTCAGCACGACAACACCGATATAACCACCGATAATCAACCAATGGATTGGCCAACCTTTAAGTATTCGAATGACGCCAAGAACAATAGCAAGCCCTACTGATAAGGCTACAGACAAACGAAGCCCCATGGCGTAGTCCTGCATTGACTCTTCCGTCATTGCAATCATTCCCCCTTCAGCCGCCACCTCCGCAGCTTCCGCTGAGACTGCCGTTAGCGCGGGCTCTGCAATGGTCGTTCCAAACCCCAAACAAAATGCAAATAGTACCAACCAAAATACGCTACCTTTTCTAGCAAAGGCTTGAGCCATCGACTCACCAATGGGAAATAACCCCATTGCCAAACCAAACACAAAGAAAGTGAGCCCTAATACTACGAGCAGTAGACCGAAAAGTATCGAGAGCACATTGGGAAGCGGCTCTTGAAGCACGACTAGTTGGAAAAAAAGCACCACAAATACAATGGGCATTAAATCTTTCAAACTATTGAGCATGACATGTATGAGGGCTTTCATCCCTTGCACGCTTTTCTCCCATTCCGCATATCGTACATTTAGAATGGCAAAGAATATTGTAAGAAGATGTGACAATTACAACATCCATGTAACCTAGTCAGAATTACTCACCATTCTGTGATCTCAGCCATTTAACGATACGCGTTATTAGAGTTAGTCAATAAAGCTATTTCATTGCTATATTTACTTAATGGCGTTAAATCATTTACCTATAGTCAGATAATCTCATACGGCAGTATCATCACTGCTTGGTGCGCAAACACCACAACAAGTAATGTAGAACTAGAAGGCTTAGTGGTTAAAAGCAATAAGGGAGATCGAATGCATCTGTTAGTGACCGGTGGTACTGGATTTATCGGTAAAGAACTACTTAAACACCTCACCACACACACGGTTACCGTGATCAGTCGTGATGTTGAAGCAGCAAAATCGACACTCCAGCATACCGATGTTGGAAACATTACTTACTTATCCACTCTCGATACTTTTGACGACCTCAACGCATTTGATGGTGTCATTAATCTTGCAGGAGAACCCATTGCGGATAAGCGCTGGAGCCAACATCAGAAAAAAATCATCTGCGATAGCCGTTGGAAAACCACTGAAACGATCGTCACTCTTATTCACGCGAGTACCGAACCACCCAGTGTTGTCATTAGCGGCTCTGCCGTGGGCTATTACGGCGACCAACAATCCCATCCTTTCGACGAAAGCTTACAGGTGCATCAAAACTCGTTTGCTCACAACGTGTGTGAGAAATGGGAAGCTATTGCAATGAGAGCGCAATCAGAGCGGACACGGGTTTGTCTATTACGCACTGGTGTTGTATTGGGGGACAATGGCGGCGCACTACACAAAATGTTACTTCCATACAAACTAGGGCTTGGTGGCCCAATTGGTCATGGTAAGCAGTATCTACCATGGATCCATATCCTCGATATGGTAAGAGGTATCGTCACCTTACTCGACACCCCCCATGCACAAGGCCCTTACAATTTTTGCGCACCCCACGCAGTTTCTAACGCGTTATTTAGCCGAATATTAGCAAGAACCCTAAAACGCCCTCACTTGTTAATGACCCCTACATGGCTCATAAAAGTACTCATGGGAGAGTCATCATGCTTGTTACTAGACAGTGTCAGAGCAAAACCTAAACGCTTAACTGAAATCGGGTTTAACTTTTCTTTTCCTCATGTAGAACCCGCATTGAAAAATATTCTTATTAAAAGTCGATAACGCTTGTCTCAACCGTCTACTCATCGCTATGGTGAAGCTTCAAAAGGACTAAGGCGTTAACTCTAAAATGAAAAAAGCGATATTAATCACAGGTTGCTCCAGCGGTATTGGTTATACCGCTGCACATGAACTCAATCAGCGTGGCTATCATGTCATAGCGTCATGTCGCTCAATAGAAGACGTTAAACGTCTTCAAAATGAAGGGCTAACTTGTATTCAATTGGATCTGGCTGATGCCAAGAGCATCCAACTTGGGGTACAAAAGACTCTCGACCTATGTGAAGGACGGCTATATGGTTTATTCAATAACGGAGCCTACGGACAACCAGGAGCGTTAGAAGATCTCCCAACTGATGCACTGAGAGCGCAATTTGAGGCTAATTTCTTTGGCTGGCATGAATTAGTTCGACTCATTTTACCCATTATGCGCCAACAAAATGAAGGGCGAATTATCCAAAATAGTTCCGTCCTTGGTTTCGCCGCAATGAAATATCGAGGGGCTTATAACGCCTCTAAATTTGCACTGGAAGGATGGACAGATACGTTGCGTTTAGAGTTGCACTCATCCAACGTCCGTATTGCTTTAATTGAACCCGGCCCTATCGAAACACAATTTCGAAGCAATGCTAAAATCGCTTTTCTTAAATGGATCAACGTCGAAGCCAGCATCCATAAAACCGAATATCAAAAGCAACTGCAACGCCTCTCCGTCACAGAATCGAACAATCAATTTGTGCTACCTCCAGAGTCCTGTCTCCCGGCATTGATTCATGCCCTAGAGTCCTCACGCCCCAAACTCAGGTACCGAATCACTACGCCAACGAAGATCTTTGCGGTACTAAAAAGACTGTTACCAGGAAAGTGGCTTGATCCTATATTGCGAAAAGCTGCATAGAATTCGTTCATTTGTAATTTTAGTGTCACAAAGTATCGATATATTACTCAATATAGGCTCACGGCAATCTGTTTTATCGCCGTGACTTTCTAAAAGGATCATCACAGATCCAATAACTTGCAGTGATTAATCTGGATACGACAATATGACGTTAAATCAGCTTAACTGGGTCGCTGTGGGGGTGACACTCGCCTATTTTGTTTGGTTTTAACTCCCCCAAACAGCGATACCAAAAACACCATGAACACCGTGCTGAAAAGTACGGTGTTTTGGTTTCTACGCCTTGCTTAATGTCTTTATGACCTTGAATCTTCTTATGACCTTGAATTTCTGCTCTTTCATACCAATCTTGCTTGTAGAACTAACGTGAATACAAACAAGGACTATTGGATGCAACCACCGTACATTGTTGATCTGAATGAGCAAAATTTTCGCCAAGTATTAGAAGGCTCCATGAGCACTCCGGTACTCATTCATTTCTGGGCGCCGATGAGTGAAGAAAGCGTTCAAATGATCCCATCATTGAAAGCGTTAACAGAACAATACAGCGGCGCTTTTACCCTAGCCCTGTTGAACTGCGAAGAGCAACAAGCCATTGCAGGTCAATTTGGCGTACAAACGCTGCCGACGATTGCATTATTCGTCAATGGTCAGCCTGTAGATGGGCTAGGCGGTCCTCAGCCTCTTGAAGCCATCACAGCCATGTTAACAAAACACCTTCCTAGCCAAGATGAATTGACGGCACAAAAAGCGCTAGAACTGACTCAGCAAGACGCGCATACCGAAGCGCTAACTCTCTTTGCTACTTTATCAGAAGAGTACCAAAGCAAGGGTGAAATCAAGCTTGCAAGAGCAAACAGCTTATTAGAAACCAATCAATTCGAACTCGCAGAAGCTATGCTAGACAGCATTCCGCTAGAATATAAAGATAACTACTATAAATCGTTGGTTTCTAAACTTGAGCTGCATAAACAAGCTGCCGATAGTCCAGAAATTCAATCACTAGAGGCCGCTCTCAAAGCGTCTCCTGACGAACTCAAAATCGTTGCAGAATTGGCGCTGCAATACCATCAAGTCAGCCGAGATGAAGAAGCCCTTGCGCTGCTTTGGGGCTACGTGAGCCGCGATCTCAATGCTCTAGATGGCGAGCTTAAGAAAACCTTCATGGATATCCTCTCAGCCCTAGGACAAGGTAATCCCGTCGCCGGTAAATATCGCCGACAGCTCTACTCCTTGCTTTACTAATTAATTAAAAGGGAGGCTAAGCCTCCCTTTTAATTAAATAATTGATATTATTTACAATTTAGTTACTTCACTAAATACACACCTATACACTATTCCATTTGCGCTCACGCTCATATTGATCCAGAATGGATTAAATTTTATACAAGGAGTTGACTCATGGCTATTGATGCAATGGTTACTATTGGTGGTTTTATCCTCGTCGCTATCGTGTTTTTGGTGGCTGGGGTAAAAACGGTATCACAGGGCGACAACTGGACTGTCGAACGTTTCGGGCGCTACACCCATACTCTGAGACCCGGACTGAACCTCATCATTCCATTCGTCGACTCTATTGGCAATAAAGTCAATATGATGGAGCGCGTGCTTGATATCCCACCACAAGAGGTCATTAGTAAAGATAATGCCAATGTGGTCATTGATGCTGTCTGCTTTGTGCAAGTCATCGACGCGGCTAAAGCCGCCTATGAGATCACTGATCTTGAACATGCTATTCGCAATCTTACTCTCACCAATATGCGTACTGTACTTGGCTCAATGGAGCTTGATGAAATGCTCAGCCAGCGTGACTCCATAAATACTAAGTTGCTTGCTATCGTTGATGAGGCAACCAACTCTTGGGGTGTAAAAGTAACTCGCATCGAAATCCGTGATGTCCAGCCACCAGCCGACCTCACCGCTGCGATGAATGCTCAAATGAAAGCCGAACGAAACAAGCGCGCTGAAGTTTTAGAAGCGGAAGGGGTAAGACAGGCTCAGATTTTACGTGCCGAAGGACACAAGCAATCCGAAATCTTAAAGGCAGAAGGTGAAAAGCAAGCTGCTATACTTCAAGCAGAAGCGCGAGAAAGAGCCGCCGAAGCAGAAGCTAAGGCAACTGAGATGGTGTCGATGGCTATCGCCCAAGGTGATATGCAAGCAGTTAACTACTTTATCGCCCAAGGTTATACTGACGCCCTAAAATCGATTGGCCAAGCCGAGAACGGCAAGATCATAATGCTACCACTCGAAGCAACTGGGCTAATGGGCTCAGTGGCTGGCATCGCGGAAATGTTCAATCAATCAAAAGCCGATAACAAGGATAAAGCGTGATTGAGTTATTAAACCAAGTTAACTACTGGCACTGGCTTGCATTTGGGTTACTTCTGTTATGTGGGGAGCTACTCGGTACCGCTGGCTATTTATTGTGGCTTGGGATCTCTGCTATGTTGGTTGGCATCATTGTCGCCTTTCTGCCAATCAGTTGGCAGCTACAATGGGTAAGCTTTGGCGTATTTGCCCTTGTGCTCACGTGGCTATGGTGGCGTAAGCAGCATAAGACCGACATACGCTCAGATAATAACCGAGAGCTGAACCAAAAAGATAAGCAGCTGATCGGTCAAACCGCCGTGTTAGAGCACGATATCAGTAAAGGTAAGTGCAGAATTAATCTTGGTGACACCTCTTGGACAGCCTATAGTGATGAACCCATAGCCTCGGGATCACTCGTACGAGTTATTGATGTAGACGGCATTACACTTTTGATCGAGAAAGCTGATTAAGCGCTCTAAAAATCGTTAAAGTAATCAAATAAGCATAATCGGCAAAACATGTACCCTAAGCAGCTCAACCGAGCTGCTTATTCTTTCTCCATCAATTGAAAGTTAAAGGCTTTTCCTTTCGAGACTAAGGTATTCAATGTCTGACCAACACAGCTATTTTTGCTATGTTTGTTGGTCGCACTCACTAACCCTTTACGATCTATCTTGATGACTTGCTTTCCATCCATACTGCGATAATACGCAATCCGGTTTTGATCTTGATATTCCGCAAATAAGGTTATTGAGCCGCTGCGGTAGGGTTTACCGACCTCACACACCACAACATCAGGAAAACCATCAAATACTTCGGCATTGGCCATAAAAGCTAAACAAATCCCCCCTAACCCCCACCAGCGTCTTACCATAATATTCCTCTCCCTCACACAACCGCCACAAATAATACGCCAGCCCTTACCAGCCAGCATTGTTAATAACCTAGTATAATTTCAACATGTAGTTAGGATAATTAGTGAATATTAGGGTAATGAATAACACTATTCTCCAAGCGTAAAAAAGCCCCTAATGAAACACTAGAGGCTATGGGTCATCCGTTATCGTTTATCGCTACGATTATCGCTCTTCGCTATTACGCTTATGCTTTGGTACATAATTTAAAATCGAAATCGGCACTGGTTTACGAGGTTCAAAACCTTCAATCTCCACGCGCTCAAGCAAGTGCCCTAATCGACTTTCGATCATGCATAAATTCTTAAAGTTGTCTTTCGATACTAAAGATACTGCCTCGCCCGCCGCTTCTGCTCGCCCTGTACGACCAATTCGGTGCACATATTCATCTGCCGGAAATGGTAAGTCATAGTTAATCACAACCGGTAAGTTTTCAATATCGATACCACGCGCTGCAACACCTGTCGACACCAAGTATTGAATATTCCCAGCCTTAAAGTCTTCAATCAGCTGCTGACGAACTTTTTGGTTACGGCCACTATGAAACGCTTCTGCTTGAATTCCGCGCTTCTCAAGCTGGCTTACTAGCTTTGCTGCGCCGTGCTTCGTCTCAATAAAAATCAGCGCTTGAGACCATGAGTTCTCTGTTAATAAATGGCTTAACAATGATGACTTAATATCTTTATCAACCGTCACAATCCATTGCTTAATGTTTCCCTTCGACGCACTATGTTTAGCGATACTGATTTCTGATGGGTTATCAATTGCGCTGCGAGCCAATTCTCGAACTGGATTAGATAACGTGGCAGAAAACAGCAGTGTTTGCGCGTCTTCTGGTACCCGAGCAATAATCTTGTTAATCGCTTCGATGAAGCCCATATCAAGCATTTTGTCAGCTTCGTCCAATACCAAGCATTCCACTTCATCAAAGTGAATAGCATGTTGTCCATAAAGGTCTAACAATCTGCCCGGTGTTGCCACCACAATATCAATACCATCAATTAACGCTTGCTTCTGTGGGGCATAATCAACACCACCGTACATCGCCATCGATTTTAGTGATAACTCTTGGCCGTATGTTTCAATGCTCTGGTGAACTTGTTGCGCTAACTCTCGTGTCGGAGTCAAAATAAGCGCTCTTGCCCGCTTCTTACGCTGGGTTTCCGCTCGACTTAATTTTTCTAGAATAGGCAACACGAAACTCGCCGTTTTACCTGTACCTGTTTGCGCCGCAGCAAGAAGATTGTCACCGTTTAAAATCAGGGGAATCGCTTTATTCTGAATCGTAGTAGGCTTGTCGTAACCTACTTTTTCAATCGCATTCAGTAATGGGGCACTGAGCCCAAGTTTAGTAAACGGCATAAAGAGTCTCTCACATTGTCGATGACGCGCTAGTAATAACGCGTGATGAATGACGCGCAATAAGGTGATGATAGTGTAGCAGATACGATATATATCGCAGAAAAAGCAAAACCCCTGATAACTCAAGGAGCTATCAGGGGTTTCTTAATAAATGGCGCGCCCTGTAGGATTCGAACCTACGACCACATCCTTAGAAGGGACGTGCTCTATCCAGCTGAGCTAAGGGCGCGCTACAGGGAAAGGATTATACGAGATGAACTCGGTAAATCAATGGCTTTCTTACTCTTTGTGATTCAAATGCCCAAAAAAACCACAACCTATCAGTCAATGGTGATATTTCAAACGAGGCAAACGTTTGCTTTCTGGCTTTTGAAATACTTTTCTGGGACAATACACACAAAAATAACAGCCAATTAACTTTCTCAAGGAAAATTATGACTGCTCAAAACATCGATGGGAAACTTATTTCTCAAACTGTCCGCTCTGAAGTCGCTGCACGAGTAAAAGCACGTACCGATGCTGGCCTTAGGGCACCGGGCTTAGCGGTTGTTCTGGTAGGTGAAGATCCTGCCTCACAAGTTTACGTCGGAAGTAAGCGCAGAGCGTGTGAAGAAGTGGGATTTGTTTCTAAGTCTTATGATCTGCCTGCAAACGCAAACCAAGATGAGCTATTAAGCCTTGTAGATACACTTAATAACGACCCTGAAGTAGATGGTATTTTAGTGCAATTGCCTCTCCCCGCAGGCATTGACGACACGCTTATTCTTGAGCGCATCATCCCAGAGAAAGACGTTGATGGTTTCCATCCCTACAATGTAGGTCGACTCGCTCAACGTATGCCTAAACTACGCTCTTGCACACCAAAAGGTATTATTACCCTATTAGATCGCTACAACATCCCAATGCGTGGCAAACATGCCGTCGTCGTTGGTGCATCTAATATCGTCGGCCGCCCTATGACACTTGAGCTTCTACTTGCTGGCTGCACCACAACGACGTGTCATCGCTTCACTAAAGATCTAGAAGGTCATGTTCGTCAAGCCGATATCGTCGTGGTTGCCGTTGGTAAACCTAACTTCATTCCTGGTAACTGGATCAAGAAAGGTGCTGTTGTTGTTGATGTGGGTATCAACCGAATGGACGATGGAAAATTAGTTGGCGATGTGGAATATGATGTAGCGAAAAACAACGCCAGCTTTATCACCCCCGTCCCAGGTGGTGTTGGCCCAATGACCGTGGCAAGTTTGATTGAAAACACCATGATTGCCTGCGAACAGTTCCACACGGTTAAAAAGTAACCCGCAACTTTTCAACGCTGCGAATACGATAACACCTCAATTTGATACATCAGGTTGAGGTGTTTTTACTTTAAACGCATATAAATCAATATAATAATTAATACTGGTTCTCATTTTTTTCCAATATACGTTTTGACAATTGGCATTTTGCACTTAGGTCACGGTTTTTCGACCCTTCCTCAGATAGAACTACCTAAAACGAAAAATCATACTGAATCATGAGGATAAGACACTATGTACAAAAAGAGTGCCACGATTACTGCCGAAAGCGGCCTTCATACACGTCCTGCTGCCCTATTTGTTAAAGAAGCAAAAAAGTATGCGGAAGACGTAGAGCTTATCTCGCAAGGCAAAAGCGCCACCGCAAAGAATCTCTTCAAAATCCAAACATTAAACTTGGTAAAAGGGACGGAAGTGACCGTTCAGTCCTCCAATCGCCAAGCGGTTGACGAGCTCACTCGCTTTTTGGAAGGGGTAACCGGCTAGGTAACGCCATCGGAAAAGAGTAAATAGTTACCGGAATAGATAATAGAAAGGCCTTAAAGTAAAGATTCTTAAGGCCTTTCTTGTAAAATTCGCGTCATAAATACAAAGCTATCGATAAAGAACTGTCGATAATGAACTATCGACACAGAATCAACGCGTATTAATCCATTGCAATTCGGTCAGCTAAATGACTAACAGCGAGCGCAAAATAATACGAACGGTTCCACTTCATCAATACATTGTAATTGTTATAAACCAGGTACACGCGACCATTTTCGTCATCAGGCATAATTAACCATGCCTTAATGTCTTCATCTAGCTGTGGCAACGGGCGACCATCATAACGAGTGACGCCAAGCTTACTCCATTCTTGAAGATACTTACCTTTTTCAGCCTCTCGCCCTTGTAGCTCGGGTGAAATACCATGAGGGACTTTAACTTGGCGTCCCCATGTATAACTGTCATCCCATCCCGACTGGGCAAGATAATTGGCAGTCGACGCAAAAACATCGGCTTCTGAGTTCCAAATATCCTTTTTCCCATCACCGTTACCATCGGCAGCAAAGTTTAAGAAAGAGCTCGGCATGAACTGACTTTGCCCCATTGCCCCCGCCCATGAACCTTTCATTTTATCCGGGGCAATATGTCCTTGCTCCAAAATAGTCAGCGCCGCTAATGCTTCTTTACGGAAAAAGGCTTCACGTCGCCCTTCATAGGCTAAAGTCGACAACGCATCAATAACTCGATAATTGCCCGTAAAGGTACCAAAGTTGCTCTCTACGCCCCAAAGCGCGACGATAAAGCGAGACTGAACACCATATTCATCCGCGACCTTCTGAAGTTCAGCGTAGTATTTTTGGTGCAATTCTTTGGCTTTTTTAACTTTCCAGTCTGGCACCGCTCGCGGTATGTATTCGTCTAGTGTTAGCTTTTTCTCTGGTTGATTTCGATCGGCAGTCACCGCTCTTGGCTTAAACTCAACGCCTTGAAATGCTTCTGTTAAGATCTGTTGCGAGATACCTAACGACTTTGCTTCTTGCTTTAAGCCTTCAACATACTCTTCAAAGCTTCCTTTTTCTGATGCTAGTACGCTCGCCGATAAGCTCACGCCTAACACAACTGATAACATTCTTTTCAAAGTGCCCTCCCCAGAGCGTCTTCACCGGTTTGTCTTTATTATTTTTTCTGCGCCTTTTTTCGCTCTTTGTAAGTTTCGAGCAAATTCTCTTGCGGTGGTGGTAGCTGTAAGAAAAAACCCTCATTTTGTAATGACTGTTTAACGATATCGACATCCACTTGCGCTAACGTTCGGCCATCCAATTTTACTACCATAACTAACGTCGGTTTTCCGAACATTTCAAGTAAGGCGTCAGGAACCTGTGAAAAGTCATCTTTCTTAGTGATATAGAGGTAAGCCCCTTGCTTTTTTGCACTTTTATAAATTGAACAAAGCATTGATATGTCTCTTTTGCCATCGCGGTTTTTGTCGAAAAAAAGGCGATACAGGTTGTTTAATCGAAAATGAGAGTAAATTATCTATTTGGGAGCAAGATAGCTTGCTGTCTTTAGTGTTGAAATATAACATGATTAGCCTAACCTAAAGCAATGTCATTGGCACAAGGATTTGATCATTAATGTCACCATCCCCTGATTTGAAAGGCAGTAGCTTCACTTTATCGGTGTTGCATCTTTCTGACAACGATGTGTCTAAAGCCGTTCACTTTTTACAAGAAAAAGTTAAGCAAGCTCCGACGTTTTTTGCTGCGGCACCCGTTGTCTTGAATATCAGCCAAGTCCACGACGACATACAGTTTCTCGACCTAAAACTCGGCATCGAAGAAGCCGGAATGATCCCTGTCGGCGTGACGGGGTGTAAAGATAAACGTACCCAAAATCTAGCATCTGACGCTGGATTTGCCATTATGACGGCAAGTAAAACGCCAGCCAAAGCGCCGGCAAAAATGGAGCCGACCAAAATAATTCGTACTCCCGTGCGCTCCGGCCAACAAGTTTATGCCAAAAATGGCGACTTGGTGATTTTAAGCCACGTGAGTGCCGGTGCTGAAGTGATTGCTGACGGTACTATTCATATTCATGGCACACTCCGAGGACGCGCGATTGCAGGCGCTAGCGGCTCCACCGACGCAAAAATCCTCTGTCACGATTTACAAGCTGAGCTAGTTTCCATCGCTGGTAACTACTGGCTGAGCGACCAGATTGAAAGTGAATACTGGGGGAAAAAAGTTATGTTTGGTATGACAGACGACAGCCTCAGATTTGACATTCTCACGATATAGAAATTAAGGAAGTAAGAATAATGGCCCGCATTATTGTTGTAACATCAGGAAAAGGTGGCGTAGGTAAAACTACCTCTAGCGCTGCTATCGCCTCTGGTCTTGCGTTAAAAGGTAAGAAAACGGCAGTGATTGATTTTGATATTGGTTTGCGTAACCTCGATCTAATCATGGGCTGTGAACGTCGCGTTGTTTATGACTTCGTCAATGTCATCAATGGTGAAGCGACCTTAAATCAAGCGTTAATCAAAGATAAGCGTACCGATAACCTCTTTATTCTTCCTGCTTCACAAACTCGCGATAAAGATGCGCTAACACGTGATGGCGTGCGTCGCGTACTGGACGATCTTGATGAGATGGGCTTTGACTTTGTTATCTGTGATTCACCCGCAGGTATTGAACAAGGTGCACTAATGGCGTTGTATTTCGCCGATGAAGCCATTGTGACCACAAACCCAGAAGTGTCTTCTGTGCGAGATTCAGATCGAATCCTTGGCATTCTCGACTCTAAATCAAGACGAGCAGAAGAAAGCCTAGAGCCTGTAAAACAACACCTACTGTTAACTCGTTACAACCCAACACGTGTCAACCAGGGTGAAATGCTGTCGGTTGAAGATGTTGAAGAAATTTTACACATCTCTTTACTTGGTGTAATTCCAGAAAGCCAAGCGGTGTTGAACGCCTCAAACAAAGGGGTACCGGTAATTTTCGACAATGAGTCAGACGCCGGATTGGCTTACAATGACACGGTTGAGCGCTTATTAGGAGAGCAGGTGGACTTCCGCTTCCTAACCGAGCAGAAGAAAGGTATTTTCAAACGTCTATTTGGGGGTTAATGCATGTCACTACTTGAATTTTTCCGCCCACAGAAGAAAAACTCGGCAAATCTTGCCAAAGAACGACTGCAAATCATTGTCGCTGAACGCCGCAGTGAAGGGTCGCCATCGCCCTCTTATTTACCGCAATTGAAAGAAGATATTCTGAAGGTCATAGCTAAATACGTTGAAGTGGATCCATCAATGGTCGATCTTTCATTTGAGCATAAAGATGATGATATCTCTGTACTCGAATTGAATGTTCAATTGCCTGAGGATGAAAGGTAAGCGCCTCCTTATTTGAGATAAGGCCAAACGCTCACCTTTGAAAGCTAAGGCTCAATCATTTCTGATTGAGCCTTTAAATAACGCCTGTCTTATAGATCTAGGTCTTTATTATCAATGCTCACGGGTACCGGCTTACTGATTAGATTGACCAACATAATCGAACGCGTATCGCCATCCTTCTCCTGGAAGATCGCATCAATACCTGCGAATTGACCTGCCGTCACTCGAACTTTTTGTCCAATGTCAGGGAGTGCACCTTCTTCCGCTTCAACATGCGAATAAACCGCTTGCTGAAGTTCAAACACCAGATCCCCTTGTACCTCTGTTGGCTGAGCACCAAAGCGAATAAAGTCAACCACGCCTCGCGTTGAGCGTATCGTGGTAAAAGAGGGACCAACTTCAAAATCAAACTGAATAAAAATGTACGAAGGAAACAGCGGCTCTTTGACCTTTTGTCTTTTTCCTCGTCGGATTCTTTCCACTTCGACTTCAGGGTAATAGCACTGTAAGCCTTGATTCTCTAAATGGAGCTTTGCTCTCGCTTGCTCACCGCGCTTACAATACAGTAAATACCAACGTTTCATTGTGTTCACTTAGCCTTAATTATTATAGTTCGCCTGCACTAACTGCCTTACATCGTACCACAAAGGCAACTTTTCCTAATAGGCAGTAGGGAGCTTCTTACAGCGCTTTATAGACAAAACAGTCACTTCCAACGTAATAAAAGTGAAATATTAGTTTCCAGCACGCAGCTCCCGTGCCTTCCTGGTTAAAAATTCTTACAATTTAACAACTTAGCTCAATCATTCAAATGGGCTATAAATCAACCCTATTGCAGTTTTTAATTTTGTTATGTATATCTTGATGCACATTATATTCTTTCATAACTAAAATTAGTAAAACTTATGACAGCACAACATAACATTTTAGGTCACCCTCGGGGGCTGTTTTTACTGTTTGGTACTGAGCTATGGGAACGTTTTTCCTATTATGCGATGCGTGCCATTTTGGTCCTTTTCCTCACTGACGCAACGATGAATGGCGGTATGGGTTGGTCCACTAAAGATGCTCTGGATTTATATGGCATCTATACTGGACTGGTTTATATCACCCCACTCATCGGTGGCTGGATTGCTGACAACTACTTAGGTCAACGTCGCTCAATCATCATCGGCGGCATTCTAATGGCCGCAGGCCAGTTTACGCTTGCTATGCCTGTGGGTGCGATTGGACTGCCCGCTGAACAAGCTTTCTATCTAGGTCTGGCGTTGCTTATTGCTGGTAACGGCATGTTCAAGCCCAACATATCAACGATGGTTGGTGACCTTTACAAAGACGGTGACAACCGTCGTGATGGCGCGTTCACTATCTTCTATATGGGTATCAACTTAGGGTCGCTTTTAGCGGGTATCGCATCAGGTTCTGTAACTGGTTCTTACGGTTGGCGTGCAGGATTCTTGATTGCAGGTATCGGTATGGTGATCAGTATTGTGATGCAACTCACTCTGTCTAAGTCATGGTTAGGCGATATTGGTACCGTTCCTGCGGCAGCTCGCGCTAGAGCACTCAACAAAAACAAAACGAAAGCCCCCTTAACGCGCGAAGAACTAGATCGTCTTAAAGTCATTCTTATTATGGGCTTGTTTGTTATTGTATTCTGGGCTGGTTTTGAACAAGCTGGCGGCTTGATGAACATCTACACGCAGCAATATACAGACCGCATGATTGGTGGTTTTGAGGTCCCTGCAGCTTGGTTCCAGTCTCTTAACCCGTTCTTTGTGATTACGCTTGCTCCCGTTCTAGCCGCGCTTTGGGTAAAGCTGGGTAAACGTGAACCTAACTCTCCAGTTAAATTTGCTTTGGCACTGTTCTTCCTTGCGCTTGGTTTCTTGTGCATGGTGGGTGCGGTAATGGAACAAGGCGGTGATACCAACGTGAAAACGTCTATGCTGTGGCTAGTGGGTGCTTTCTTCTTCCATACTTTAGGTGAGCTGTGTATTTCTCCTATTGGTCTGTCACTGGTAACCAAACTTGCTCCGCTACGTCTTGCTTCACTCATGATGGGTGCATGGTTTGGCTTTAACGCAATTGCAAACTACGTTGCTGGCTTGATTGGCTCACATGTGGGTGAGCTTGGCGCAATGTCCATCTTCGGTGGTATTGCTATCACAGCGGTTATTTCCGGCGTCATTTTGCTGCTATGCGCAAACACACTTGTAAAATGGATGCACGGTGCAGAACAATCGACAACATCAAACGCTCAAGAAGTCGAAGAGCAACAAGCTCAGATCGCTTAATTGATTCGAAAAAAATAGATGCGTAACAAAAAACGCCACCCTATCTAGGGTGGCGTTTTTTATGTCTAATAGCCAGTACACGTCAATATCGTCTATGCTCGGTTCTTCAACACCGTTCGGAGCTCATAAGCTCGATAAACCGCAAACTATAAACGCGCTTGAATTAGGTTTACCATCATGTCGATATGAAGCTCTGAATCGTTCAAACACTCTATATATTGGTAAGACTCACCGCCGGCGTCGACAAAAATATCACGACACTCCACAGCAATCTCTTCTAACGTCTCTAAACAATCAACTGAGAAAGCAGGTGTAATCACGTTTATACGCTTAGTGCCTTGAGTCGGCAATGCTTCTAACGTCTTCGCCGTATACGGCTGTAACCACTCTTCACGGCCAAAGATAGATTGGTAACTCATTCCTATCTGAGAGTCGTCCAATCCTAGCTCTTGCGCTAATAACGCCGTCGTGTGCTCACAATGCTGAGGATACACATCGCCATTATCAGCATAGCGTTTTGGAATACCGTGGTAAGAGCAAAGTAAGTAGTCTTGTCCGTGCTTATCCCAATGTGCTCGCACTTTTTGAGCTAACGCTTTGATGTAAAGAGGATGCTGATAATAATCTCGAATAAAGTCGATGCTCGGTATTGTAGAAAATGACTTACACGCTTTTGCTAACCCATCAAAAACGGCAGCGCTCGTTGTCCCTGAATATTGCGGATACAAAGGCAACACTATCACTTTCTCAACCCCTTGCTCTAGCAAAGAGGACATCCCATGCTTCAATGATGGATTACCATAGGTCATTCCCAGCTCTACAGGCACGTTTAAGCGCGCCTTTAATGCCTCTGCTTGCCTTACCGAGTAAACCATCAAAGGAGAGCCCTCATCCATCCACACAGACTGGTAGAGCTTAGCTACTTTTGGCGAGCGAACTGGCAAGATAACACCGTGTAAAATGGGGCACCACAGCCAACGAGTCATATCTACGACTCTATGATCATGCAAAAACTCACCTAAAAATGCCCGTACTGCTTTTGGTGTCGGCGCATCTGGAGTGCCTAGGTTAACTAAGAGTACTCCCGTGTTTGCTGCCATGCTCATAGACTTCCTTTTGATTTAACCAAATAACAACGGCAATTATACCCATTGAATCTAGGATTGGATCAATAAAAAAAACGACCCTTTAGGGTCGTTTTTTAACAAGATTCACGAATCAGCAATTAAGAGAGTGCTTTTTCGATGTCTGCGCTTACTGCTTCAACTTGCTTAGTACCATCAAATTTAAGGTACTGAGTGTTGCCTGCTTCGGCTTCTTTACCGTAGTAAGCAATCAATGGTGCAGTTTGATCATGATAAACACCTAGACGAGCACGAACTGTCTCTTCTTTGTCGTCATCACGAACCACTAGATCTTCACCAGTGATATCATCTTTACCTTCCACTTTGGGTGGATTGTAAGTCACGTGGTAAGTACGACCTGACGCTAGGTGCGCACGACGACCCGCCATACGATCAACAATCACGCTATCCGCTACGTCAAATTCAATCACGTAATCAACGTTAACGCCCATTTCTTTTAGGCCGTCAGCTTGAGGGATAGTGCGAGGGAAGCCATCTAGCAAGAAACCTTTCTCACAATCGTCTTGAGCAATGCGCTCTTTAATAAGACCTAAGATGATTTCATCTGAAACAAGTTGACCTGCATCGATAACCGCTTTCGCTTTCTTACCAAGCTCTGTGCCTGCTTTGATCGCTGCACGAAGCATATCACCAGTAGAAATTTGAGGAATCCCGTATTTTTCCATGATGAATTGAGCTTGTGTGCCTTTACCAGCACCTGGAGCACCTAGAAGAATGATGCGCATGTTGTTTCCTCTTATAAATAAAAAGACTTTATACCGAAGCTCACAATCAAAGCATGGCTTTGAATAGCGTATCGACGATAAGTTTCGGTATAAAAGTGAAATGAATGATTATTCAAGCGTCGCATTCTAGCATAGAAAATTCTCGCTTGGCGTGAAATACGACTAAAGAATGCCCGTAGAAAAGATAAAGTTAGCTAAAAACGAGATCCTCACTACGAAAAAACAATGAGCCCAGCACGCTGAGCCCATTGTTTTCAATAAACGTGACTACTTCACATTAGACAAAAGTCGGTTAACCGCACCTAGGAACTGCGAAGGATCCGTCATAGAACCGCGCTCGGCCAGCATCGCTTGTCCAAGCAATACTTCTACCCAGCCGCCAAACGCTTCTTCATCAGCTTCATCAGCCATGCGCTTAACCAATTCGTGCTCAGGATTAATTTCAAAGATGTATTTCACCTCTGGCACTTCCTGACCCGCCGCTTCTAGCAACTTCGCCATTTGTGTGCCCATTTCGAAATCATCCGTCACCACAACCGCAGGGGTCGTGGCAAGCTTAAAGGTTGTACGTACCTCTTTCACTCGGTCGCCTAGGTAAGCTTGAGTGCGCTCAACCACTGACTTGAATTCTTCTTCTGTTTCTTTGTGCTTCTCTTTCTCAGCTTCGTCTTCAAACTTGCTCAGATCAAGACCCGACTTTGTGATCGACTGGAACTGCTTGCCATCAAACTCCGTCAGGTAATTCATTAGCCATTCGTCAATGCGATCAAACATCAGTACCACTTCGATGCCTTTCGCCTTGAATTGCTCTAAGTGAGGGCTGTTCTTCGCCGCTGCATAACTATCTGCCGTCAGGTAATAAATCTTATCCTGACCTTCTTTCATGCGCTCAATGTAAGAGGCTAAACCGACGGTTTGCTCTGCTGAATCCACCTCAGTGGAAGCAAAACGCAATAGACCTGCCACTTTTTCTTTGTTGCCCATGTCTTCGGCAGGGCCTTCTTTTAGCACCAAGCCAAACTCTTTCCAAAACGATTGGTACTTTTCTTCGTCGTTTTTCGCTAAACGCTCTAGCATTGTTAATACACGTTTCGTGCAAGCATTACGTAGCGATTGCGTCACTTTATTATCTTGCAAGATTTCACGAGATACATTGAGAGGTAAATCGTTTGAATCAATCAAACCACGAATAAAGCGTAAGTAAGAAGGCATGAACTGCTCGGCGTCATCCATAATAAACACACGCTGAACATAAAGTTTTAAACCACTTTTATGGTCACGGTTCATCATATCAAACGGCGCTTTAGCTGGGATATATAGCAAGCTCGTGTAGTCGTTTTTACCTTCTACTTTGTTATGACTCCACTGAAGTGGGTCTGCAAAATCATGAGAAACGTGTTTATAGAACTCTTGATATTCTTCGTCGCTAATGTCTGACTTGTTGCGAGTCCACAGCGCTTGTGCTTTGTTGATTTGTTCCCATTTGGTTTCGCCTGTTTCTTTACCTTCCTCGTCGCGCTCTGCGGTTTGGATAGAAACAGGGATACCAATATGATCAGAATACTTGCTGATGATTTCTTTTAAACGCCACTCTGAAAGGAACTCTTTTCCTTCTTCACGCATATGAAGAACGATATCAGTACCGCGCGTTTCTTTAGTGATGTCTTCAATCGAGTACTCACCTTCTCCAGCAGAGTGCCATTGCACGCCCTGCTCTACAGGCGCACCAGCCGCGCGAGTGCGAACCGTCACTGCATCGGCAACAATAAATGCTGAATAGAAACCTACACCAAACTGACCAATGAGTTGTGAATCTTTGCCTTGCTCTTCAGAAAGCTTAGAAAAGAACTCTTTTGTACCTGATTTTGCGATTGTTCCTAAGTGCTCAATAACATCATCACGTGACATGCCCACGCCATTATCAGAAACGGTTAATGTATTGTGCTCTTCGCTAAACGACAATTTCACGCCAAGATCAGCATCGCCCTGATACAAATCACCGTTAGAAAGCGCTTGGAAGCGCAGTTTATCCGCCGCGTCCGACGCATTCGAGATCAGCTCTCTAAGAAAAATTTCTTTATTGGAATACAGAGAGTGAATCATTAAATGAAGTAGTTGCTTTACTTCGGATTGAAAGCCACGAGTTTCTTTATTGGTTGTTTCGGTTGCGCTCATGTTATCTCCATCACACTTTTCGTATCAAGTATCGACATTTATTTGCACTCGATACACTTAAGATTGCTCTGGTAAAGAAATGAGGCTGAAGATTGTAAATTCAAGGTCAAAAAACATAAAAATGCTGTTTTTTTGATTTGTTTTTATTATCCTTGTGCCCCTGACTATAAAAAAATCCTAAATTACTATAATTGGCACTGCGCGACATTCAGCGCCTAACTATTATTTTCCATCGCTCCGCGACAATTATAAAGAAGAATGCAATGAGTAACATAGGCACTAAGTTCATACTCGGCCAAAGATATATCTTTGATCCAAATAGCAATTCCTTGGTCGACCAAACCAACAATGATGAAGTAGTACGTCTTGGTAGTAACGAAAGTCGCATTTTGCTTCTGCTTGCAGAGCGTCCTAATGAAGTCGTCACTCGTCATGATTTACACGAATACGTTTGGCGCGACCAAGGCTTTGAAGTTGATGACTCCAGCCTAACCCAGGCGATTTCAACGCTTAGGAAGATGCTGAAAGACCCAACTAAATCACCGTTGTTTGTTAAAACGGTACCAAAGCGTGGTTATCAGCTCATTTCAACCGTGGAGCGCTCTGCGCCTTCAAGCTCTATTGACCTTAATAACGTCAATGAAGCGCCGGTGGCTGAACTGCCTAACGATCCAGCGGACGCTCAACCTACCACCACGACGCCGCATGTCGCAGTGAGTAAGCCACCAGCAGAAAAAACACCACCAGCAGTGTGGGGAATGATTGTTGCGGCCTTATTGTTACCAATCTTAGTACTGATTGGCACCAACCCTGCTGAATCCAGTTTTAGAGAACTTGCTATCGTTGATGAGGTGAAAATTGTCACACCGGAAAGTCACCCCGATGTTTCTACTTGGCAGCCTAAAATTGAACAATGTGTTCAAAAATACATTGAATCACACGAGCTTGATAAAAAACCCGATCAAGTCATTGTCACTGGTGATCAAAGCGATCAAATTGCACTTAACTTCATCCATACGGTGGAGCATTCTGGAGAGAACGTCACAATGAGAATCTTCACCGAGCAATCAGACCTAAGTAAAGTGTGCCAGTAGAAGGATATTATGATGAAAATGAAATACGCATCCATTCTACTTGCGGCCTCTACGGCGCTAAGTGCTTGGCTTTATTGGGGCAGCGACCTAAAACTGGAGCAAGTGCTCACCTCAAATGAATGGCAAAGTAACATGGTCGCTATCCTCGCATCCAGAAATGCGCCAGATACCGATATTGGCCCACTAAGCCGCCTAGAAATGTCAGCTAATGTGAAGTACCTCCCTGAAGGCACTTACATTCGTGAATCCTCTATGCGTCTATTTGGTAAGGATCCAAATTCACACACCTTGCTTAAGATCTCTGAAACAGGCAGCTGGGCGGTAAGCGATAACTACTTACTAATTTCGCCTCGTGAATTCAAAGACACGGCAACGGCTCAATCTGATGAATTTACCCATGAACAATTGGCAATGATTAAACAGTTTTTAAAAATGGAAGCGCAGCAAAGTCGCCGCATCGATATTGTTAATGGCAAAACGCTGCTTCTGACTAGCCTAAACCAAGGTTCATCGGTGCTATTTTCAAACTAAGGCATTAGTAAAAACAAGCCATCAATTGAAACAAAAAGGAGGCCCTTATTTGGCCTCCTTTTTTGTGCTTTCATCCTAAGGTAATTCTGCCACCAATGGATAATAGTGAAGGCCACAATCACTTATCGTGCATCTCACCGACCTTACTCCTCCGATTATCGGTCATCGCGTTCAGGTAGCTTACACGCCTAATTCAGCGATAAAAAACCAGAGCTGGAAAGCTCTGGTTCTTATCTGTCACACTAATCTGTAACGTTTATTGGTCACGCTGTTAAGCGTTTTATCTACTGATGCGCTTAGCCTAATAGGCTCATTGCTGCTTGAGGCGCTTGTTTAGCTTGCGCTAAGATTGAACTTGAAGCTTGAGAAAGAATTTGGTTCTTCGTCATCTCCGTTGTCTCTTTAGCGAAATCCGTATCTTTAATGCGGCTCTTCGATGCATTAACGTTTTCGTTAATGTTATCGAGGTTGTTGATAGCGTGGTCAAAGCGGTTTTGGAATGCACCCAGCTCTGCACGATGACTGTCGACGTATTTCAGCGCAGAATCAAGAATAGCAACGGACTCTTGTGCCCCACCAACGCTTGTCACGTCAATCGTGTTCACGGTTACTGCTTGGCCATCTTGCATGCCTAGCTCACCTGCGAGTGAACCGCCAAATGATACTTCACCGTCAACTTTGTTGGTGCCAGCAAACATTTGTAATTTGCCGTCTTCGTCTACAGATGCTTTCACTAGGTCCGTTTGACCATTGATGTAAGTCGCTAGCTGTTCAATGTCATCACCCGCTTTCGCTGTGATAGCAATGTTTTGCTCCTCACCAAAGCTGTCTGTAAGCGTAATGTTTAGCTCATTAGAACCTGCTGCTACGCTCCAGTCTTTATCTTTTGCGTTTTCAGCTTGGTAGCTCGTGCCACCCATTCTAACGTTGTCAGAGCGCATGTCGTTGAGGTTAAGCATAACTGCTTCACCATTATCCGCACCGATTTGGAATGATTGCGTGCCGTACGTGCCGTTCAATAGGCGGTTACCACCAAAAGATGTGGTTTCTGCGATACGGTTAAGCTCATCATTTAGCGCTGTCACTTCTTCTTGAATCGCCACACGCTCAGATTTTGAGTTTGAGCCATTTGAAGATTGCAGAGACAAATCACGCATACGTTGTAAGATGTTGGTCGTCTCATTCATCGCACCTTCAGCGGTTTGAGCAATCGAGATACCATCGTTTGCGTTACGTACTGCGACGTCAAGACCGCGGCTTTGCACATTCAAACGATTAGAGATTTGTAGACCCGCGGCATCGTCTTTTGCGCTGTTGATTTTAGAACCAGAAGCCAAACGCTCCATTGACGTCCCTTGCGCTTGACTTGCATTGTTTAGGTAACGCTGAGCGGTCATTGCCGATACGTTGGTATTTACATTCACTGCCATGTTAATTCTCCATTGATTTTCCGGTGTAGCGGTTTCCGACGTCTCGGAAAACCAAGTAGTTCTCTCAAAGTTACTTTCTTTATCGCCTTGCAAAGCAATAACTTGAGATTTTTTTAAAGATAATTGGATTTTTTAGGGGATATCGGCTTGGAGTGTGATAAGGCAGGTAAAAGCAGAAGTTAATAATAAAAAAGTCTAAAGTTATTCGATGTGACGTCGAATGCCAACGTTACGATTGCAATAAGGTCATGGCTAAATTCGGGGTTTGCTTCGCTTGTGCCAGAATAGTCGTGCTGACTTGCTGCAATATCTGCTGCTTAATCATTTGTGTCGTTTCTTTAGCGTAATCGGTATCACGGATCCGACCTCGCGACGCTGACAAATTCTCTTCCATATTGGCTAAGTTATTAATGGTATGGCCGAGTCGATTTTGGTTGGCACCCAATTCTGAGCGATGGCTATCAACAAACTTCATTGCCTTATCAATAACAGAGACTGACAACTGAGCGCCTCCTACCGAATCAATTGACAGGTCATCAACGGTCACCAAACCTTGTGTCTCCATCTGTAATTCGCCCGCTAATGCCCCTGAAAACGCCACTTCGTTAGTCACTTGTTGTGAATCAGCAAACAGCTGCAATTGCCCATGTTCGTTTACAGATGCCGATAACGCGCTTGTTTGGCCATTGATGTATGTCGCCACCTGCTCTATGTCATCGCCAATCTTCGCTTCAATCGTTTCTGTCATGCTGCGGCCTGCCGAATCCTGATAGCTAAAGCTAAGCTGTTGCTGCCCTGGCATAACACGCCAACTCTTTGCTGCTCCGTTCAATGACTGGTAAGCCGCTCCGCCCATTTGCAGTTGATCGGTTCGCATACTCTTAAGTTCAACCTGCAATGCCTCCCCAGAGCCCGCACCAATTTGAAAAGAAGTACTACCAAACTGGCCGTTGAGCAGCTTTCTGCCGCCAAAAGAGGTGGTTTCAGCAATACGGTTTAGCTCATCGTTAAGCGCGGTGAACTCTTCTTGTAGCGCACGTCGATCATCCGGAGAGTTAGCGCCGTTAGATGACTGCAAGGACAAGTCACGCATACGTTGAAGAATTTGTGACGTTTCATTCATTGCCCCTTCCGCGGTTTGCATGATGGAAATACCATCATTGGCATTTCGTTGCGCGACACTTAAACCCGAGATCTGTGCATCTAAACGGTTGGAAATCTGTAGCCCTGCTGCATCATCTTTTGCGCTATTAATACGACTGCCCGACGCCAATCGCTCTAACGACTGATTTAGGGCGTCAGTCGCCTTATGGAGCTGATTCTGCGCCATCATTGCACTAACATTGGTATTAACGGTAATAGACATAACAATCCACAAAACAGACGATTGTCATTTATATCGGCAGGCAAAGGGAAAACTTAAGGGAGGTAAATCGGGCCAGTGGATGAGCAATGCGAGTTTCTTGCTAAAACCGCAAGAAACTCTTTATTGATCGGTTAGACGGTAAGAATGACTATTTAACCGCTAACTCGGCTAGCATACCCTGAGAAGGAGCGAAGAAGTACGCGCCAGTTACCGCTTTAGTAAAACGCAACAATTGGTCGGTTTTCCCGTCTGTTACCCCGTACATACTTTCAAGCATCGCATCAAAATTATGGACAGTATTACAGTAAGCAATAAACAGTAAACCATGCGCGCCACTTACGCTACCATATGGCAAGCTGTGACGAACAATTTTTAAGCCTACACCTTCTTCTTTCAAGTCTACTCGCCCTACGTGAGAAGCAGCAGGGACATCATCAAGTTCAATTGAATCAGGCTTAGTTCGACCAATCACTTTTTCTTGTGCCGCAACGTTAAGTCGGCTCCAAGCCGGAAGGTTATGTTCAAAACGCTGAACCATCACATAACTGCCGCCCGCCAATTCACCCTGATTGATGATCGCGACTTCTGCGCGCTTTTCACCTTTAGGGTTTTCGGTGCCATCTACGAAGTCGGTCATGTCTCGTGAGTCCATGAATCGGAACCCTTGAGTCTCGTCGACAATCGTAACGTCAGCTGAAATATCTAACATCAGTTTACGCAGCACAAAGAAATGCAAATCATGACGCTTAGAATGACAATGAATCAGTACATCAACGTCGGTTGAGGGAGCATGGATCTCACCTTCCCCTAACTCAGGAAACGGCTTCAACTCAGCAGGCATTGACTGAGCAAGCCCTGACCAAAATTGGTGGCTGAATGCTAGCGATAGCGTCAGTGCTGCGTCAGGTTGAGATTGATTGAGATCGTCCACCAGCTTTGGTAAAGCTTGTAATGCAGCGAGCACTTGTTGCGGATTTTGATTCACTTTCAATTGCGTATACAGCGCGAAAGGTTCCGCATCTGGGATAATGGCACTTTGTGGTAATGACATAAAAAGTCCTCTATTTTTGCTCAGTGTATTTTTAACTAGTGAGTAGAGTTATGATTGTGATCAGTAACCGAACGGATATCGTTTGGAGTTGCCAAACAATCTACCACAGTACGGCTGTTGACTAAATAAATGGCGAACCAAAGCAGTAGCACTAAGGTCACCGCATTGGTCCAACTGAATCCCCAATGCTGTAAATTGACTAAATACGTGGTGTGTATCAACTGACCTGCTACCACGATCAAAGAAATGGGTTTTAAGTAGTTCACCAATCCGTTTATATACGTCGATTCGGGCTTCCTTAAGCTAATCAACCACATCGCAATGGCAATCGGCAACCCCATTGCTAACCCTATATACAACATCTTTTGATCAGGATAGACGTATTCTAAAATCGTGACTCCCTCATTACGGCTAGCGCCAGCAACGACGAATACCACCCATGCTCGGACAAGAAAAAACCACCCAAGCCATAACCAAATAGGGGCTTTTAAGAAACCATGTTTGTCGTATTGCTCAAATGCATAGCGCATGTGTCTATCTCTCTTTGTCTCATATCACATAATATTGAGTTCCACGTATGACTATTCAAGCTCATGCGCGACATTGTGATAAAATAAACAAAACGTATTTGCGAGTCGCTTGGTATTTATAAACAATGAAAAATCAACAACCCATCCCATCAGCTGAAACTCAGCAGGAGGCAATGAAAATTGCAAAATCCACACAAAAACCTGGTCAAACCAAAGAACAAACACGTCTAGTTGCACAAGGTATTGAAAAAGGTATCGCTCTTTACAAGAAACAACAAAAAGAGAAAAAACGCCAAGCGGATAAAGCACAGAAGAAACAACGAAGAGAGAAACTAAAACCCGCAACATCCGATAACACAATGCAGGGTGACGCGACTTCTCATCAAGCAACACAACCCCCTTCGATGCTACCTTGGGGGCTATTAACGATTAGCTGGATAGGCTTTGCTGCGTATGTTTTCTACCTACAACAATAAAATATCGGCGGCATTACTCTGCCTTATCATTCTATCCGGGTGCTCGTCACCTGCGCATAAGGTCACGCAACAATCGGCATCCGTGGTACTGAGATTAGACCAAAACCTAGATACTTCACATTGCCAGTGGAAAGGCGAAGTGACCGGTTCAGAAGGTCATTGGTACAACTTTCTCTTTTTACTCAACAGTACCATGGCAAGAGGCGCAATGAATGACATTAAAAACAATGCAGCCGAACTAGGTGCCAACACGGTCTACCTATTGTCGCCAGTCGACTTCCAAACTTCTGTTACGCTGTTTGGGAGCGCTTACCATTGCCAAAAATAAAGCCAAGGTCTAGACCTTGGCTTTATTTTTTATTCGCTCGCACGTTTTTAATATTTCATTCGCGTTCAATGATTACCGCTGCAGCTATACACCTAAGGTTGATTCTATATCAACTTTACGCTGTACGACCCATTGGCTATCAAACGGTCCCCAGTCAGACAACTGGTAATATCCATCATTGTGTCTGCGCCCATCTTGAACAAACATAAGTTCAATACCGATACCGGGCAGCGCCTTAATTACATCTTGTATGGTGCGACGAGGCCACCCCGTTCTTTCAATCAGTTTTGGCACATTCGGTCTGTCTAGGCTCTCAACGAGCAGGGCAAGATAGAGACGACGTGCAAATACAGGACTCAGTTCCATTGACACCTCCTAATTATGTGCTTCACCAATATATTGAATTTCACCACAATCGTGTTGCGCTTGATCAATTTCTCGATAATCGGTTTTGTTTCAATTACCTTGATTTTGTAACGACTCTTTAGAGCTTCGCAGCAAATTACGTCAATTCTTGATCAAAGTGGCATAAAAACCGAGTGGCAAAAACCCGACAAAGACCGACAGGCTTTGTCTCTCACAACACTTCTTGATAGGATGCAAAGAACAACACCCATAACAAGAACCCTCATATCTAAAGAGGGATCATCAGCGCTCAAAGGACACCACTATGTCGACAACAATGTTTGGGATTCCAAACTGTGACACCATCAAAAAAGCCAAAAAATGGCTTGAAGCTAATAGTATTGAATGCCAATTTCATGACTATCGTAAGCAAGGCATTACTCCTGAATTGGTTGAACAGTTTTGTCAGCAACTCGGCTGGGAACTCGTACTCAACAAGCGTGGAACCACGTACCGTCAATTATCACCTGAACAAAAAGAACAATTGAATGAAAGTAATGTTGTCGCTCTGCTTGTTGAGCATCCAGCCATGATTAAACGCCCAATCCTCAAAGTTGAGGATCAGCTTCACGTTGGCTTTAAAGCAGAACAGTACCAACAAATTTTCAATCTATAACCACATCGGAATCTGTGACGAGTTCCGATAACACCGTTTAAAAAATAAGAGACAAGGATCCTCAAGGATGACAGACAGCCCCGTTTTGGCACTAGCAAAAGACTTAATTAGCCGCCAATCAGTAACACCCGAAGATGCCGATTGCCAAAAGGTAATGATAGAGCGCCTTAAAGCGCTGGGATTCGAAATTGAAATTATGGTATTTGAAGATACCACTAACTTCTGGGCTCGCCGTGGAACCGCCACGCCACTCTTTGCGTTTGCCGGTCACACCGATGTTGTGCCCGCAGGGTCTCTCGATCTTTGGCACACCCCTCCATTTGAGCCAACCGTCATTGACGGTCACTTACATGGCCGCGGTGCGGCAGACATGAAAGGCTCACTGGCTTGCATGATCGTTGCCGTTGAACGCTTCATCAAAAACAACCCTGATCACTCTGGCTCCATCGCGTTCTTGATCACTTCTGATGAAGAAGGCCCTTTTATCAACGGCACCACCCGAGTGGTCGACACCTTAATGGCGCGCAATGAACTCATCGATATGTGTATCGTGGGTGAACCTTCCAGCACCGAACATGTCGGAGACGTGGTTAAAAATGGTCGCAGAGGCTCCATTACTGGCGATCTATGCGTCAAAGGTATCCAAGGTCACGTTGCGTACCCTCAATTGGCGCGTAACCCAATCCATCAATCCCTCACCGCATTAGCCGAGCTAGCGGCAACCAAATGGGATGAAGGCAACCAGTACTTTCCACCAACGAGCTTTCAAATTCCAAACCTGCATGCCGGCACAGGGGCAAGTAACGTCATTCCTGGCGAGTTTAATGTTCAATTCAACTTCCGCTTTAGTACCGAATTAACCGATGAAGACATTAAGAAACGTGTCCATTCCACACTCGACTTACATGGCCTAGAGTATGATTTGCAATGGACTCTCAGCGGTCACCCTTTCCTAACGGATACCGGTGATTTGCTCACAGCCGTCGTCGATGCGGTCGCCACTGTTAATGAGCAAAAGCCAGAGCTTCTTACCACTGGTGGAACCTCTGATGGTCGCTTTATTGCCAAGATGGGCACGCAAGTCGTTGAGCTTGGTCCTGTGAACGCGACCATTCATAAAGTAAACGAGTGTGTTAACGTGAGCGATCTTGAAAAGCTTACTGATATGTATGAGCACACTCTGATCAACTTACTCGGTCAATAGACATGATAAATAAGTCGCTTGTAGGACTCGATGACAGCAAACTGATCGATTTGAAGGTCGCTCAACGCTTATTTCAAGTCCACCCACATGTTCATAAGGACATGTCACAGTTGATACAAGCGGCATCCTCCGCTGGCTTTGACCTGTTCATTGCCAGTGGCTATCGCAATTTCCAACGACAGCTGGTCATTTGGAACAATAAAATGAATGGCACACGGCCGATACTTGACGACCACGGGTTGCCACTTATCACGGAGCAACTGACAGAAAAAGAAAAGGTATTTGCAATTTTAAAATGGAGCGCGCTCCCCGGGGCCAGTCGCCATCACTGGGGGACCGATTTCGACGTCTACGCGGGCAATCTACTTCCAGAACAAACCACACTGCAATTGGAGCCTTGGGAGTATTTAGATGGGCATCAACACGCTTTCTACCAATGGCTGAAAGACAACCTTTCAACGCATGGTTTCTTTTTCCCCTACCAAGATAGCCTTATCGGTGGTGTCGCTTTTGAACCTTGGCACATCAGCCATCGCCAAGCTTCGCAAGACAACATGAGCAAACTAACACTTGAGCAGCTAAGTGCGCTCATCGAGCAATCTGAAATTTTGGGACGAGATACCATACTTTCTGAGCTCAATACCATCTACAATCAATACATCACTAACATCAGCCTTTGAGAACGAATTATGATTGAGTGGCTATTTAACCCTTGGGTGATCATCATCGTGGTTTTAGCGGTCGTATTTGGCAACATTGCCGCTTTAAAATACACCGCTAACATGAAGTTCGATAACCAAAAGAATGCTGCAAAGAAAAGAAAATATGAGCTCGATAGACTGAACGAGCTCGACAAAGAAAAATACGGAAAGCATGATAAAAAGTAAAAAGGACCATAACGGTCCTTTTTTACTTATTGGCTCTCTTTACCCTGTTTTATCACCGTCGAGATTAACGGCTCCAACGAGCGTAATAAGCTCTCGTTGACAGGTTTACCATCTTTGTCCGTAACATTGATTGACGTACGGTTACCAAGATCACCAAACAGGAAGGTGTATTCCCCTGGCTCTAAGTCGATAGGCTTCAAACCGACATCATTCCAAAACTCATCATCTGGTGAGGCGTACTTAGCCTTAGCTGTCCCCTGAGACTGGTTACGTGAATCAATAGTAAAGCCCATTCTAGGCAATAGCTCTGGGACTTCTTGCCACATTACGTTATATGGGGTACGTGCAATAATGACAGGCAAGCCGCTACGGTCTGTTCCCATACTGATTGGGATTGATTTTACCAGTTGCTGAGCTTTAAGTGCCGCTTCTTCTCTTAAATCACGATCATAACGTGCTGTGACCAAATTGGTCATCAAGGTGTTATAACGCTCTTCATTAGTGCGGGTTACTGGTTTAACTGTGTTCGCTTCTCGCCAGTCGATCAACACCATTTTAAAACCAAAGCGACGGTTAGCTTCAAAGCGGGTGATTTCGTAACGGCTACCAATTTCAACATCTTCATCTTCAGAAACCCAAGTTACCCAATCCGTTTCAATTCGGTCATCAGTTTCTTCCAGCGCTTTGACTTTGATCTCGGTAAGCATTTTTTGGACAGTCGCCCATACTTTGTCCATTTCGTCTTGCTTGAGTAGCCATAACGTCACTTCTGAACCTTGACGCTCAACTCGGGCACCAGGGATCAATTCCAGTACTTGTTGTGGCGGTCGAATGTCAACTTCGCGCCCGATTCCACCCTTAAAGTCACCCTCAGGGATTTCATAGTTAGGGTAAAACTGCGGAGTAGCGTCTTCAGCTAATTGCCAACTGCGAAGCTCTGGCGCTTCTAAATAGTTGAAATCATCTTTGGCTTCACGACGAGTGTTAGGATCACTGGAGCAAGCGGCTAATACAATAACAGCTAACGAGGAGACCGCTAGCTGACGAGAAAATTTCATTGAGACTCCCTTAAAAGAGGAGCATAGCGCTCCTCTTACATAATCTATTTTAGTAGATACAAGCTTCCGACATTGCCTGAGCAACGATCGGTTTAGCTTGTTCTGACAATTCAGTCAGCGGCAAACGTAGACCACCTTCTTCAATCAAACCCATTTTGTGAGCTGCCCACTTCACTGGGATTGGGCTTGATTCAACAAACAAGTTTTTATGCAGCGTCATCAGTCGCGCGTTGATTTCATGCGCTTCTTCAAATCGACCCTCTAAAGCAAGGTCCATCATCTTCGCCATATCCGCTGCTGCGATATTATTGGTCACAGAGATAACACCTTTACCACCTTGTTGGATGAAATCCAACCCGGTTGAGTCATCTCCACTTAGTAAGATAAAATCTTCGCCACAAAGTTCACGATGTTTTTGAATTCGTGATAAATCACCCGTCGCATCTTTTAATGCAACAATACCTGGAATCTTAGACAGGCGCGCCACCGTTTCAGGCAATAGATCCACACCCGTACGTCCAGGGACGTTGTATAAAATTTGTGGGATGTCACTCTCTTCAGCAATCGCTTTATAATGCTGATATAAACCTTCTTGAGTTGGCTTGTTATAATATGGAGTCACACTCAAACAGCCTGCAATACCCACGTTATTTAGCAATCGGCTAAAAGTAATGGCTTCATGTGTAGCATTCGCTCCGGTACCAGCAATAATTGGTACTCGTCCAGCGGCAAATTCAACCGTCTTAGCGACAACCTTGACATGTTCTTCTACAGTTAATGTTGCAGACTCACCCGTCGTTCCAACCGCAACAATGCCGTCAGTACCCGCGTCAACGTGGAAATCCACTAGCTTCTTCAAGCTAACAAAATCCACCTCACCATCTGGAGTGAATGGGGTTATTAATGCAACAATACTTCCTGAAAACATGGCTATCTCCCTAAATTGATACTTCTTGCATGGTACTGTAATGATATTGATAAACACAAGAGATTAAAAACAGTTCCCATAAAGAAGTGAATGATTAATTACAGATTTCAGATATGAGGCACGTATAAGATGCGCTTTTGGTGAATCTCGGTGTCAACCAATCGTTAAATTTAACCAGAATATCTTAGTTTCCTTCTCTATACCGAGGTAATCTCAGGGGACTAAAACCTAATATAGCGAATGTACATAGGTCACGTTGGCAAAGATAGCTTCCTTTAACGACATTTAAGACGACATTAGAAAACGGTTTCGACAAAAAATATCCGTGGTTTTCGTTACAGCAACCACAAGAGCTTTAATTTGAGTTGTGCTACCATATCAACAAACATGGAATAGAAGTCTCGCTATGAATCAATACTTAGTCATTACCGCCGTTGGTACCGATCGCCCAGGGATTTGCAATGAATTGGTACACCTTGTCACCCAGTCAGGATGTAATATCGTCGATAGCCGCATTGCTATGTTTGGCAATGAGTTTACCCTGATTATGCTGATCTCCGGCAACAGCAGTCACATTACTCGCGTTGAAACGACGCTACCGCTACTTGGCCAAGAGCATGATCTCATCACCATGATGAAGCGCACCTCTAAGCATGATCTTCTCACTAACCAATATACCGTCGAAGTCTTTGTTGAATCAGAGGACCGTGTCGGTCTAACCGAAAAATTTACGCAGTTTTTTGCAGACCGAGATATTGGCCTTGCCTCATTAAGCGCGCAAACCATTATTAAAGAGCGAGCTGGAACAGATATTGACCAGTTCCAGATCGCACTTAGCGCCAATGTCGAAGAAAACTGCAACCTAATGCAGCTACAAGAAGAGTTTGATGCGCTGTGCCAAAGCTTGTCAGTACGTGGATCTCTTAACTTCATTAGTAGCAATAAGTTATAAGTCAATTACCTATAAAAATAATCACTTCAAAGGAATCAACATGAATACGCTGACGGCTGGCTCACCAGCACCAAACTTTAGCCTTCTCGACCAAGACGGCAATACAGTCTCGTTGGGCGACTTTAAAGGTAAAAAAATTCTCTTTTATTTTTACCCAAAAGCAATGACGCCTGGCTGTACAGTGCAAGCGCAAGGTTTGCGTGATATTCAATCTCAGCTGGCTGAGCATAATGTCGTCGTATTGGGCGCCAGTATCGATCCAGTAAAGCGTTTAGGTAAGTTTATAGAGCGTGATAACCTTAATTTCACCTTATTATCTGACGAAGAGCACATTGCGGCAGACCAGTTTGGCGTCTGGGGTGAGAAAAAGTTCATGGGTAAAGTCTACGATGGACTGCACCGCATTAGCTTCCTTATTGATGAAAATGGCGTGATTGAGCATGTATTTAACAAGTTCAAAACCAAAACTCACCATGAAGTTGTTTTGGATTACCTAAAAGACAACGCCTAGTTAAACCTCACTCTAAACACAAAAACGCCTCGCAATAGCGAGGCGTTTTTGTGTTTAGATAAACCATCATATCCCTAAGTGACCTGGCATGACGGTTTTAAAAATCTTAGGTTGCCGCTCTGGGATCTTCATGACTTGGCAGTGCATTCCAAACCGCTTTTACCAAAGTTGCCAGTGGTATTGCGAAGAATACGCCCCAGAACCCCCACAAACCACCAAAGACTAAAACGGCAACGATAATCGCCACTGGGTGTAAATTAACCGCTTCCGAGAACAGCACTGGAACTAAAACGTTACCGTCTAAGGCTTGAATGATGCCATAAGCAAGCAACAACCAGTAAAACGGTGGCGTGAGCCCCCACTGGAATAGCCCAACAATGGCGACAGGTACGGTGACCGCTGCGGCGCCAATGTACGGAATCAACACAGAGAACCCGACCAGCACAGCCAACAACACCGAATAACGTAAGTCTAAAATTGCAAAAGTGATGTAACTAACACTACCAACAATCAGTATTTCTAGTACCTTACCGCGGATATAGTTTGAAATTTGCTGATTCATTTCAACCCAAACTTCATTCGCTAAGCGGCGATTACGCGGTAGCACACCACTCGCCATTCCCACCATTTCTTCTTTATCTTTCAATAAGAAGAAAACCAATAGCGGAACCAGTATCAAATATACGGCTAATGCTGCGAGACTCACTAATGAGGCAAGCGATCCTTTCACCACATTTTCACCCAACATCAAGACCTTATTCTTAAGGTTGGTCATCACCGACTCGACTAAGTGAATTTCAGCAAGATCGGGGTAGCGCTTAGGGATCTCGACAACAAATTTCTGCATCCCTGCATACATGTTAGGCACGTCGTTAATTAGGTTACCCACTTGGTTCCAAATCGTTGGCACCAACCCAAAAATAGCCAGCAACATTAAGCTAATGAATAATAAAATGACCCCGACTACCGATACGGTTCTTGGGAGCCCTATTCTACAGAGCTGACTCACTGGCCACTCCAGTAAATAGGCCAGAACGATAGCGACAAGTAGAGGTGCGATCAAATAACCAAAAAAGTAGATGGTAATAAAGCCAAATAGCAATATAAGAACGAGGCTCACTGCCTCTGGATCGGAAAAGCGTCGTTTGTACCAACGACGAATCATATCTAGCATCTACTAATCTTCCTGTTTACTGACCGTAAGTGTAGTGACGTTCCCTGCTCTAAGGCAATGTACGTCGGCATTTTGGACTTTAAGATAGTTGAGTATATCTTTTATCGAGCTCTCATCGGTTAATTGAACCTGTAAATACTCCCCACCCCCTAAAGGTTTATAGCAACGCTTCACTCGTAAAAGTGACATCGGGCAGCGCTCTTGCGTAAGATCTAGGGTTTGCATCGACAGTAATTTCTTAATAATTTGAGCTAGGTCTCTCTATAGTAACATCTTAAACATTCGGCGCTATTGTACATTGCTTTTCATTTCTGTCTCAGAGTGCATATGTTACAAGCCATAGATTTTAATAATGGTCATTTATCTTCTTTAACAGTGTACCTAATACGCCATGGCTGGCAGGCTTTCGGCGTTAAGTGCTTCCTTATCCGTAAGCCATATGCAAAAATGTCAGCGATATGGAGAAAGGTAGGAAACCAAGCTCAACATTAATGGTCAAAACTACCAAATCACAGGAGTTACTTGAATCAGTATGTTAAAACGCGCTCGTTCTTTAGTTTGCCTATGTGTAGCGACAGCTCTAGGTGTGCCGCAAGTCACGTATGCAGAGGCGGATCTGCCTGAAATTGGTACGGCTGCAGGCGCCACATTAACCATAGATCAAGAAATCATCTATGGTGACGCCTATATGCGAATGCTGAGAGCAAGCTCGCCAATCGTCAACGATCCCGTTATGAATGAGTATGTTGACTCTATTGGTCATCGGTTGGTATCCAGTGCCAATGATGTGAAAACACCGTTCACCTTTTTTATGATTCGTGACCGCAACATTAACGCCTTCGCCTTTTTTGGTGGTCATGTCGCCTTACATACTGGCTTATTTCTTCACGCCCACACGGAAAGCGAACTTGCCTCTGTTATGGCGCACGAAATTGCCCACGTCACTCAACGACACCTCGCGCGTAGAATGGAAGACGAAGCACGACGCTCACCCGCTACGGTCGCAGCGCTCGTAGGGTCATTACTACTGGCGATTGCCTCTCCTCAAGCTGGTATGGCGGCGCTAACAGCAACGACCGCAGGATCAATGCAAGCGTCCATTAACTACACGCGAAGTAATGAAAAAGAAGCAGACCGTTTTGGCATCGCGACGTTGGCTCGGGCTAAATTTGATGTGAATGACATGCCTCGTTTCTTTGGCCGACTTGCTGATGACTATCGCTATGCCAGCAAACCGCCACCCATGCTACTGACTCACCCATTACCCGAAGATCGTATTACCGATACTCGAGCACGTGCGCAAAACTATCCACCATTGCGTGTATTGCCTTCTATTGATTATCACCTAGCAAGAGCAAGGGTTGTAGCCCGCTACGCCAACATAAAACAAAGTGCTGCATTAGATTGGTTCGAGCGCACAGCAAAGAAAGCTGACCCTGCCATTAAAGACTCTTTTGAGTACGGTAAAGCACTCGTTTATTTAGATAATAATCAGCTCGATAAGTCCGAAGCGATTTTAACAAAACTGCTTAAATCAAGACCAAACGATAACTTCTATCTTGATGCCGCTTCCGATCTTTATATTGCACAAGGTAAGCCTGAGAAGTCGGTGCAGCTGATGCAAAAAGCCTTAAAGACCAAACCCAATAACCCGGTTATTACTCTCAACTATGCCAATGCATTACTAGAAAGTGACCAATTAGACCAAACCGTTCAAGTATTACAGCGCTATACCCATGATCACCCCGATGATACCAATGGTTGGCACTTACTCTCTGAAGCTCATATTAAATTGAGTAATAGTGATGGTGATTTGGCGGCGCGTGGCGAAATTATGGCACTCAATGCGCAATGGGATAAGGCGATACAGCTCTACTCACAGGCTAGCCAAATTGCCGAGTTAGGAAGTTTAAAACAAGCCCGCTATGACGCTCGAATAGACCAGTTACTGGTTCAACGAGACCGTTTTATGGCACTACAATAAAAAGGAATCTACATGTCAGTCACTATTTTTCACAACCCTCGCTGTTCTAAAAGCCGCCAAACGTTAGCGCTACTGGAAGAGAAAGGCATTCAAGCCGATGTCGTGAAATACCTCGATACGCCACCTAGTGTCAGCGAGCTAAAGACACTGTTTAAACAGCTTGAGCTAGACAGTGTTCGTGCCATGATGAGAACCAAAGAAGATCTTTATAAATCACTCAATCTAGCCGATACAACAATCACTGATGAGCAATTATTTCAAGCAATGTTTGAAAACCCAAAACTTATTGAACGTCCAATTGTCGTGAGCAATGGCAAAGCCAAACACGGACGTCCACCAGAGCAAGTGCTTGAGATTATATAGTGCCTTGCCGTATTTTAGTGCTGTACTACAGCCGACACGGTAGCACTCGCCACTTAGCCCGCGCGATCGCGAGAGGAGTGGAGAGTGTCGCTGGCTGTGAGGCGATATTAAGAACGGTTGAAGAACTCAACACCACCCAAAGTGAAGCTAGTGACGCCTTCGCAACACTCAATGACTTGAAGCAATGCGACGGTCTGGCGATGGGAAGTCCAGTCTGGTTTGGTAACATGGCCGCACCATTGAAACACTTTTGGGATCAAACCTCGAGCTTGTGGATCAGTGGTTCACTTATTGATAAACCTGCCTGTGTATTTACTTCGTCATCCAGCTTACACGGCGGGCAAGAAACCGTGCAGCAGTCAATGCTACTGCCATTGTTGCACCATGGCATGCTCGTCATGGGGATCCCCTACAGCGAGCCTTTACTCCACACCACTACCTCTGGCGGCACCCCATACGGCGCCTCTCATGTTGCCAATGACAGCAACCAATTGACAGCAGAAGAAGCCACGCTCTCGCTCGCACTCGGCAAGCGTTTGGCGACTATGGCACAACAACTAAAACAATCATAATGGACATGACACGATTGCAACCAAAAGTTCACTACGTTCGCTACTTTGCTCTGTTTAGCAACTTAGCGTTACTCACATGGGTCATTTTATGGCACAGCACCCTTTCGCCTCACCCGCACGTTAATGCGCTTGCCATTACCGTCGCATGGGCGATTCCACTACTGCTGCCTTTACCCGGTATCATTGCTGGTAAACCTTATACGCATGCATGGGCTAACTTCATGCTCATGCTCTATTTCTTACACGCCTTTACTTTGTTGTACACCGATGAAGGTGAACGTTGGTTAGCGGCTATAGAGTTGCTGCTCACAACATTGACCTTCATTGGCAACACACTTTATGCAAGAGTCAAAGGGAAAGAGATGGGACTCAAACTACCGCGCTTATCCAGTGTTGAGAAAAAAGAAAAAGAAACCTTTGAAAAGAAACAATAGCCAATAAAAAAGGAGGCTGAGCCTCCTTTTTTATTATTTGCAGTCTGTCATTGATGTGACTAACACGACGTTAGTACAACCACTCAAATACAAGCTTAGGTTTTGAGATTAGCCCCGACGCTGTTTTATCATCGCTAGCGGTCTCTGCCGAAGAGTCGGTTGCAGACGACTCTAAGCCATCAGATACAGTAACATCAGAAACATTTGCACCCGCTTCATTAGGGGTTTGCTGCGTCTCTTCCGCTGATACCAATGCTGAAGTCTCTGGCAGTTGCTTCGGTTCAACGGCTTCAGGTACCTCTTCAGCCACCTCTTCAACTACTTCAACCTTGTTAACTAAACCAAGCTTAAGCACTTCTTGCTCAAAAGAGTCGATAGAACCTAATAACGCCACACGGACGATAACATTATTGCCACGAATTTCTGCCACATCGACACGAGCCGTAGAGGCAAGTCGCCCTAACGCGCGCTCTAAAGTAAAGAAAGCATCGGCATTCACTAGACCATTAAAGGCGACGGTAATAGTACCCGCACTATCACCACTGACTACTGAGGTATTTTTCGATGCATAGTAATCACTCACTTGAGCAATTAAGCTTTGAGCCGCTTGCTCTCCAGATGCGCCACCAGTAATAGGAGCAATCTGAGTTTTACCCATACTAGCAGGAGATTGATCATATAAAGACCAACGTAGCTGGCGACCATCCGCTTTGATCACCATCACGGCATCAACAGGGTAACGCATCGTCGCCTGCCCTATTGTTCCAACAAAGCCGCCCCATAAGTCAGTCGACTGGATACCGGTCATATCATCAAAGTCCCCGACAGGAAACGTTAATGGTAAACCGCGCTTTTTCGCCTCTATACGTAGCTGAGTCGCCATCGCAGAGTTGCTATGCTCCCACGTGATGTTACGATCGTATCCACTGTCTTCAACTAGCCACACCATAATGTTACTGCGCTCGGCTGGCCAAGATGCCAATTCAGCTTGTTGCAACAACACATCAATTTGATTGCTATTAAACTTCATGTTTAATGCTTGCTGACCATCCACTTGGGTATAGCCCAACTGAGAAATATAGCGCGAGCTCTGGCCCAGTGCTTTTTTAACGACACTGTTTGAGGCGACACTCGCGTCACCACTAGCACGCACGAGCACCTCTAGCATTCCCTGCTGACGTGCAATTTCATCGGCGTTTGGCTCTTCCGTATTCACCGCAATTTGAGTTGAGTAAATATCAACTTTAGTCAACGCATACGCTGGTAACGAACATAGTCCAACCAACAGCCAAGCAAAATAACGCATAGGAATCCTAAATAACAAAGATATAAGTCGGAATAATAAGCAAACATGAGGACAGGAGCAAGCAGACTGCTTCAAGGTTTGGTTAAATTATCCAAGCATAAGGCGATCTGAGTACTCACAAATAGAATAGCGAAGCAAGTATTGCGATATTTGTAACAATAAAACGGATTTATTTACCAAGATCATTAAGTAATCGATTACAAAGTGATACTATCGCGCGAATTTGCCTGACAACGGTTGGGTGTGCCTATGACTTGCTTGGAATATTAAATAATGAAAACGATTCTTCAGGGTTCGCAAATGCTGTTCGTCGCATTTGGTTCCTTAGTTCTGGTCCCGTTGCTGACAGGACTTGACCCTAACGTTGCGCTATTTGGCGCCGGTGTTGGTACTCTCCTTTTCCAACTGATAACTAGACGCAGCGTACCCATTTTCCTAGCTTCTTCTTTTGCGTTCATTGCTCCAATCATGTTTGGTATTCAGACGTGGGGCGTTGGGGCGACCATGGGTGGCCTAATGGCAGCCGGCGTTGTTTATGTGTTAATGGGCGTACTCATCAAAGTGCGCGGCGTCGCGATCATTCATAAACTACTGCCTCCAGTGGTCGTTGGTCCAGTCATTATGGTGATCGGTCTTGGCCTTGCACCTGTTGCTGTTAATATGGCGCTGGGTAAAACCAGTGATGGTAGCGTTCAGCTTATCGCAGCTGATGCATCGCTGTGGATCTCTGCAGTTTCACTGCTAGTGACCGTGGGCGTGAGTGTTTTTTCTAAAGGCTTCCTTAAATTACTTCCTATCGTGAGCGGTATCCTAGCGGGTTACATCACCAGCCTTATTTTTGGCGTGGTTGATTTTAGCCCTGTAGTTCAAGCCGCGTGGTTATCCCTTCCTAACTTTACCGCGCCTGAATTCAACATCAATGCCATCCTGTTTATGCTGCCAGTAGCTATTGCTCCTGCAGTAGAGCACGTCGGTGATATGCTGGCTATTTCCAATGTAACTGGGAAAGATTACCTTAAAAAACCAGGTTTACACCGCACTATTGCCGGTGACGGGGTAGCAACAATCGCAGCATCAATGATGGGCGCGCCACCTAACACCACCTATAGCGAAGTGACTGGTGCAGTAATGCTCACTAAAGCATTCAACCCTGTCATTATGACGTGGGCTGCGGTAACGGCAATTGTACTTGCGCTGGTTGGAAAACTCGGCGCAGTGCTACAAACCATCCCAGTCCCAGTTATGGGCGGCATAATGATCTTGCTGTTTGGGTCAATCGCAACGGTTGGTCTCAATACACTGATTAAGAATAATGTTGATCTTCATAAGTCTCGCAACCTTGTGATTGTCGCAATAACTTTAGTATTCGGTATTGGTGGTATGGCTTTCGGTATTGGCGATTTCAGCCTTCAAGGCGTGAGCTTATGCGGTATCGTCGCGATTATCTTGAACCTTGTTCTCCCTCATGACCTAGGTGAAAACAAAGTTGTTGATAACGCACAAATGGAAGACTAAAACGCTATCGACAAAAAAAGGCTGACGTAATGTCAGCCTTTTTAATCACCAATTCAATCGTAATCTAAGCAAAGAATGACTTAAATTATCGCCGACCGGAATTACAGTGTACCGAAGATTTTATCACCCGCGTCACCAAGACCCGGAACAATGTAACCTTTGTCGTTCAAGCATTCATCGATAGCAGCAGTGTAAAGCTCCACTTCAGGGTGCGCTTTCTCCAGCGCTTCAATACCTTCCGGCGCTGCAACGAGTACAAGTACTTTAATCGACTTACAACCTTTCTCTTTAAGAAGGTCGATAGTGGCGATCATTGAACCGCCCGTTGCTAGCATTGGGTCAACAACTAGTGCAATACGCTCGTCCATGTTTGATGCTAGTTTGTTAAAGTAAGGCACTGGCTCAAGTGTTTCTTCATCACGGTAAACACCAACAACACTAATACGTGCACTTGGCATATGCTCAAGAACGCCATCCATCATGCCTAGACCAGCACGAAGAATTGGAACAACTGTGACTTTTTTACCCTTAATCTGATCCACTTCCACTGGACCATTCCAACCTTCAATTGTGACTTTTTCAGTCTCAAAATCTGCTGTTGCTTCATAAGTCAGCAAGCTACCAACTTCAGTCGCAAGCTCACGAAAACGCTTTGTGCTGATGTCCCCTTCGCGCATCAAACCAAGTTTGTGCTTAACAAGTGGGTGTTTAACTTCAACAACTTTCATGTCCAACTCCGGCAATTTTTACAAAACGCCAAAATTATACATGCTTTATTGGCTTATTTCAGGTGAGTTTCACCATTAACGGTAACTTTCCACGGAAAAGTTTGATCTAATCCTGCTTATTCTTGTTAAACCATGCCTTAAAAAATAGTTTAAATTTTCTTACGCAAACGTTTTCCTTTTTGCGTAAAGCCCTGTTAGAATAGCGCCGCTTTTCACTTCCAATTATTTATCGAGGACTGTCCCGTGAGCGGAAACAACACTTCCCTAAGCTATAAAGACGCTGGTGTAGACATTGATGCAGGTAACGCGTTAGTTGACCGTATTAAAGGCGCAGTTAAGCGCACTCGTCGCCCTGAAGTAATGGGAGGCATCGGTGGATTTGGTGCTTTATGTGAGCTGCCAACTAAATACAAAGAGCCTGTATTGGTTTCCGGCACTGATGGTGTAGGCACCAAACTTCGCCTGGCACTAGACCTGAAAAAACACGACACCATTGGTATCGACTTAGTCGCAATGTGCGTGAACGATCTTATCGTTCAAGGTGGTGAGCCACTATTTTTCTTAGATTACTACGCGACAGGTAAACTGGACGTTGATACTGCAGCAGACGTTGTTTCTGGTATTGCTGAAGGCTGTGTTCAAGCAGGTTGTGCACTGATTGGTGGTGAAACTGCTGAAATGCCTGGCATGTATGAAGGTGATGACTACGATGTTGCTGGCTTCTGTGTTGGTGTCGTAGAAAAAGCAGACATCATCGACGGCACAAAAGTGGCGGCAGGTGATGCACTCATTGCTGTAGGTTCAAGTGGCCCGCATTCAAATGGCTACTCTTTGATCCGCAAAGTGCTTGAAGTATCTGGCGCAGACAAAAATGAAATTCTAGGTGAGCGCACCATTGGCGAGCACCTACTAGAACCAACAAAAATCTATATCAAATCGGCATTGAAAATGATCGCAGAGCATGACATTCATGCTATTTCTCACATCACTGGCGGCGGCTTCTGGGAAAACATCCCTCGCGTACTTCCTGAAGGGACTAAAGCGGTTATCGACGGTAAGAGTTGGGAATGGCCTGCTATCTTCAACTGGCTACAAGAGAAAGGCAATGTCGAAACATTTGAAATGTACCGTACATTTAACTGTGGCGTAGGTCTTGTTGTCGCTCTTCCAAAAGAACAAGCTGACGCTGCAGTAGCTTTGCTACAAGCTGAAGGTGAAAACGCTTGGGTTATTGGTGAGATCGCAACTGCCGAAGCTGGTGAAGAGCAAGTAGAGATCAAGTAATTCATGAAGAATATCGTTGTTTTAGTTTCAGGGAATGGCACGAATTTACAAGCGATTATTGATGCTTGTGAAACGTCGATCACCAACGCAAAAGTGCGCGCTGTATTCTCGAATAAAGAATCAGCCTTTGCTTTAGAGCGGGCAAGAAAAGCCGGTGCCGAAGCTGAGTTCCTTGATCCAAAAGCCAGTGAATCACGAGAAGCCTTCGATGCCGAGCTTATGCGACGCATTGACGTGCATAATCCTGATTTATTGGTACTCGCTGGTTACATGCGTATTTTGAGTGGTGAATTTGTTCGCCACTATATGGGGAGAATGATCAATATTCATCCTTCACTATTACCAAAATATCCAGGTCTCAATACGCATCAACGCGCCATTGATAACTGCGATGAGCATCATGGTACTAGCATCCACTTTGTCACCGAGAAACTTGATGGCGGCCCAATCATTTTGCAGGCTAAAGTTCCAGTATTTGATAACGACACAGTGGAAATTTTAGAACAACGAATTCAAACCCAAGAACACCAAATCTACCCATTGGTGGTGAAATGGTTCGTTGAGGATCGCCTGTCTATGGATGGCAGTAAAGCGATACTTGATGGCAAAGAACTTGGTGTTCAAGGTTACGCTGATCAATAACAAAGCACGGCTTTAACTAGCAAGATGCAGATACAAAAAAGCGAGTGTTTTTAACACTCGCTTTTTTAATTCTTCCACTATTTTTAAGAAAATAATGAACGTCGCATCTAATATAACTTGCGCTATAGCGGCTCCGTCGGAGCCTGACTCGCGGGTTTTGCTGCCGCGTACGGAACATCCTTCAATTGCTCAGAATTGCTCAATACCAACTCACCAAAATGAAACAGATTAAACTCACCTGGCTTCATTCGATGCCAAGTTTCATTACCGGTTAATGGCTGAGTTGCTATCACTGAGACAACATCATTAGGTGTGGTTTCCACCTGAAAGTTAATGGTGACATCTTCATCCAATAACGTCGCTTTTCCAAATGGCGCTTTACGGGTGATCCAATATAGGTGATTAGTACAAAATGTCATAACAAACTCACCATCACTCAGCATCATGTTATAGACACCAAACTGGCGCAGTTCATCGCAACATTCTGCCACATAAGCGAACATGGCCATCATGTCTTGCGGAGGCTCAGGAAAGCGATCTTCCAATTTACTGAGCAACCAGCAAAACGACAGTTCACTGTCCGTTTCACCGACAGGTCGATGACGCCCTGTTCTCAAACTTTGGTAATCACTCAGTTGACCATTGTGCGCAAATGTCCAATAGCGTCCCCACAACTCCCGAGTAAATGGGTGAGTATTCTCTAGGTTCACCTGACCACGGTTTGCTTGACGAATATGGCTCACCACCGCTCGGCTTTTTATTGGATAACTTTGCACTAACTCCGCTATCTGCGAATCACAACTCTGGTTTGGGTCTTTAAACGTTCTAAAGCCCTTCCCTTCATAGAAAGTAATTCCCCATCCATCCTTATGAGGACCTGTATTCCCACCTCGCTGAATCAAACCAGTAAAGCTAAAACAGATGTCCGTTGGCACATTGGCGCTCATGCCAAGCAATTCACACATTACGTTCCTTATTCTCCATAACCTATTGTTCTACAGCTCGCAGCTCTAAAATACGACGCAACGACTATTCCATTTCCTTTTCAATCAACTGAATGATGATATGAATAATCTTAATGTGAATCTCTTGAATACGATCGGCATAACCAAAATGTGGTACTCGGATTTCAATATCAGCGAGTCCAGCCATTTTGCCACCATCTTTACCGGTTAAGGCAATGGTTGTCATGCCTTTCTCTTTTGCCGCTTCAATCGCTTTAAGAATATTACCAGAATTACCGGATGTAGACAGACCAAACAGGACATCACCTTTGCGGCCTACCGCTTCAACATAACGCGAAAAGACATACTCATACCCAAAGTCGTTACTTACGCAAGAAAGGTGACTTACGTCTGAAATAGCAATACCAGCATAACCTGGACGATTTTCACGATAGCGTCCTGTCAGTTCTTCCGCAAAATGCATAGCATCACAATGAGAACCGCCATTACCGCAAGATAAAACTTTACCGTCTTGCTTAAATGATGCCGCTATCATTTTTGCTGCGGCTTCAATTTTTGCGATGTTATCGTCATCGCTTAAAAACGCGTTCAAGACATCTGCAGCTTCGCTTAATTCACTTTTAATCAGATCTTGGTACATAGGGTTCTTCTCTTTGTTTCACCGATATGTTCGGTTGTTATCGATTAACTTGAGTGTACCTATAAATCAGAGAGACTGTCGATAGTCATCACAGTTCAATCGGCTCCACATCATCAATTTTTTCTCTGAATTCAGTCAAAGGTTCCCCAAGCCACACTCACCATCTCTTTATTCTGTGATAGCAAACACCTTCAAGTTTTACATTTTTGCAATAATTAGTTTACAATAGCAACTGGTACGACCTCCTACCTTTGCTATTTTTGCTCATGAAGAGGCGTTATAGACCCAATAACAAAAACCCAATAACAATACCCAGATAAAGGAACCATCATGGACATCTTGCTCTCTACTGTCATATTGCTCGGAGCGGTTGGCGTTAGCTTTTATCAACGTGCATCGTTAGCAAAATCTCTTTTACTTGTTTCTGCAGCTTTGGCAATAGGAACACTACTTGGCACTTTTGGCTTTATTGCTTGGAGTGTCTATGTGCTACTCATCGCGGTGACTTGTGTTCCTGCTATACGTCAAACACTGGTATCAGAAAAAGCACTCGCACTTTTTAAGAAAGTGCTACCAGCTATGTCTCAAACAGAAAAAGAAGCACTCGATGCCGGTACGGTATGGTGGGAAGCCGAGTTGTTCAAAGGCAAACCAAATTGGCAAACGCTGCAACACATCAGCGCCCCTAAACTTAGCCAAGAAGAGCAAGATTTTTTAGATGGGCCAGTCAACGAAGTCTGTGCGATGGTCAACGACTATCAAGTCACTCACGAACTTGCCGATCTTCCTGCTGAAGTTTGGCAATACCTAAAAGATCATAAATTTTTCGCCATGATCATTAAGAAACAATACGGTGGGTTAGAGTTTTCCGCTTACGCTCAATCACTGGTACTACAAAAACTAACCGGTGTATCTAGCGTCCTATCCTCTACCGTTGGTGTCCCAAATTCACTGGGTCCAGGTGAGTTATTACAGCATTATGGTACCGAAGAGCAAAAAGATTATTACTTACCTCGCTTAGCGGTGGGTAAAGAAATTCCATGCTTTGCATTAACCAGTCCAGAGGCTGGCTCTGATGCGGGATCCATCCCTGACTTTGGCGTAGTCTGTAAAGGAAAATGGGAAGGCAAAGAAGTATTAGGGATGAACCTCACCTGGAATAAGCGATATATCACGTTAGCACCAGTCGCAACGGTTCTGGGACTAGCTTTTAAACTTCAAGATCCCGATGGTCTACTTGGAGACAAAACCGACCTCGGTATTACTTGTGCGCTGATCCCCACTGACCTTAAAGGTGTGGAAATCGGTAATCGTCATTTCCCATTAAACTTGCCGTTCCAAAATGGCCCGACTAAAGCGCAGTCTCTTTTCGTTCCTCTCGATTTCATCATTGGTGGACCTAAAATGGCCGGTCAAGGCTGGCGCATGTTAGTTGAGTGTCTGTCAGTAGGACGGGGGATTACCCTGCCTTCAAACTCCACAGGTGGCATAAAAACAGCAGCATTAGCGACAGGGGCCTACGCACGCATCCGTCGTCAATTTAAACAGCCTATCGGCCATATGGAAGGGATTGAAGAGCCATTGGCACGTATTGCTGGTAATGCTTACGTGATGGACGCGGCAAGCAGCCTAACGGTCACAGGTATCGATTTGGGAGAGAAGCCTTCGGTGATTTCTGCCATTGTTAAGTATCACTGTACGCACAGAGGTCAGCGCGCCATTATCGATGCAATGGACATTGTTGGCGGTAAAGGCGTCTGTCTTGGTCCATCAAACTTCCTGGCACGAGGCTACCAAGGTGCACCTATTGCGATTACCGTTGAAGGCGCGAATATCCTGACACGTTCAATGATCATTTACGGGCAAGGTGCGATTCGTTGTCACCCTTACGTCCTAAAAGAAATGGAAGCCGCCTACTCAACACAGGGCAGCGCCGTCTCAGACTTTGATAAGGCGCTAGCAGGTCACGTGTCATTTGCCATTAGTAACTTCATTCGCAGCTTGTGGTTAGGTATTACCGATGGTCGCGGCTCAGATGCGCCTCATAAAGATGCGACAAAGCGATACTATCAACAGCTTAATCGTTACAGTGCTAACCTCGCCTTATTGTCAGACGTCTCGATGGCAGTGCTAGGTGGTTCACTAAAACGTAAAGAACGTCTCTCTGCTCGTCTTGGTGATATTTTAAGCCAATTGTATTTGAGTACTGCTGCACTTAAACGCTTTGATAACGAAGGTCGTCAAAGTGAAGATCTGCCGCTGATGCACTGGGGCCTGCAAGATAGTTTGAAACAAACCGAACAAGCTTTGGATGACTTTTTAACCAACTTCCCTAATAAGACCATTGGTCGATTGTTACGCGTTGTGGTTTTACCGTTTGGCACTGTGAGAGTCGCACCATCGGATAAACTCGATAGCCAAGTAGCGCGAATCCTTCAAACGCCTTGTGGTGCGCGCAGTCGCCTTGGCCGCGGTCAATACTTAGAGCCGACGGAGTTTAACCCTGCAGGTCGTATTGAGCTTGCTTTAGAAATGGTATTAAAAGCAGAACCTATTTTCAATAAGATCTGTAAAGAAATAGGTCAACGCCGTCCATTCACCAATCTTGACCATGTCGCCGAAATTGGATTAGAGAAAGGCATTATTGGTCAAGACGAAGCGATGGTATTAAAAACGGCGGAAGCCCATCGTCTCTATACCATTAATGTCGATGACTTCTCATCAGAGGAACTCGCAGCAAAGCCAGTCTATCCAGCCATGGAGGAAGTGGCATAAACAGCGATAGAGAGGAAGTTGAAGATAGAGATTTAGTTGAAGATAGAGATTAGCCTATTTTTATTCTCCTAATAAAATGCCAACCATACGGTTGGCATTTTTTGTTCCATACACCACGAAGTAGACCGCAGCGCGCCCTTACCGGTTAGCTTGGCATCTTCAACTGCATTTCGGGGGTTACCGCACGTATTGCCCGCTTTCGTCTGACAATCCACCACACCAACGCTCCCACCAGCAGCAATACCGTATTACCAACAACAATCGCAATAAGCGCACGCTGTTTTACCTCTGCTCGATGTTGCGCGATTTGCGCTTCTTGCTGCGCTTTCTTCTTCGCTTCTCGAGCTGCCTCTTGCAATTCTTGTGCTTTGTTCAGGTCAATCGCTCCCACCACACTAAATGAGCGACTAGGTAAATCAAAGACGAGCTCTCGCTCTGTCACCGCCTCATCGGCATAAACATGCCCAGACCAATGATAGGTGCCAACTTCATTAAGATCGGTAAACAGTGACGTCACTTCCATCTCACTGCCACCCGCTTGAGCTTGCACAACCTGCTCACTCTCGCTAGGAGATATCAACTCTATTGATGTAGCCAAACTGCCGGCCTCGATAGTGGCTGCTTCACCACGCAGTAATAGTTGGTGAGGAGAGTTTTCATCACCTTGTATAAAGCGAGTGACAAACGGTGTCGGATAGACAAACACCTCTTGCTCTAGCGCCCGAAGAAATACACCATTACCTGTGGTAATTCGGACATTATACTTGCCCGGCTCTATGGTGATAGGAAGTTCAACAGTAAAGACACCATCACCAGAACGCTCATCGAGCCCTGCACCATTATCAAAAAACTCACCGATAACGATGGGAATAGGTGTCACCTTAGAATCCTTGGCCCCCTGCTCCTCAAGATAGCGTGTCATGACAACTTTTAAATTCACATGAGTCAGAATGCTGTCGATAATAAGCGGCTCGCCGTCACTGAGAAGACGAGCTGTAAATTTAACTTTTTCACCTTGATACAGACGCTCAGGCAGGGTTTGCGCTTTTAGCGACAGCTTAGAGACTAACTGGATATTATTCTTAGGGGTGACTTTGCCAATGGCTTGCCAAGGGCCTGGCATAGGGCGCTCAATCGTCACAATATCAGCGGTAGGCTCTTCAATCCAATGCACGTTAGCAGGATGTTTCCAAGCATAGTATTTTCTGCCATCAGGGCGAACTAAGGTGACAGGGCGAGAATTATCTTTGCGATAAACAAGAAACGTAATTCGCTCAATGGTTTCATCTACACGAAATCGGTTATCCAAAAATGACATAGCAGAGTCACTGGCCATCGCTGTCCCAATGAGCGTCAACCACAGACTAAACGCTATGAAAATCCTCTGCATGCTTTTCTCCTACTGGCGCCACAAACAGTTACCGCCTTTTGCTACGATATCCAAACGCGAATTATGCGCTTCTATTTCATCGGCCGTTGCATGCAAAACCTTTAGCGCTTTTCGTCCTGTCGTTAATCTTTTGATCATTTCTGAGTCCGAGTCCCCAGATTGACCAGCATTGAACTGTAAGTGCGTCTGCCCACCTGTCATTGCTAAATAAACGTCAGCAAGAATTTCCGCATCGAGTAAAGCGCCGTGCAATATACGAGCAGAGGTATCGATGGTGTAATGCTTCGCTAAGGAATCAAGGTTTTTCCTTGCGGGCATGTTGGCCATACGCTTTGCCATTGCCAAGGTATCGGTAACCTTGCAGTGATCTTCCGTTTTGCCAATGCTCGTATCCACCATGGAAAACTCAAGATCCATGAAGCCCACATCGAAGGGCGCGTTGTGAGCCACCAGCTCAGCACCAGAAATGAATTCAAGAAACTCGGCATGGATTTGCTTATATTCTGGTTTGTCTAATAAGAACTCATCCGTAATACCGTGAACGGCAATCGCATCGGGCTGGATCAGACGATCGGGCTTGATATAAACGTGGAAGTGCCTTCCGGTGAATTTTCGATTGATGATCTCAACCGCACCAATTTCTATAATTCGATGCCCTAGGTAGTGAGGGCCACCTTCACGGTTCATACCCGTCGTTTCCGTATCGAGTACGATGATTCTGCGTTGTTCTGAATTGAGACTGGTATTCATGATGTTTTGTATGTCAGACTATAGAAATAAAGTTACAGACCTACATAGTATCAAATCATGGCGAAACAGGTTGAAATTTTCACTGACGGATCTTGCTTAGGTAATCCGGGGCCTGGCGGGTATGGCATCGTACTGCGCTATAAACAAACTGAAAAAAAATTATCCAAAGGCTATCAGCTCACAACCAACAATCGCATGGAGATGATGGCAACCATCGTGGCACTTAAAACACTCAAAGAGCCGTGCGATGTCATTCTTACCACCGACAGTCAATATGTACGTCAAGGCATTACACAGTGGATTCACAACTGGAAAAAACGCGGTTGGAAGACCGCAGATAAGAAACCAGTAAAGAATGCCGACCTTTGGAAAGCGCTAGATGAAGAGACCGTGCGCCACTCTGTCGATTGGCGCTGGGTCAAAGGGCACGCGGGCCACCGCGAAAATGAAATGTGTGATGAACTGGCAAGACACGGGGCTGAAAACCCGACCGAAGACGATGTAGGCTATCAGCCTAGTTAGTCTTGCGTTTATCGGCGGTTCGATAATTTAAGCTCACCGGCGTGAGCTTTTTCTTTAACTGCCAATGCGGCTTAATTGGTTTCAGCGGATACGTCCGCTTTCGAGCAACAATGAAGTACAAACTCCCCATAGGTGAAGCCCAGTCCCCCACGCTACTCTCTAGCCATGTCCACATCGTGCGATGTCGCTTCATTGGAAACAACGCATAGGTGTCAGCATGGATGACCTGATAATTAAGTACACTTAGCCAATCTCGAATTCGATTGGGCGTAAACATGCGCCCACTCCATGGAAAGTTATTGCGCCGCCAAGGCATCAAACTCGCAAGCCCGGTGAAGCTAATTGGATTAAAGCCGGTGATAATAAGATAACCGTCATCAATCATCACACGGTCAACCTCGCGTAATAAGCGATGGGGATCATCACAGTACTCAAGTTGGTGGGAAAGAATCACCGCATCAAAACTTTTTTCTAAGAAAGGCAATTCATAACGATCAGCGATCACATTGTGCAGTGGGTTTTTAGCGTCTAAATTAACTTGATGCTGTATATTGCAGTTACAGCTTGTCAACTCACAGCTTAAGCCACCGAGTTTAAGCATATGATAACCAAAAAGCTTTGGGCACCACTCATCTAAACGAGTCTGAATAGATTCAGAAACCCATTGACCGTTGGCAAGTTCTTCCCAAGAATGGGGATGGTCGAGCTTTTTCTTGCTGCGTGCTGGCTTCATATTTTCGCGCTCTCTCTCAAAGTGAATTGGAGAAACAACAATGTTACATATCAAAAGCATACCCGCATTTAATGATAATTACATCTGGCTGATTCAAAATAACCAGAAGTTGTGCGCTGTTGTCGATCCTGGTGATGCGGAACCCGTCATCGCCTATTTAGAAAAAAATCAGCTTGAACTCACCACCATCATGATTACCCATCATCACTGGGATCATATTAATGGTATTGAAGCACTCGTAGCCAAGTACCCTAATCTCACCGTAATAGGCCCAGAAAACGACGTCATTCCGCACTTAACGCATCAAGTCTCCGAAGGACACCGCATTCACTTATTTGGTGAAGAATTCTTAGTCTTAGATTTACCCGGGCATACCCTCGATCATATTGGCTATGTTGGCGACGCAAAACTATTTTGTGGTGATGTGTTGTTTTCAGCCGGGTGTGGTCGAATTTTTGAAGGTACGCCAGAACAGATGTTCAACTCCTTACAGAAACTGACATTGTTACCAGAAGAAACTGACGTATATTGCACCCACGAGTATACGCTGAGCAATCTTGCTTTCGCGATGGCAATCGAGCCTCATAATGCCTACCTTCACGATTATCGAGAGCAAGCCAATCAGAAGCGAGTACAAGGCATTCCTACTCTGCCGACCTCAATTTCCATCGAGAAACGCATTAACCCATTCTTGCGAACTCAGCAAATAGAAGTGATGAAATCCGTTGCAAATAGAAGCATCAACAACGATCCTGTGTCTACTTTTACCGCATTACGTGAGTGGAAAAACGAATTTTAACGTTTTCCTGCTTGTATTGGCACCAACCGTATTAGTATTATGCACGACCGTTCAAGTAATCGTTTGTAGTAAAAACTATGCATAAGAAAATCAGTTGGGCCTTAGCCCTGTTGCTGGCTGGGTGTCAAATGACTCAGCCAGATTCAAGCAGTACCACAACAGAGCCGACCAACTCTCCTTCAGAAACAGCAAAAACTACAACCACCAAACCTGCTTCTGTTGAGCCTGCTGTCGCGGAACCTAAAACCCTTACCCCACAGCAGCAAGAAGATGTGTGGAAGCGCATTGCGATGCAGCTGAAAATGCCAACGCCAGATCACGCTAAAGTCGATTACTATCGCCAATGGTATATCAAGCACCCAAGTCACCTAAAAACGGTTTCACAACGCGCTCAGCCATTCCTTTATTTAATTACCGAGGAAATTGAAAAGCGTGGGCTACCTTTAGAGTTAGCACTGCTACCTGTCGTTGAGAGTTCATTTGATGCCTTTGCGTATTCACATGGTAGTGCTGCAGGCTTATGGCAATTCGTCCCCGCAACAGGCAAAGCATTCGGACTAGAGCAAACCTATTGGTATGACGGACGAAGAGACGTCACCGCCTCGACAACCGCAGCATTAGACTTCCTAACGCAACTTAATAAACGTTTTGATGGCAACTGGCATCATGCTATCGCGGCTTATAATAGCGGTGGTGGACGTGTAAACAGCGCCATTCGTAAAAACAAAAAACTCAACAAGCCTATTGATTTTTTCTCACTCGATCTCCCTAAAGAGACCAGCAGCTATGTACCAAAATTACTTGCGCTAGCTGACGTACTCGCCAATCAAGAAAAGTACGGCCTCAACATCCCTGCGATCCCAAACCAACCAGCATTACAGTTGATCGATCCAGAAGAGCAGCTCGATTTAGCCATCGCGGCAAAATATGCTGGTATTTCAGTTAAAGAACTGCAAGGTTACAACCCTGCCTACAATCAATGGGCGACCGCCCCATCAGGGCCACAATCGTTACTTCTGCCAATCGCAAGTGTTGAGCAATTCCAAGAAGAACTAGAGAAGAACCGCGGAAAAGGAATGCGCCTAGTGCGCTATAAGGTTCAATCGGGGGATTCGTTAAGCGTGATTGCACAGAAACATCAAACCACGACCCAAGTCATTCAAAAAGCCAACGGACTAAGAAATAACAACATTCGCGCTGGCCAGTATTTACTGGTCCCGACTTCAACGAAAAATGATGACATCTACGCTTTAAGTGCCTCTAACCGCCTAGCAAAGACACAGTCAACATCTCGCGGTAATTACAAAATCACTCATAAAGTCGCCAGTGGTGACAGTTTATGGTCGATTGCAAAAGCCAACAAAGTGTCTCATCAATCGTTAGCGAAATGGAACGGTATGGGCCCAAGAGATACCCTTCGTATTGGACAAGAGATTGTCATTTGGAAAGACCAGTCAAATGGTGCCATCATTCGAACGGTATTTTATTCGGTGAGAAGTGGCGATACCGTCAGTGGCATTGCGCATAAGTTTAATGTTCGCACTAATGACGTCGTCAAATGGAACGGTCTTGAGAAACAGCGATACTTAAAGCCTGGCCAAAAACTCAAGCTTTATGTTGATGTCACTAAAACTAGTGCTTAATCGCTTAGCCTGACTAAAATAAGTCATCGCTATTACGAAATAAAAATCAAAAAAACGGCCTATCACGGCCGTTTTTTTATGCTCTCTTCACAATGCATCAATCAAGGCGAAACTCAGCCATCATTGGATTATGATCCGATGCTGTGGATGGCGGTGAAGACGAAGACAATAACGTCATTCCACGATAAAAAATATGATCTAGAGGCAAACCAGTAATAAAGCGCTTTCGATTATCATCTTTAAACGTCACTTCTTTAATGTGGTACTTTTTAAGCACACTACGTAAAACCTCAAGACGTTCCTCGCTCCAGCTATTAAAGTCCCCCGCAATCAACAGAGCACCTTTATGGCTAATTAGCACCTGTTTAAACGACTCTAACTGCGCCTGATATTCCTCTGTCCCGACCGTAAAGTTAACAGAGTGAAGATTCACGGTAATGAGTTTTGTCCCATTACTTAATGCGTACTCTGCATATAAACCCGATTTAGGTAACCGCAGCCATGGTTCAACTTGCAAATTTGCACACGCAATAGACGGCATGTGAGTACTAAGATTAAGCACGCCTGCAGATACATCAAAAGCCTTAAAAGCGCTTGCTTGCTGGCTACTCCAACTTGATTCCTTTAGCCATTGCAAAAAAGACGCGTCGAGATTGGCCTCTTGCAACAATGCAAGCTGCTTACCCTTAGACAGACGTTCCAGCTCAGGCAATAAGTTTTCACGGTTCTGCTTATAGATGTTCCAAACTAATATATTCAACCTACCAGCATCATCGATAGCTTGCGCACTATCGCTTTGATGACATTTAAGCTCTGTGGCGACGTTACCGCTATGAATGGACGTCACTTCAGGGGTAGCTCGCGTAGTAAAAATCAGTTGGAAACTGCCGAACATCATTAGGGTGACAACAAAGACTCCCCATATCAGCCACTTCACTTTCATTCGTTACTACCTCCCAATAAAAAAAGGAGTAGATAACTACTCCTTTTTACAGTGTATCCGAATTGGATTAAATTGCGTCTTCATCTTCCTCGCCAGTACGAATACGTACTACACGATCGATATCGGTAATAAAGATTTTACCATCACCAATTTTGCCAGTCTGAGCGGTTTCGATAATAGTATCAACACACTGGTCCGCAACATCGCTAGAGACGACAATCTCTAGCTTCACTTTAGGAAGGAAGTCCACCATGTACTCCGCACCGCGGTAAAGCTCAGTGTGTCCTTTCTGACGCCCAAACCCTTTGACTTCAGATACTGTCATACCTGTGATACCCACTTCTGCTAGCGCTTCACGCACGTCATCTAGCTTAAAAGGTTTGATAATCGCTTCAATCTTTTTCATGTTCTTCCCTTACATCACTTTTATATCGATATTATCTGGCAGCCAGTAAAAACAATCAATCAAAACAAAAAGCCCGAAGGACAGCTTCGGGCTCTAGATTAGAATTTTTTGTAATAATTACTTCAAGCTTGCATAGTAAGCGGCAACATTGGCGATATCTTCATCGCTAAGCATAGAAGCCTGAGCCTGCATCACTGCCGCTAAGCCACCATTACGATCTTTGTTTTTGTAAGCCTTAATGGATGACACTAAATATTGTTCGTTCTGACCTTTAAGGTGTGGGTAACCCGGTATCACAGCCATGCCATCGGCTCCGTGACAAGCGGCGCAAATCGCTGCTTTTGCCTTACCTGCTTGTACGTCAGCCGCGACTGCGGTTCCACTCAATACACTGACAGCGAGTGCTGCACCTATCACGAATTTATTCATTGCATTACCTTTTTGCTATTTCCATATATACCAGATAACAAGTTATCGAAGACGCCTTCCCGTATCTGGCGATTTATTATGCTTACGATTGTGACATGAAATTGGTTCACTTGTCCCAAATTAGTTCACAGTCTGAGCCATAAAAAGCTTTATCGACAAATAAGTTAGCCACCGCTACTACTTTCTCATTAACCATTAAGATAGGCAAACGACGACGCTGCCAACTTGGTATTCTGTACTCTTGATATAGTTTTTTCATTTTCCGTGAACCGCTGCGCCCCTGAGGATGAGCACAGAGGCCTTCCGGATTAAACGTGACCGTGACGGGCGCCGTTAGCGCTGAGCGATTTAATGTCATCGTTGCCGGTTGAGTAGCACTGATAACACGCAGCATTCCCAAATCATCGGGTAAAGGTAACTTGCTCGATAAGTCCCAACATTGCGAACTCCCCGACACATCTTGACTATGAGTAACCCAATATAATTGCCCATCAAAGCGCCTTATAGAGCCTGAGGTTAACTTCAACTCTGGATTCGCATCATCTTGGGCGCAGGCCACTTCTTGCCAAAGTACCTGTAACTGCCGCTCACTAGGAAGCGCGACTGACAACAACTCCAGCCATAGCCTCAACAGATAATCACGCTTCACAGCGGACAAGGGCGTCAATGCTGATATGGATAGTCCACCCAACGCGCCAAGCATCGCGTCCAGCTCTGGGCGCAGCATTTCATGAAGTAACGTTTCTTGCTGTGCACATAAACGAGCACTTCGATGTACAGCATGAGCAAAACTCGGCCAACGATGATTAAGAATAGGCAGCACTTGATGACGAAGAAAGTTACGATCGAAACGCGTATCCTCATTGCTCTCATCCACGACCCATTCAAGCTTTTCTTGCTGAGCAAAAGAGGCAATAGCCGATTGAGAAGTTGTCAAAAGAGGGCGAACAAGACGCCCTTTTCCCCAAGCCATATCCTCTGCCATTGAGGATAACCCCTTCGGTCCGCTCCCACGTTTTAGCGCCAGTAAAAACGTCTCGGCTTGATCATCTAAATGCTGCCCTGTTAATAAAACATCATCCGCTTCAACATATTGTCCTAACGCGTGATATCGAGCGTCGCGCGCAGCCTTTTCCACACTTTCTCTATCACTAAGACTAAGCTGCACTCTCTCTGCCGCAAACGTAATTCCCTCTTCAGAAGCCCAACGCTGACAGTCCGCTAGCCATCGCTCAGCGTTATCACTCAGCCCATGGTGAATGTGAACCGCAAGACATTGTCGGGTCGGGTGTTGCTTGGCATAAATAGCAAGCAATCGCAATAATACGCGCGAGTCCATACCACCACTCAACGCGAGAATAATCTTAGAGCTATCGATTAATGACGCAGATAAAGCGTTTGAAAATTGCTGATAAAGTGCCATTGCTGATCCTAAAAACAAATAAAGCGAGCCTATGCTCGCTTTATTATACTAATGAGATGGACTTAACAGTAGCCGTAGCTCATTAAACGCTTATAACGACGGTCAAGCAACGAGTCATGATCCAGCTGCTCCAAATCTTCAAGTTGACGTAATAGCGTTGCCTTGAGGTTCTCTGCCATCTTAATTGGATCACGATGTGCGCCACCCAGTGGCTCTTCGATGATATCATCAATAAGCTCAAGCTCTTTTAGTCGAGGGGCAACTAAACCCATCGCTTCAGCCGCTTGTGGGGCTTTGTCTGAATCACGCCATAAAATAGACGCACAACCTTCTGGTGAGATTACCGAGTACGTTGAGTACTGAAGCATATTCACGTAATCACCCACACCAATGGCTAATGCGCCGCCAGAACCACCTTCACCAACAACCGTACAAATGACTGGCACTGTCAGACCAGACATCACTTTCAGGTTTTTTGCGATCGCTTCAGATTGGCCACGCTCTTCCGCGCCAACACCAGGGTAAGCGCCAGCGGTATCAATAAAAGTAATGATCGGCATTTGGAAGCGCTCAGCCATTTCCATTAAGCGCAATGCTTTACGGTAACCTTCTGGCTTTGGCATACCAAAGTTACGCTTCACTTTTTCTTTCGTTTCACGACCCTTTTGATGACCAATAATCATCACTGGACGACCGTCTAGTCGCGCCATACCACCAACGATAGCTTTATCGTCAGCAAAAGCACGGTCACCCGCTAGCTCGTCAAACTCTGTAAACGCGTGTTCGATGTAATCCAGCGTGTAAGGGCGCTGAGGGTGGCGAGCCAATTGTGCAACTTGCCATGCACCTAAATCACTAAAGATCTTCTTTTTAAGCTCTAGGCTTTTCTTTTCTAGTTGTTCAATTTCTTTGTCTAAATCAATCGCGCTATCACCACCATGGCGAGATACATCGCGCAAGGCTTCGATTTTAGCTTCTAGTTCTGCAATTGGCTTTTCAAATTCAAGAAAGTTCAAGCTCATCAATGAATCCTTTTCGATTCAGTCCTCGGATAGTGTGAGGACCCAATTAGTTAAATTCGAGTTCTACCTGGTCTTGACCAAGTAACTGCTGTAATTCTTCTAACAACGTGTCGTTTGGCGTGACACGCCATTCTGTTCCCAGTGTTAGTTTTGCTCGCGCATCTTCACGCTGGTAATAAATATTAACCGGTACTGTTCCAGCTTTATGTGGCGCTAGAATATCAGTAAAGCGTTGGTAAAAACGCTCATCAATTTGTTTTTCTAGCAACGAAATTGATAATCCACGAGTAAATTTCTCGCGTGCGCTTCCCAAGTCTAAAACTTCGCGGGCGGACATTTTAAGCCCACCATTGAAGTCATCAAAGCTGACCTGTCCAGAAACGACCACTATTTTGTCTTTTTCGAGCAATTCAGCATATTTATCTAGCGCATCTGAGAACAACATCACTTCCATACGTCCAGAACGGTCGTCCAATGTCATCAAGCCAATACGATTACCACGCTTTGTTGTCATCACTCTCGCAGCAATCACTAAGCCGGAAAGTGTTAACGACTGATCTCGTCGTGTTGGCGTCGCTTCATTTAGTCGACAACTGGTGTATTTATTCAGTTCCCTTAAATACGCATTAATGGGATGGCCGGTCAAATAAAGACCGAGTGTTTCTCGTTCTCCCTCTAACCACACTTTTTCAGGCCATGCTGGTACCTGAACGTATTTATGCTCAACGTCTTCTGGTGCTTCGGTCAATACCCCAAACATATCCGACTGGCCGAATGCTTCAGCCTGATGATGTTGGCTGGCGGCCTTCACTGCATCGTTAAGTGATGCCATCAACGCTGCTCGGTGTGGACCTAATCGGTCTAGTGCGCCCGCCATAATCAGTTTTTCTATAACACGCTTGTTGACTTTTTTAAGGTCAAGACGTGCACAAAAGTCGAATAAGTCTCGGAAATGTCCACCTTTATTTCGTGCATCAATAATGGCTTCAATTGGACCTTCACCCACCCCTTTGATAGCGCCGATACCATAAACGATAGCACCATCATCATCGACATTAAAGCGATACAGCCCTGAGTTGATATCTGGTGGCAACAACTTAAGCTTCATGCGTAGACACTCGTCCACCAGTCCAATCACTTTTTCTGTGTTGTCCATATCCGCCGTCATTACCGCAGCCATGAACTCGGCAGGATAATGGGTTTTAAGCCATAGCGTCTGATAAGACACCAGCGCATAAGCGGCGGAGTGAGATTTATTAAAGCCATAGCCTGCAAACTTCTCAACCAGATCGAAGATCTTCATCGAGAGCTCACCATCCACGCCATTCGCCACCGCACCTTCTTCAAAGATAGTACGTTGCTTTGCCATCTCTTCTGGCTTTTTCTTACCCATCGCACGACGAAGCATATCGGCGCCGCCTAGCGTATAACCGGCTAAAATTTGGGCAATTTGCATCACTTGTTCTTGATACAAGATAATGCCGTACGTCGGCTCTAACGTCTCTTTTAGTGACTCATGTTGCCATTTTTCATCTGGGTATGAGACGGCTTCGCGACCATGTTTACGGTCGATAAAGTTATCTACCATGCCTGATTGCAATGGACCTGGACGGAAAAGCGCCACCAAAGCGATAATATCTTCGAAACAGTCTGGTTGAAGACGTTTGATCAAGTCTTTCATACCACGTGATTCCAATTGGAACACGGCCGTTGTTTCAGAGTTTTGCAGTAGTCTAAACGATGCGGGGTCTTCTAAAGGGATCGACTCAATACGAACCGGGTCTTTGCCTTCTTTTTCCAAACGCGGATTAATCAACCCCAGCGCCCAGTCAATGATGGTCAATGTTCTTAAACCTAAGAAATCGAACTTAACCAAGCCTGCGGTTTCAACGTCATTCTTATCAAACTGAGTGACGGGGAAGTTACCTTCTGCATCTGCATAAATTGGGGCAAAATCCGTGATCGTGGTAGGCGAAATAACAACCCCACCCGCGTGCTTACCCGCATTACGCGTACAACCTTCCAGAATTCGACACATATCAATCAAATCGCGGACTTCTTCATCGCCATCATATAACTGAGGCAATGCAGGTTCAGCCTTGAAGGCTTTTTCCAGCGTCATCCCCGGATCTGGTGGGATCAATTTTGATATCCGATCCACAAAGCCAAAGGGGTGTCCTAAGACACGACCAACATCTCGAATAACCGCTTTAGCGGCCATGGTACCGAAAGTGATGATTTGAGATACCGCATCACGCCCATACATTTCAGCTACATGGTCGATAACCTGATCACGCTTGTCCATGCAGAAATCGATATCGAAATCGGGCATGGAGACACGTTCTGGATTCAAAAAACGTTCGAACAGTAAGTCATATTCCAACGGATCTAAGTCAGTGATCTTTAGCGCATAGGCAACAAGTGAACCCGCACCAGAGCCTCGTCCTGGCCCAACAGGGATATCATTGTCCTTGGACCACTGAATAAACTCCATTACGATCAAGAAATAACCAGGAAAGCCCATTTCATTGACTACATCGAGCTCTATTTGTAAGCGTTCATCATATTCTGGACGACGCTTAGTCCGCTCTTCTTCATCTGGAAATAAAAACTCAAGTCGCTCTTCTAAGCCTTCTTGTGATTTTTTCACTAAGAAGTCCGTTTCCAGCATCCCTTCCGTCGGGAACGCAGGCAGGAAATACTCATCTAAGCGAACCGTTACGTTACAGCGCTTCGCGATTTCAACTGAGTTCTGCAGCGCTTCAGGGATATCAGCAAATAACTCACACATTTCTTCTTCAGAACGAAGGTACTGCTGTGCGCTATAACGCTTTGGTCGTTTAGGATCATCAATCGTGTAACCATCATGAATCGCGACGCGAATTTCATGGGCATCAAACAGTTCAGGTTCGACAAAAACGACTTCATTCGTGGCAACAACAGGTAAACCTCGCGCTTCGGCAATTTCAATTGCAAAGTGCAAGTAGCTCTCTTCGTCAGGACGACCCGTACGCAGTAACTCGAGGTAAAATCGGTCGGTAAAATGGGTTTCGTAAAACTCCAGACATTGATTCGCTAACGCTCGGTTGCCTTTTAATAATGCCCTACCGACTTCGCCATTCTTGCCTCCAGAAAGTACGATTAAACCTTCTGATAGCTCAGGGAGCCATGCTTTATCAATCACTGGCTGGTGCTGGACATGGCCGCGAAGATAAGCTTTGGAAATGAGCAATGTCAGGTTGTTGTAGCCGGTATTATTGATAGCAAGAACCGTAATACTCGTCAGTTCATCGCCAAACTCATCGGACTGCATTGCAAAATCAGCACCAATGATGGGCTTAATTCCGCAGCCATGTGCATTGCTGTAAAACTTCACTAAGCCACACAAGTTAGTAAAATCGGTAAGCGCCATAGCTGGCATATTCATCTCAGCAACTTTCTTGACGAGTGGCGGCACTTTCGATAGGCCATCCACCATAGAAAAGTCACTATGTACACGCAGGTGTATAAACTTGGGATCTGACATACTAAATCCTAATTGTCACGATAGTGTGATTCATGGTCATCATTACTTATTCGATACCCAACGCGCGTTTAACCGGCTTAAAACTTTTGCGGTGCTCGTCAATAACACCATGTTGCTCAATCGCATCAAAATGTGCTTTTGTCGGATAACCTTTGTGTTTAGCAAAACCAAATTGAGGGTGACGTTTATCCAACTCGTCCATTTCCGCATCCCGTACCACTTTAGCAATAATGGATGCCGCGCTAATTTCCGAGACGCGCAAGTCCCCTTTTACCACGGCTTGTGAGTCCATCGTTAAACTCGGAGTGCGATTGCCGTCAATCAACACAAGATCAGGACTGACTTGAAGCCCAGCAACCGCTCGTTGCATCGCGACCATCGTTGCTTGAAGAATATTCAATTCATCAATCTCTTCTGGCGAGCAACGCCCTACTGCCCATGCTAACGCTTTTTCTTTAATTTCTGGGTAGAGCGCTAACCGTTTTTTTTCCGACAGCTTTTTGGAGTCAGCCAGACCCGATATCGGGTTATTTGGATCTAAAATGACCGCGGCAGTCACGACGTCCCCAACTAGTGGTCCACGCCCAACCTCATCCACCCCTGCAATCATGCTATAACCATGCGGATATTCAAAAGGCGGATACTCTACAGGCGTTTTCTTGGTCATGTTCTTCACTTATTAATTAGTTTTAATACGGCTTGAGCGGCTTGCTCATCGGCGTTTTTCCGGATCCAATGATGCATTTCGGTGAACTTGTCTAGCACCGCGGTGTTATCTTGGTTTAATAATACGGTTAACGCATTATACAGATTTTCGACCGTACACGCGTCCATCAAGCATTCTTCTACGATCCCATCATCGGCTAAAATGTTAGGCAATGACACGTATTTGGTTTTCACTAAGCGCTTGGCTAAAAATGTGGTGATCGCATTCATTTTGTAACCAACAACCATCGGCCTTTTTATCAACATACACTCTAGTGCTACGGTTCCCGATGCGAGCAATACGACATCAGCAGCGGTGATGACGTTTCTCGCGGTATCTTGAACTATGTGAAAATCTAACTCTGGGGCGAAGGTTTTCCAAGCTTCAACAAACTGCTGTCGGCGCTTGTCATTGACAGCTGCAACCACGAAGCCTAAGTTAGGGTTATCAGCGTGCAGTCGTTGACAAGTTTCGATAAACGGCTGAGATAACATCTTAAGTTCATTATTTCGGCTTCCTGGTAACACTGCGAGCCAAGTTTTATCTTGCTCAAGACCTAAGAGTGCGCGAGCGGAGTGCTGATCTGACTGCAAAGGAATAGCATCGGCTAATGTGTGTCCAACGAATTCGCAAGGCACATTGTGCTGATCATAGAATGCCTTTTCAAATGGCAAAAAAGCCAACACAAGGTTAGTGGCTTCACCAATTTTGATAATACGTTTTTGTCGCCAGGCCCAAACAGACGGGCTGACATAATGTACTGTCGGTGTGCCCGCTTTTTTAAGGTCTAATTCTAGCCTTAAGTTAAAATCCGGGGCATCAATACCAACAAAGACATCAACAGGATTTTCAGAGAAGTAACGAACAAGCTCCGCCTTAACATGCAATAAACGTCTTAGGCGACCCAATACCTCAACCAGGCCCATGACTGCAAGTTCTTCCATATCAAATAGAGACTCACAACCTTGCGCAATCATTTTAGGGCCACCAATGCCGACAAATTCTGCATCAGGGTAGCGTTGTTTGATTGATGTGATGAAACCTTCACCTAACGTGTCGCCAGATAACTCACCGGCGACAATGCCAATTCGAAGTGGTCTTGCCATGCTTTTTCCCTTTGTTGACGTCATTCTTGTCCAAGTAAGGTTATATCGAATCTAAAAGACAAAAAGACCGCTAAGTATCACACCAGCGATCTTTTGTTCTCGTCATTTGCAGACGATACATGTCTGTCCGTATTTAGCGGATAATGCCGCGCTCTGAATTTTCGAAACTGTCGATCAGACGGCGTACAGCTGGAAACTCTACCGCCATTTCTTCTAAAACAGGCTTCACTTCAGCCAAAGTTTTGCCAGAGCGGTATATTTCTTTATACGCTTTTTGTAGTGCTCTTAGTTCCGGCTTTTCAAAACCGTTACGCTTCAAACCAACTAAATTGAGACCGAATGGCGTTGCATGATTACCTTGTGCAAGTACATACGCAGGGACATCTTGAACAACGGCTGAACATCCGCCAACGTAAGCATAAGCACCGACGGTGCAAAATGGATGAATCGCAGACAGAGCCATCACACCAGCATAATCACCGACTGTCACATGCCCACCCAAAATAGCATTGTTACCAATGTGAGTATGATTTCCAACAATCACGTCATGGGCAATATGCGCGTTAACACACAACAAGTTATCATTACCTACGACAGTTTGTGTCTTATCTTGAGTGGTGCCTCGATGAATCTGAGCACTTTCACGGATAACGTTACGATCGCCAATAATAACTCTTGTGTCTTCACCACCATATTTTTTATCTTGGTTTTCTTCACCAATGATAGCTTGGGGGAAGATACGGTTATCGCAACCAATCGTCGTGTTCCCTTTAATGACAACATGCGACATGATTTCGTTATTTTCACCAATCGACACATCACCTGAAATGTAAGTAAATGGGCCAACGCTGCTGTTCGCACCAATAGACACATTACCTTCAATCACGGCACTTGGATGAATTTTCGCGGTTTCATGAATCATACTAGAACTCTCGACGGGCACATTTCAATTCAGCAGAACAAACCACTTCGCCATCTACTTTCGCAACGCCATTAAAGGCTGCAATGCCACGGCGTTCTTTCAGAAATTCGACTTCGATAACCAATTGGTCACCGGGTGTTACTGGCTTACGAAACTTCGCTTTATCAACACTAGCAAAGTAGTAGAGCTCGTTACCTTGAGGGGCGCCAAAAGATTTAAACGCCAATAGCCCAGTTGCTTGAGCCATCGCTTCAAGAATCAATACACCAGGAAACACTGGCATTTGAGGGAAGTGGCCGGTGAACTGAGGCTCGTTAACTGATACGTTTTTGATCGCCTTTAAGTATTTTGCTTCTTCGTAGTCGGTAACACGGTCAACCAACAGAAAAGGATAACGGTGAGGTAATAGTTCCTGAATTTCAGTGATGGTCATTGTTTTAGTATCAGTACTCAAAGCTATATTCCTATTTCAATTCTTATATCTTACTACAGGCATTATATACCCAAATCCACTCAAGTGGCAGTGAGGGCAGCTAAGATGTAGATAAGCAGACAAACAATAAAAAGACCCGCCTATTGCGAGCCTTTTTGAAAAAGATAAAAGTGTTAATCTTGTTTATCAATTAACTGTTTTTCAGCGGCTTTTAGTCGCTTATTCATATCATCGATTCGATGGACTCGAGCCGCTGTTTTACGCCACTCTTTATTGGTTTGCAATGGGATACCAGAAGAATAAATACCCTTCTCTGTGATGCTTCGCATCACCATCCCCATACCGGTGACAATCACTCCGTCGGCAATTTGAATATGGCCGTTAATGACACTGCCACCACCAACTTGGCAGTACTTGCCTATAGAAGTGCTGCCAGCAATGATTGTACCACCAGCAAGAGCCGTACCATATCCGATGTGCACGTTGTGAGCGATTTGTAACTGGTTGTCGATAATAACATTATCTTCAATTACCGTATCATCGAGCGCACCACGATCTATCGTTGTACACGCTCCGATTTCAACTCGGTTGCCTATGCGAACAGTGCCAACTTGTGGAATTTTCACCCACTCGCCTTTCTCGTTTGCATAACCAAAACCGTCGGAGCCAATCACCGTGTTTGCTTGGACTAAACAGTGCTCACCTAACTCAACACGATGATAAATGCTGACATTTGACCATAATTGAGTATGAGCACCTAACTTGGCACCCTTACCTATAAAGCAACCCGCGCCAACGCTAACGTTGTCCGCCAGCTCTGCCCCGGCTTCAATCACAGCATTAGCACCAACAGAAACATTCGCTCCCAATTTAGCCTCAGAAGAAATAACCGCAGTCGCGGCAATACCTTCAGCTGCTTTTGGCGTTGAATCCAAGGCTTGGGCCACTTTTGCGTAAGCCACATAAGGATCGGCAACCACTAGAGCGTTGGTATGACAATGCTCTAGTTCAGCGGCTTTAACCATGACGGCAGAAGCGTGACTCTCCGCTAAATGCTTTGCATATTTTGCATTTGTCAGGAAAGTAATCTCACCTTTACCAGCACTATCCATTGGCGCAACCGCATGGATACGAGTGTCCCCGTCGCCATGTAATTGGCCATTAGTGATTTCAGCAAGTTGAGCTAAAGTCATTTCTGTCATCGTTGTCCTACCGCTTTGTTAATCTATTGCTTTTGATCAATTACTTAAGTGAATCAATAACGTTTTGAGAGATATTGAACTCTTCTTTCGCGTAACCTACCGCTTGAATGTCAATGATCATGTCGTAGCCTTGCTTCTCTGCGACTTTCTCTACTGCCTCTTGGATCACTTTAAATAGCTTTTGCTTTTCTTCCGCTTCACGACGTTGGCTCGCTTTTTCTAGAGCCTGGCCTTTGATTTTGTACTTACTATCAAGTTGACCGATCTCGATACGAAGTTTTTCTACTTCTTCTGTACCTAATAGCTCACCATCACGTTGTAGCTTTTCCATTTTCTTAGCCGCATCAGCTTGAATAGCTTGCAATTCCGCCGCTTTATCTTTGAATTCACTTTGAAGCTTCTGAAGAACAGCCTCACGTTGTGGTAAAGCTTGGAACACCTGAAGCGTATTCACATAACCAATTTTTTGTGCCGCTTCCGCTGCATTAGCAAAAAGTGAAGACGTTAGGATTACCAGGCCAAGACCAGCCGCTTTCATCATGTTTTTCAAGGTCAATTCCTCTATTTATATGCAATATTTTATCGCCTATCAACCAGGCTCTAAAGTTTAAATTCTGCGCTCTAATACTAGAACGTATTACCAATCGTAAATGTGAAGGCTTCTGTTTTATCACCTTCAAACTTCTTAACTGGCGTTGCTAGTGAAAATACCAATGGTCCCATTGGAGACATCCATTGAACCGCTACGCCGACAGATGCTCGATAATTCGATGGATCCGAGTAATCGTAATAGTATTTCTGCCCTGACATGTTAGGGTCCGGTGACAAATACGTAAACTCTGTATCCCACAAGCTAGCGGCATCAAAGAACACACTGGTGCGAATTTGGTTGCGAAACTCGTCAGACGCGAACGGTGTCGGTACGATAAGTTCTACACTCGCCAATGCAACCGCATTACCACCAACCGACTGCTCAGTTGCGGAGTAACATGGGTTGTTACCGCCTGCGTTACTTGAACAGCCGTTAGGATCATCATAAACGGCTTTCGGGCCTACCGAGTTTTGTCTAAAGCCACGCAACGTAGAGAAACCACCTACATAAAAGTTCTCGTAGAATGGCAACAAGTTGTCATTGCCATTGGTTTGCCCATAACCATTACCGTAACCCAGTCGACCTTTTAACAATAACGTAAAATTGTGACTTTGTGTTATCGGAAAATACTGCCTAACGTCATATTGCGTCTTGAAGTATTGAACATCCGAGCCAGGTACCGTCACTTTACCATAGAGTTTTTGATGGTTACCCGCCGTTGGGAAACGACCGCGGTTCAAATTATTTCGAGTCCAAGCAGCTGTCATGTGGAAATCATCGGTAATAAGGTTACCTTCCGCATCACGGTTCTTTTCTTGGGCTTGCAAGAATTTTTCAATCTGTACGTATTCTTTGATGTTGCCAAGGCGACTGTGGGTATAGCCTCCACCAAATTCCAGATAATTTAATTCGTCAACAGGGAAGCCCCAAGTCAGCGTTCCGCCGTAGCTTTGGTCGGTATAGTCAATAATACCCGCTTTCGACGCTTCAAATTCGTTGTAGAAAATCTGCCCACCTAAGCTGACACCATCCAAGTTCCAGTATGGGTCTCGGTAGTCTAGGGTAATGTTCTTTTGGTATTTGTTGGTCATTGCGCTGATACCAACACGGTCACCACTACCAGCAAAGTTATCTTGCTGTAGACCAACCTGGAAACTGATCCCTGATTCCGTACCATAGCCGACACCAAAGTTGACACTGCCAGAGTTTGCCTCTTTGACGTCATAAACTAAATCGACTTGGTCTTCAGAGCCTGGCACTCGAACCGTTTGTACATCTACGGTTTCAAAGAAGCCAAGACGGTTTAATCGGTCTTTACCTACATCGATAGATTTTGAGTTCAACCAACTGGCTTCCATTTGACGCATTTCACGACGTAACACTTCATCTTTCGTTGAGTTGTTACCAGTGAAACGAATGTCACGCACGTAGATACGATTACCGGACTCGACATTAATTACCAAGGAAACTTGGTTATTCTCATCGTCAAACTCAGGAATAGTACGTACTTGTGGGTAAGCATAACCTGATTCACCCAGTACTCGCTTAATGCTTTCTTCTAGCGCAGTGACACTTGAGCCATTGTAGGTATCGCCGTCTTTAAACGGAACCATCCCTTGGAACTCAGCTTCTTTACCAATGAGTTGTCCGCGGAATTTCACCCCTTCGACTTGGTAAGGTGCGCCCTCATCAATGCCTAACGTAATGTAGACACCTTTTTTATCCGGAGAGATAGAGACTTGTGTGGTATCGACTTTAAACTTCAAGTAACCACGATCAAGGTAGTATGATTTCAATGCTTCAATATCACCAGCCAATACTTGCTTCTGGTATTTATCGTCGGCAAGGAAATTCCACCATGCAACATCTACATTCAAATTAAAGCGAGAACGCAACTCATCATCGGTAAAGACTTGGTTGCCGATGAAGTTAATCTGCTTAATTTTCGCAGATACACCCTCGGTAAAGACAAATTTCAAATCCGAACGATTACGTGGCAATGGCGTCACAACCGCCTGCACTTTAGCGTTGTATTTACCCACGCTGTAGTAAAAGTCTTCTAACCCTTTTTCTATATTGCTCAGCGTCGTACGATCGAGTGCTTCACCAACAATAACACCAGACGCGTCCAAGTTTTGCTGTAGCTGCTCTTCCTTGATAGCATCATTTCCTGAGAATGAAATGCTGGCAATTGTCGGGCGCTCTGTCACCTGAACAACAAGCGCATCTTGATCTCGCAATACCTTGATATCTTCAAAGTTGCCAGACTTGTAGAGCGCGTTAATAATTTCTGAGATATCCTTCCCATCAACGGTGTCACCAATTCGCACCGGCATTTTCAATAGCGCAGCACCCAGTGCTACCCTTTGCAAGCCTTCAATACGAATGTCCTGTACAACAAAATCCTCAGCTCCATTCGCCGACACACTGGTCGCTAGTAGAGACGCGAATAGAATATGCTTAATCGCCATACCTGCTCTAATTAATCCTTTGCTAATACTGCTGCCTAAATTCTGATATCAGAGGCGTGTAAAATCGTTAAAAATTGCGATCAACATGAGTGAAAAAATAATCGCCCCACCCACTCGATAACCCATTTCTTGTATTTTTTCTGGCACCGGTCTACGAATGACCGCTTCGATTGCAAAAAACAGCAAATGACCACCGTCTAGCATCGGTAATGGCACCAGATTTATTATTCCAAGGTTGACACTAATCAGCGCTAAAAAGCCTAAAAAGTATACCAAACCATAATCGGCCGTCGCCCCTGCTCCCTTCGCAATGGAAATAGGGCCACTTAAATTGTTAAGACCCACATCACCCGTAATCAGCTTTTTCAGCATGGAAACGGTGAGTTCTATAATCTGGCCAGTTTTAACAAATGCTCGCCCAACAGATTCAACCGGACCATACTGGAGATCAAAGCGATAGTCTTCGGGCCACGCTTCCATTTCTGGTGCGATACCAGCGAAACCAATTTTCGTCCCATCCTTCAATGTTCTTGAGTTTGGCATCAGTGATAGCGTCATATCGTCGCCGTTTCTATCAACCGTGACATCAACTGGTGTATTAGGGTTCGCTTGAATCGCATTGACGACTTGTTGCCATTGCTGGATAGCTTGTCCGTCAATCGCAATAATTTTGTCGCCAGCTAAAATACCTGCAGCCGCACCAGCGCCATCACTACTCACATTTGCTAATGTCGTCTTGATAGACGGCGAGTACGGTCTAAAACCAAGCGTCCCCATAGCAGACTCTGTTTCTGGGTTAAAGTTCCAACCAGACAGGTCAAATGTTAATTTTTTATCCATTCCTATTTGGTCACTGGATGAAACTGTGACCATCATTTGATTATCTCCAATATGAGATACCAAACCCAAATTCACCGACTCCCAATCCAGTGTTTGCTTACCATCAACAGATTTAATCTGCATTCCGGGTTCGAAACCAGCTTGGGCAGCAATAGAATGCGGAGTCACTTCGCCGATCACAGGCTTTACAGCAGGGACACCAATCAGAAACACTAACCAATAGGCAAACACTGCAAAAATAAAGTTAAATGCAGGTCCTGCACCTACGATAGCGGTTCTTTTCCAAAGAGGCTTTTTATCAAAGGCATACTTGTGATCCGCTTCAGAGACTTCGTCAACGCGGCTATCTAGCATCTTGACATAGCCACCAAGAGGAATCATCGAAATACTGTATTCTGTGCCATCATTTGCCGTTTTTGACCAGATGGATTTACCGAACCCAATCGAGAACTTTTCGACGTAAACGCCACACTTCCTTGCCACCCAAAAATGGCCAAACTCGTGTACAGCGACGAGAACCCCCAAGGCGATCACAAAAGAGGCAAAGTTCCACAGTATGTCTGTCATAGTCAATTATCTCTCATGGCTCATACGCCTTGTGATGATGGTTATTAGTGATGGTTACTAATGATAGTTATTTAGTATGTGCTGAGTTCAGATTACTGCCAGCATAGCTACTTGCGGTGAGTAAGCTCACTTGCATAGATTCGAGCCATTCTATCTAGCTCAAGAATGCTTTCCAAGTCACTTAACACGTTATATTGGTTTGATGCACAAACCTTCGACATAACACGCTCATTTATCAGGCTAATATCTGTGAAGTTTATCCCACCAGATAAAAAGGCTTCAACCGCGACCTCATTGGCAGCGTTAATCGCTGTTGTCGCATGCTGACCTTCATAACAAGCGTCGATAGCTAAAGCAAGGCAAGGGTAACGCTCAAAATCAACCTCTAAGAAAGTCAGCTCATTCATCTTTGTAAAATCTAGAGCTGGAACACCGGCAGGTATTCGCTGTGGGTACGACATCGAGTAAGCAATCGGTGTAGCCATATCCGGCTGCCCCATTTGAGCAAGTACTGAACCATCTTGATATTGAACCATTGAGTGGATCACGGACTGAGGATGAATAATAACTTTTAGCTGTTCCTTGCTGGTATTAAACAACCATTTGGCTTCTATAAACTCCAACCCTTTATTCATCATGGTCGCAGAATCCACCGAAATTTTAGGTCCCATAGACCAATTCGGGTGAGCAATCGCTTGTGCTGGCGTCACTGAAGACAGAGTAGAAACATCGCTGTAACGGAATGGCCCGCCCGACCCCGTTAATAATATATGGTCAATTCCAGCTTGCGCTAAATTACAATAGCCAAGATCGGTTTGAATTGAATTCGGCAAGCATTGGAAGATAGCGTTATGCTCACTATCCACAGGAAGGAGCTGAGCCCCAGAAGTACGAACCGCATCAATAAATAACTGCCCAGACATGACCAAGGCTTCTTTATTGGCAAGGAGTATACGCTTACCTGCTTTAACCGCAGCCAGAGTCGGTAACAAGCCTGCAGCACCCACAATAGCAGCCATAACCATATCAACGTCATCATCTGCTGAAACCTGGCACATTGCGTCTTGTCCGAACAAAACCTGAGTATCGACCAAACCGTTTAGTTCTACTCTCAGACGTTTCGCATCACTCTCTTCTGCAACTACTGCAAATTTGGGCTGCCATTGCAGGCACAGTGCGGCCATTTTGGTCACATTTTTGCCGCCCACTAGAGCATAGATTGAGTAAAGCGAAGGGTTTTGAGCGACCACTTTAAGGGTGCTTGCGCCAATAGAGCCTGTAGCACCAAGGATGGTTAAATTTTGCATGCTAGTACAACCGCTTATCGAACATAAAGAGGGTGATGAACACCCTCTTTATGAGATTAGAAAATGAGATAAAGAAGAGCAAAAATTGGGAAGGCGGCCGTTAAACTGTCAACGCGATCCAATACGCCTCCATGACCAGGGATAATGTTGCTGCTGTCTTTTATTTTAGACACTCGCTTGAACATACTCTCAACAAGATCGCCCAACACTGAGATGACAACCGTAGCTAACGTAATAACAATCATGCTTGCTACACTGGTAAACTCAATATCAAACATAACCGAGCTTCCCCATGCCACACCTAGCGCAGCAACAATCCCCCCTAACAAACCTTCAATAGTTTTATTAGGACTCACGTGTGGCGCCATTTTTCGTTTACCCAAGCTTTTACCAGCGAAGTAAGCACCACTATCTGCCGCCCAAACAATAAGGCAAACAAACAACACGAGCTTAGCGCCGTGATAAGGGTCTTGATGGTACGACTGGGCACGAAGTATGAGTATACTCCATAAAAATGGTAGTAACGTTAATAAACCAAATAGGTGTCGTAGCAAATTAGAATGTTGCCAATAATCGGCAGATTTAGGGTATGTCATAGCAAGACCACTCGCGACTAACCACCAACTAAATCCCACACCCAATATGACAATATGTGCCAACCCAACTTGATTAAATGCTATGACGTCGACGGGAACAAGCAGTACCGATAACGCAATGGCAACCACAGGTGGCAGCATTGCGACAACGCGTGATGGCGTTAACGTAAATTGTGTCCACTCCCACGCGCCAATCAGGGTAATAGCGGCAACCGCTATCATAAACCACAAAAATGGCAGAGAGAAAATACCCCAAACCACCAGCGGAGCGAGGATTAGAGCTGTGATAATTCGTTGTTTCAAACTAAATCGTCCTTAATTGGCTTCCATTAACGCTTTGACTTGTTCTCCGGTACAACCAAAACGCCGTTCGCGATTCACAAACCAAGTGATAGCTTCCACTAAGCTGTCTTCATTGAACTCAGGCCAAAATTGTTCAGTAAAATACATTTCTGCATACGCCATTTGCCAAAGCATGAAGTTACTAATACGGCATTCGCCACTAGTACGGATAAGTAAATCAACATCCGGCAAATCCGACATTGTGACATGCTCGGATATCAACTCTTCCGTGATATCTGCAGCCTTTAACTCACCAAGCTCAACTTGGGCTGCAACTTTTTTCAGCGCCTCGGTGATATCCCATTTACCGCCATAATTGGCTGCAACATTAATCACCGTCCCCGTATTGTTAGCTGTCAACGCTTCCGCATCAGCAATTTTACGCTGTAGTCGGTCATTAAAACGGGTGGTATCACCAATAATGCGAAGTCGTAGATTATTCTTATGCAATTTTTTGATTTCACTAGATAGAACTGTGATAAACAGCTCCATTAGCAAGCCTACTTCTTCTTCAGGTCGTCGCCAGTTTTCACTACTGAACGCAAAAAGAGTGATGGCTTTAATCTCTAGCTTAGCGGCTGCCGAAATGGTTTTCCGAACCGCAGAAACGCCTTTCTTATGTCCAAATACACGTGGTTTTCCCTTAGATTTTGCCCAACGTCCATTACCATCCATGATGATAGCAATGTGTTGAGGAAGGGAATCATTGAAGACTTCTGAGTTCTGCATAAAAGAGTTTAGTAATAATTTGGGACAAACAGAGTAGCATAAAAAAACGCTGTGCTGTCAGCACAGCGTTTTTCGCAGGTGCAAGTGGTTAAGAATTAAACTTCCATTAACTCTTTTTCTTTTGCTGCTAATGTGTCATCTACATTTTTCACAGCAATGTCAGTCAGTTTTTGGATCTCATCTTGCGCTTTACGATCTTCGTCTTCAGAGATCTCTTTGTCTTTTAATAGTGCTTTAAGGTCACCATTTGCATCACGACGAATATTACGGATAGCCACACGACCACCTTCAGCTTCACCACGAACAATCTTAACAAGGTCCTTACGACGTTCTTCTGTTAGCGGTGGTAGCGGTACACGAATAACCGTACCTGCAGACATAGGGTTTAAACCTAAATCTGACATTAGAATCGCTTTTTCAACTTTTTGCGTCAGCTCTTTATCAAATACTGTGATAGCAAGAGTACGTGCATCTTCAGCAATAACGTTAGCAACCTGGTTCAAAGGCGTTGGTGCGCCATAGTACTCAACAGAAAGACCTTGAAGTAGGCTTGGGTGCGCACGACCTGTACGAATTTTTGATAGATTGTTTTTCAGTGCTTCAACACTTTTTTCCATACGCTCTTGAGCGTCTTGCTTAATTTCGTTAATCACAATATCACCTTAATAATGTGAACCTAAATGCGAATCCGCATTTAGGTCGTTTTCGATAATTTCTAGCGACAGAGTCTACTATTATTCTACGTCACTGATAAGTGTGCCTTCCGCCTCACCCATCACAACTCGACGAAGTGCACCTGGCTTATTCATGTTGAACACGCGAATCGGCATTTTATGATCACGCGCCAGAGTAAATGCAGCTAAGTCCATAACCTTAAGTTCTTTATCTAGAACGGTATTGTAGGCAAGCTTATCATATAATTCTGCATCTGGGTTAGCGACTGGGTCAGCACTGAATACACCATCTACTTTTGTCGCTTTTAGTACCACATCAGCTTCAATTTCAATACCGCGCAAACAAGCTGCAGAATCAGTAGTAAAGAACGGGTTACCAGTACCAGCTGAGAAGATAACAACACGACCTTGTCTTAGTTCACGGATAGCATCCGCCCAGTTGTAATCATCACACACACCCTTAAGTGGGATTGCTGACATCACACGCGCATTCACGTAAGCACGGTGCAATGCATCACGCATTGCTAAGCCGTTCATTACCGTCGCCAACATACCCATGTGGTCGCCCACAACACGGTTCATACCCGCTGCAGCAAGACCTGCGCCACGGAAAAGGTTGCCGCCGCCAATCACGACACCAACTTGAACGCCCAGCTCCACCAATTCTTTCACTTCTTGAGCCATGCGCTCTAAGATAGATGGATCAATACCAAAGCCTTCTTCGCCTTGCAGCGCTTCACCACTGAGTTTTAACAGAATACGTTGATACGCTGGTTTTGGGTTCGTTGTCATGGAGTTCACCTTCCAAAGAGAGTTGTCGATTAACGGTCATGGATTAAGATTCATTACTAATATAGCACTTGTGACATCTAGCTCTTGTAACATCTAGCCCTTACGAAACGTAGCAATGCTGATGCTAGCCAAGCAAATCTCAATTCATGACGGTTAAAAAATTACCACCTAGTCTACTCGCAAAAAGACCGCAGCCTTGGCTACGGTCTTTATATCAACGAGACAGAGAAGGATTAACCTTTCTGTACCGCAGCTACTTCGTCAGCGAAGCTCATTTCAGCTGCTTTCTCGATACCTTCACCAACTTCTAAACGTACGAAGTTAGTTACTGTAGCGCCTTTCTCTTTCAAGATTTCGCCAACAGTTTTCTTAGGTTCCATGATGAAAGCTTGACCTGTTAGAGAGATTTCGCCCGTGAATTTCTTCATGCGGCCGATAACCATTTTCTCAGCGATCTCTTGTGGCTTGCCTTCGTTCATTGCGATTTCAACTTGAACCGCTTGCTCTTTAGCAACTACATCTGCAGGTACGTCAGAAGGGTTTACGAACTCAGGCTTAGATGCTGCAACGTGCATAGCAACGTGCTTGATCGTTTCTGCGTCAGCTTCACCAGCTACAACAACACCGATACGGTCGCCGTGGCGGTAAGAACCAACGTTTGTGCCTTCGATGAATGCAACGCGACGGATGCTGATGTTCTCACCGATTTTAGTTACTAGAGCAATACGTGCATCTTCAAATTTAGCTTGAAGAGCAGCAGCGTCTAGTTTCTCAGCTAGAGCAGCGTCAGCTACTTCGTTAGCGAATGCAAGGAAGCTTGCATCTTTTGCTACGAAGTCAGTTTGGCAGTTCACTTCAACAAGAGCAGCAACGCCAGCATCTTCTTTAATGATAATTGTGCCTTCAGCAGCTACGTTGCCTGCTTTTTTAGCAGCTTTAGCCGCACCACTTTTACGCATGTTTTCAATTGCTAATTCGATATCAGCATTTGCTTCAACAAGCGCTTTTTTACATTCCATCATGCCAGCGGCTGTGCGCTCGCGAAGTTCTTTTACAAGAGCAGCAGTAACAGTTGCCATTCTTAAATCCTCAGTTGATTCTACACAAGGTAAAAATCAGGGGCTCTCATTGGGCCCCTGATGCTAACTATAACTTAGTTTATATGAAAACTAGACGTCGCCCAAAACTAAGTGTGACTTATAGTCGCTATTATTCAGCTTCTTCTACGAAACCGTCTTTCTCAGCAGCTACAGCAGCAACATCTTTGTTACGACCTTCTTTAACCGCGTCTGCAGCAGCATTTAGGTAAAGCTGTACTGCACGGATTGCATCGTCATTACCAGGAATGATGAAGTCAACGCCGTCTGGGTTAGAGTTAGTATCAACTACAGCGTAAACTGGGATACCTAGGTTGTTTGCTTCTTTAACAGCGATGTGCTCGTGATCAGCATCGATTACGAATAGTGCGTCAGGAAGACCGCCCATGTTCTTGATACCACCAAGAGACTTCTCTAGCTTCTCCATTTCGCGAGTACGCATTAGAGCTTCTTTCTTAGTGATTTTCTCGAAAGTACCGTCTTGAGCTTGCGCTTCGTATTCTTTAAGACGCTTGATAGACTGACGAACTGTTTTGTAGTTCGTTAGCATGCCGCCCAACCAACGGTTGTTCACGTAGTACTGGTTGCTGTTGATTGCAGCTTCTTTAACAGCTTCAGACGCAGCGCGCTTAGTACCAACAAAAAGAACTTTACCTTTTTTCTCACCGATTTTAGCTAGCTCAGCTAGTGCATCGTTGAACATAGGTACAGTTTTTTCTAGGTTGATGATATGAACTTTGTTACGAGCACCAAAGATGAATGGCTTCATTTTTGGGTTCCAGTAACGAGTTTGGTGACCGAAGTGAACACCAGCTTTAAGCATATCGCGCATTGATACAGTTGCCATTTTAAAATCCTCTATGGGGTTAGGCCTCCACATTTCCCATGAATCCGACTTGGTATGAATGATTACTCAAGCACCCCGGAACATGTGACGAAATGTGTGTGATTTAAATTAAAGTTAATGAGAAAACAAAGGCAGCTCGCCGCAAGGGAGAAACTGACTCTATATTCTGGCGCGCTTTATACCATATTTTGCTACCTCAATGCCAGAAAAATCACAATAATTGAGCAAATTCGAACCACTAAGGAACAGCGTAAATAGCTAAACTGAACTACCGTTATCAGTACAACAATCTTAGAAACGAGTTTTATTCTTGTTGCGCTTAATCTCGTCGTTGTTAGAATAACGCGTCAAATTAGAGAGTAGAGAACACAAATGTCTATCAAAATCAAAACTGAAGCTGAAATCGAAAGAATGCGTATCGCAGGTAAACTTGCGGCCGAGCTTTTAGAAATGATCGAGCCCCACGTCAAAGAGGGCGCGACTACCGAGGAGCTTGATAGAATTTGTGCTGACTACACACGAGAGAACGGCGCATATTCCGCTCCTCTCGACTACCATGGTTATCCAAAGTCTATCTGTACTTCTATCAACCATATCGTTTGCCACGGTATTCCTGCAGATAACGATGCCATGGGAACAACTGGCAAAACAAAGCCTGCTGTACTTAAGAGCGGTGATATCGTCAACGTTGATGTCACCGTCATCATCCCAAATGATGACAATGCCTCACTCGATACTCGACCAGAAGGCTATCACGGCGACACATCAAAGATGTTCTTAATTGGTGATGTTTCTCCAGCAGATAAACGCCTATGCATGGTGGCTCAAGAGGCGCTGTATTTAGGTATGAAAACCGTTAAGCCTGGCTCAACGGTTGGCGCTATTGGTACTGAGATCGAGAAGTACATTAAGACCAATAATAAAAACAACCCTCGCGCAAAATTCTCAATCGTAAAAGATTTTTGTGGTCACGGTATTGGCTCTGAATTCCACGAAGAGCCTCAGGTTGTTCACTATAAAAATGCCGATCGCCGCGTGTTAAAAGAAGGCATGGTGTTTACCATTGAGCCAATGATTAATGCAGGCAAATTTGGTTGTAGCATCGACGCCGATGACGACTGGACTGTCTACACTGGTGACGGCAAGAACTCAGCACAGTGGGAGCATACGATAGTCGTGACTAAGACAGGTTGTGAAGTCCTAACACTGAGAGCGGAGGAAACCATTCCTCGCCATATGAACAACGCCTAATTGCTCCATCATTCCGTCTTTTAAAAATATCCTCACAACGTGAGGATATTTTTTTATCTTCACCATTTTGGTATAACCGTAGTTAGACTTTTCTTTTTGCTTGCACGGATTGCGCCTTTTATGACTTTTCAGACGCCCACAACTCTCAGCGATGAACAGCTGACGGTTGAAGAACTCAAAGCCCAGTTGGATACCTTTTCCGACCATCAAAAGTACGAGTTTTTAAATCACCACCCCATCGCAGATTTGATTCTTGGTCGTTCAGACTATATTGATTTATTACTTAACCGACTTTGGCAGCACAGTGGTCTTAACAACCAGACCAACCTTGCATTGGTCGCGGTCGGTGGTTATGGCAGGGGTGAACTTCACCCACTTTCTGACATCGATATTCTGTTTGTCTCTCGTAATAAGCTCACGCCAGCGCTAGAAACTACCGTCAGTGAATTCATCACGTTATTATGGGACTTACGATTAGAGGTCGGTCATGCGGTTCGAACGGTCGCAGAGTGCGTTGAAATAGGACAGTCAGATCTTACGGTCGCAACCAATCTACAAGAAGCAAGATTGCTATGTGGTAGTGAGGATACGTTTTCACAACTGAAAAACGTCGTGGATTCCGACACTTTTTGGACATCAGAAGACTTTTATCGAGCAAAAATAAACGAACAAAAAACCCGTCACTCGAAGTATCACGATACCACTTACAATTTAGAGCCCGATATCAAATCTACACCCGGCGGTCTGAGGGACATCCATACTCTAAGTTGGGTAGCTCGTCGCCACTTTGGCGCCACGTCTTTATTTGAAATGAGCCGTTTTGGCTTTCTCACTGATGCGGAATATCGCGAGTTGGTCGAATGTCAGAATTTCTTATGGCGCGTGCGCTTTGCCCTGCATATCGAACTCAGACGTTATGACAATCGACTCACCTTTGGTCATCAAGCCCAAGTTGCAGAAAGCCTTGGCTTTGTCGGTGAAGGCAACATTGCCGTCGAAATGATGATGAAAGAGTTCTATCGCACGCTAAGACGTGTCGCTGAACTCAATAAAATGCTGTTAAAACTATTCGACCAAGCCATCATCAACAAAGGACAAATTGTTGCCGCTGAAATCCTCGATAGTGACTTTCAACGTCGGGGGCACCTAATCGAGGCCAGGAAACCCGCTCTGTTCCAAGCGCGTCCAGAAACCATCTTGGATATGTTTATCCACATTGCCAACGATTCAAGCATCGAAGGCGTTAGCCCAGCTACGCTGCGACAGCTGCGTACTGCTCGTCGTCGGTTAAATAAGTTTCTACATGAGATTCCCGCGGCGCGAGACAAGTTTATGGATCTTGTCCGTCACCCCAACGCCCTCCACCGAGCTTTCCGGTTGATGCATAAGTTAGGGGTGTTAGCGGCCTATCTGCCACAGTGGAGCCAAATTGTTGGCCAGATGCAATTCGACCTGTTCCATGTTTATACCGTCGATGAGCACAGTATCCGATTGCTCAACCACATCCATACCTTTAGTTTGGAAGAAAACTATTCTAAGCACCCTATCTGCTGCGAAGTCTATCCAAGAATGCAAAAGAAAGAACTGCTGATCCTCGCGGCTATTTTTCATGATATCGGTAAGGGTCGCGGTGGGGATCACTCTGAAATTGGCGCGGTTGAAGCATTCGAGTTTTGCATTGAACATGGGCTGTCAAAACCTGAAGCCAAGTTAGTCTCATGGCTGGTGCAAAGTCACCTGTTAATGTCAGTCACCGCGCAAAGACGCGATATTTACGATCCAGACGTGATCATTGAATTTGCCAAAAAAGTACGTGATGAAGAATATTTGGAATACTTGGTCTGCCTCACCGTGGCCGACATTTGTGCCACTAACCCTGAACTCTGGAACAGTTGGAAACGAACGCTCCTCGCGGAGTTATTTCACTCCACCCAACGCGTATTAAGACGAGGGCTTGAAAACCCCGTTGATGTTCGAGACCGTATTCGCCACAACCAACAACTCGCCTCTGCATTGCTAAGAAAGCAAGGCTTTGCTGCCCGTGAAATTGAAGTCTTGTGGCAACGATTTAAAGCGGATTACTTCCTACGCCATACTCACAAACAAATCGCCTGGCATTGTGAGCATATTTTAAACTCCGAAGACCAATCTAAACCGCTGGTGTTGATGAGTAAAAAGGCCACACGGGGCGGCACTGAAGTTTTTGTTTACAGCAAAGACCAACCCGCTCTATTTGCGACAGTGGTCGCTGAGCTCGATCGACGTAATTTTAATGTCCACGACGCACAAATCATGACGAGTAAAGACGGTTATGTTCTCGATACGTTTATGGTACTCGATCATCACAGTAAAAAAATCGATACCACTCGTCACTCAGCTGTCATTAAGCACTTAATACGAGTACTTGAAAGTGGCAAGCCAACCAAAATAAAGGCGCGCCGTGCACCGCGAAACTTAAAACATTTCAACGTAAAAACCAAAGTGGACTTTCTACCAACGAAAAGTAAGAAGCGGACATTAATGGAACTCGTCGCACTCGATGCACCTGGCTTACTTGCGAAGGTAGGTGCTACATTCGCACAGTGTGATATAAGCCTCCATGCTGCCAAAATCACGACCATTGGCGAGCGCGCAGAAGATCTATTCATTTTAACCAGCGCCAGTGGAGGACGCCTTTCTGAAGAGGAAGAAGAAGCATTGAAACAGAAACTGCACGACACCATTTCAGAACAAATATCGGCCTAATGGCAAAATTTTCAATCTAAAAAGCTAGGTTCTATTATGAACCTAGCTTTCCCTACTTATTTAGAATGAATATTAAGCGATCTCCCCCACATTTCTTCTTAATCGTTCAACTTATCAACTATCTACCACACCAATAGACTGCTACATTTGTACTTAGAACACACAATGAAAGAGGTAAACTATGTATCCAAACCTCACGAGTTTAGGCATTCATGAACCTAAACAAATTGAGCGTTACTCAATTCGACAAGAAGCGCACAAGGATGTGTTAAAAATATATTTTCGTAAACAGAAAGGCGAACTGTTTGCTAAGAGTGTTAAGTTCAAATACCCAAGGCAAGTTAAAAACGTCAGGGTAAATAGCAGCAGCCAAAGCTATAAAGAAGTCACAGAGATCAACCGCAACTTAACCTTAGTCATTGATGAGCTCAACAAAATCACTAAGCCCGTTGAGGTGGCAGAAGTCGATGTGAAACAAAAAATCCTATCTGATCTTCGTCACTTAGAAAAAGTCGTCTCTGGTAAAATTGCAGAGATTGAAGCCGATTTAGAAAAACTAAAATAACACCCTTCAACAAAAAAATGCTCCCAATTGGGAGCATTTTTATTTTGATAACGCTGTACCACCGACCATTAACTAAGGCGTGTAGTACGTCGCGGCACCAGGGCCAACAGGTAAGCCAAATACGAATACCCAAATATAGAACAGTACACTCCAGCCTACTAAGAAGCAGATAGAGTACGGCAGCATCGTGGCGATCAAAGTACCAATACCAAGGTTCTTCATGTAGCGTGTCGCTACCGCTAAGATAAGGCCGAAGTAGCTCATCATTGGTGTGATGATATTCGTCGTCGAATCACCAATACGATATGCCGCTTGAATCGTCTCAGGCGCGTAGCCAACCAACATTAACATTGGTACAAAGATCGGTGCAGTTACTGCCCACTGAGCAGATGCAGAACCAATCATAAGGTTGATAAAGCCACACATAAGAATGAAGGCAAAGAACAACGCCGGACCAGTCAAACCAATGGTTTGTAAGAAATCAGCACCGCCTACCGCAAATACCTGACCAAAGTTTGTCCACTTAAAGAATGCAACAAACTGAGCCGCAAAAAATACCAGCACTATGTACATGCCCATTGAAGACATCGATTTAGACATAGCATTGATTACATCACGATCGTTATTCATGGTTCCTGTTACTTTACCGTAAACAAAACCAGGAATAGCAAAGAAAACAAAGATAAACGCGACGATACTCTTCAAGAAAGGTGAACCTGCCACTTCTCCCGTAGCAGAACGAAGTACACCGTTCGCAGGAACGATCGTCGAAGCAATCACAGCACTCACAATCAGTACCGCAAGACCGGCCATTTTTAGACCTTTCTTTTCAACATCAGACAGTTTACCCATACGGTCGTTGGATAAGTCTTCAGCCGCCTCTTCTTCATTGTATTTACCCAACTTCGGCTCAACAATTTTCTCGGTAACAAATGCACCAGTAATTGAGATGAAGAAAGTAGACACAAACATAAAGTACCAGTTTGACTCTGGGCCAACGGTGTAAGTTGGGTCAATCATTTGTGCTGCTGTCTCAGTAATGCCTGAAAGCAACGGATCCACCGTACCAATTAATAGGTTTGCAGAATAGCCACCAGACACACCGGCAAATGCGGCTGCTAGGCCAGCTAGAGGGTGGCGCCCTAGAGAGTGGAATAGCATCGCAGCGAGTGGAATTAGAACCACATAGCCAAGCTCTGAAGCGGTATTAGAGATAATGCCTGCAAAAACTACCGTTACAGTAACCATGCGTTGAGACGCGCCCATAACCAGGCCACGCATTGCAGCAGACAACATGCCAGAGTGTTCAGCAATCGCAACACCAAGCATGGCAACCAACACAGTTCCTAAAGGAGCAAAGCCAGTAAAGTTCTTAACAAGGTTAGTAACGATAAGCTGTAAGCCCTCAGCATTGAATAAGCTGACAACTTTGATCATTCCATCAGCAGCACGACCAGGTGCGCCTTCTGGGCGAGGGTCGACAACCGCAACGTCAAAGTAACCGGCAATACCAGACATGACTAAAATGGCGACACAGAATATAGCGAAAAGTGTGATTGGGTGGGGTAATAAATTCCCCAAATATTCAACGCCGTCTAAAAAACGGGTAAATATCGGCTTTTTTGGTTTGTTGTGTTTCATTGCGGCAGATGAACTCATCTGTCCCCTCCTTTTATTATATTGTCCTGGCTTATTTAACAAAGCTATCGTCCTTTTCTGACAACTTTGTAAAAAGCAGGCGAAGGGTACGTGACCAAAAGCGCAATTAAAAGCCCAATATGTTGCTAAATGTAAAATTAGCGCAATATTCAACCAGTCGATTTAATAGCAATCAATCATATATACTGATATCTATATCAATTAAAAAATAACATTCTTATGACAAATGCGTTTTTTGATCAACACACCAATATGTTATACGCCAAACTTGCCTCTCGCCTCCTATTGAAAACCCCAAGCACATCTGAAATGATGAATCTTTAATTTTGTGACCTAAAGTGACGCCTTTGACCTACCACATTGAACCGATTGGCATTATCAGCTCGCCTTATAAAGAAAAATTTGCCGTGCCGAGACAACCGCGCCTCGTCTCTTCTGCGACTGCGACCGTAACACTGCAGGGGCAAGCAAACTGCCAAGAGGCCATTAAAGGCATCGAGCAATTCTCTCATCTGTGGTTGCTGTTTTTATTCGATCAAAACATCGACGCGGGCTGGAAGCCAACGGTTCGCCCCCCTCGCCTTGGAGGCAATGAAAGAATGGGAGTGTTAGCTACTCGTTCTACTTTTAGACCCAATGGTATCGGCATGTCCGCAGTTGAACTAAAAGGCGTTGAACAGCAGGGTTCACAAACCTTAATACATATCGGCAGCGTTGATTTAGTTGATGGAACGCCCATCGTTGATATCAAACCCTACATCCCTTACTCAGATGCCATTCCTCAAGCGCAAGGCGGCTATGCTTCCGATGAACCTGAACTCATTGATGTCCAGTTTTCGAGCAGTATCGAATCTGTCTTTAATCAGCGACAAGATGGCGAGCACCGACGTCAGGTGATATCACAGGTTCTCGCTCAAGATCCTAGGCCTGCATATAAAAAAGGCAAACCGGACAATAAAGAGTATGGAGTGAAACTGTACGACTGGAATATTAAATTCAAAATAATAGATGAATCAGCATTAGTTACCGCGATTGAACCTTTGTAGAACGGCAATACGCTGATATCATAGTCGGCTTAACTCGATTTAAGCGATGGCTTGAATCTCTTACAATCATGATGAAACGGATACCATAGAATGCGTACCAGTAACTACCTTCTTTCCACTTTGAAAGAAACTCCAAACGACGCAGAAGTTATCAGCCACCAGCTGATGCTACGTGCAGGTATGATCCGTAAGCTAGCTTCAGGTTTATATACTTGGCTACCTACTGGTCTACGTGTACTGCGTAAAGTAGAAAATATCGTTCGCCAAGAGATCGATAATGCCGGTGCCGTTGAAATCTTGATGCCCGTCGTTCAACCGTTTGAGCTTTGGGAAGAGACTGGTCGCAGCGAGAAAATGGGGCCGGAACTGCTTCGTTTCACCGACCGCCACTCTCGTCCGTTTGTACTTAGCCCTACAGCGGAAGAAGTCGTCACAAGCCTAGTTCGCAACGAGATTAGCTCTTACAAGCAGCTTCCTCTAAACCTGTACCAAATCCAAACTAAATTCCGCGATGAACGCCGCCCTCGTTTTGGCGTAATGCGTGCTCGCGAATTCTCTATGATGGATGCGTACAGCTTTGATATCGACAAAGACGGTCTAGAGCAATCTTACCAAGCCATGCACGATGCTTACTGTAAAGCCTTCGACCGCATGGGCCTTGAGTACCGTCCAGTATTGGCAGACTCTGGCGCAATCGGCGGCAGCGGCTCTCAAGAGTTCCACGTTCTTGCTGAAAGCGGCGAAGACCTCATCGCCTTCTCTTCTGAATCGGATTACGCAGCGAACATCGAAAAAGCCGAAGCACTCGCCCCTGCAACTGACGCGGCTGCGCCGACTCAAGAGATGGAACTGGTTGATACACCAAACGCAAAAACAATCGCAGAGCTGGTTGAGCAACACGGTCTAGCAATCGAGAAAACAGTTAAGACTCTGTTCGTTAAAGCTTCTGATGAAGTAGATGCCGATATCATTGCTCTTATCATCCGTGGTGATCATGAACTTAACGAAGTGAAAGCAGAAAACCTCCCACAGGTTGCTTCTCCACTAGAAATGGCTGATGAAGCTGCAATTCGTGCACTGGTTGGTGCTGGTCCGGGTTCACTTGGCCCTGTTGGCTTAGAGCTACCATTCATCGTTGACCGCTCTGTTGCAGTAATGAGCGACTTCGGCGCTGGCGCAAACGTAGACGGTAAGCATTACTTCGGCATCAACTGGGGTCGTGACGTTGAGCTTGCTCAAGTTGAAGACCTACGTAACGTTGTTGAAGGCGACCTTAGCCCATGTGGTCAAGGCACTATCCAACTTAAGCGTGGTATCGAAGTGGGTCATATTTTCCAACTGGGCACTAACTACTCAGAGAAAATGAACTGTAACGTTCTTGGTCCTGACGGTAAGAGCGTAACACTAGAGATGGGTTGTTACGGCATTGGTGTATCACGTGTTGTTGCCTCCGCTATCGAGCAAAACCACGATAAATTCGGCATCGTATGGCCAGACGCCCTTGCCCCTTTCCAAGTGGCGATTGTGCCAATGAACATGCATAAATCAGAGCGTGTGAAGGAAGCGGCTGAGAAGCTATACGCTGAATTAACGGCTATGGGTATCGAAGTCCTGTTTGATGACCGTAAAGAGCGCCCTGGTGTGATGTTTAAAGATATCGAACTTATCGGTATTCCACACACCATCGTTATTGGTGACCGTAGCATGGACGAAGGCAACTTCGAATATAAGAACCGTCGCAATGGCGAGAAAGCACCAATTGCTATCTCAGACATCGTTGAGCATGTCAAAGCGCAATTAGCGTAACGCTATACCGCAATTGATCAGCGCAACTGATCATCGCAAATGAAACGACCTCGGTCGTAGAAGGCAGCCTATTGGCTGCCTTTTTAATGCCGATAAACAAACCGACCTGATCTTCATCTTCATCTTCATCTTCATCTTCAGTTCAGATTCACTCTATTACCATCATAGATATGACGTGCCAATCGCATTAGATCTTAAGCACGAACCGCTCGAAAACCTAAATTCTACTCATATATTTTGGAGAATACGATGGATCTGAAATCACTACTTAATCAAGCACTCAAATCAGATGTCGTGAGTAAAGCGACCCAAAAAGCCTCTCAGTCATCATCGAGCCTTAGCTCTGCTCTCAGTGACAAGAAAACCATGGGTGCATTAGGTGCAGGGGCCGTCGGCGGCGGCTTACTTGGTATGCTAATGGGATCGAAGAAAACCAAAAAAATTGGCAAAACAGCACTAGGCGTTGGCAGCGCTGCCGCCCTTGGCGCTCTGGCATTTAAGATTTACAACGATTGGGATAAAAAGAATGCCTCAGATTCACAAGGGGCAACCATCAATGAATTTGCCAATACCAATCATGAAGAAATCGTTCTCAAAGCCATGATTGGGGCAGCCAAAGCCGATGGTCATATTGATGAAGCAGAAATGAGTAAAATTGACCAAGCGCTACAACGAATGCATGCCGACGCTCATCTTCAGGCATTAGTTCAAGCTGAAATCGCAAAACCGCTTGATCCTAGCTATATTGCGCAGCTTTCACACTCACCAGAGCAAGGAGCGGAAATTTATCTTGCGAGTTTACTTGTAGTGGATGAACAAAACTTTATGGAAAAAGCCTACTTACAAGAACTGGCAAAACAACTTCAGCTTCCACCAGAACTAGTCAGCAAACTCGAAGAACAAGTATTTTAAGTCGAAGATAACAAAGGCCTTAAGGGTGTATACTCGACCCGTGAAAAACGTGCATAAAAAAACCGCTGATACTTCAGCGGTTTTTCATTGGTACCTATCAACGAATCAAAGCTCGTCAACCGTACTAGAAACTATTACTCTTCGTCTTCTTGCTCAGCGCTATCTTGGCGAGCGGCAGCTTTTACTGCTTTTAGAGCTTCTTTCGCGTGCTCTTTGGCTTCTTTCTCTTTACGAGCTTCAGATTTACGAGCATTACGTTCAGCTTGGCTTGCAATAAAGCCTTGCAGCTCTTTTTCTGCCCAAGCTTGTGCTAATTCTTCGCTTTCAAAACCCATCTCACGCTTAGATACTACCGTTCTACGAGAGGTTACTTGGCGAGTAATTTCTGCAGACCAACCATTGCGCTTTTCCGTTAGACGGATAGCAAATTTTTTATTTTCAGACATTTAGATGATTCCTAAGGGTTTTGTTAAGGGATGTTCCAACATAATTATCATTACTTTGTCAGCCATCCCTAAGCCAGCGCGGTATTAGAACACAATTAGTTCAATTACGCTCCACTATTTTTTGCAACAGAGACGGTTTTTTTAGCGTATTAAAATGCGAGTAATCACCATAAATCAGCTAGCAATAAAAAAGGTCGCCAGCACTTATACTGACGACCTTTCCAATTGACTATGTCATTAACCTAGCGATTAACCGATATTCTTACGCGCGTTTTGGAACATACGCATCCAAGCACCGTTTTCACCCCAAGTCTCCGGAGCCCAAGAGTTAGCAACCGTACGGAATACTCGCTCTGGGTGAGGCATCATAATGGTTACACGGCCATCCGTTGTCGTTAGACCGGTGATAGCGTTTGGTGAACCATTCGGGTTATTCGGGTATTGCTGCGTCGGATTACCGTTGTTATCAACGTAACGTAGCGCCACTGTACCTGAATTTTCAATCGCGTTTAGGTGCTCGTTATCACGAACTTCTACGCGGCCTTCACCGTGAGAAACCGCGATAGGCATACGAGAACCTTCCATGCCGTTGAAGAATACAGAATCAGACTTCTGAACTTCTACTAAGCTGAAACGAGCTTCAAAGCGCTCAGATTCGTTACGTACGAAACGAGGCCAGTACTCTGCACCCGGAATCAATTCACGTAGGTTAGACAGCATCTGACAACCGTTACACACACCTAGAGAGAAGGTATCTTCACGCTTGAAGAAGTTTTCAAATTGGTCACGTGTAGAGTCGTTAAACAGTACTGACTTAGCCCAACCTTCACCAGCACCTAGTACGTCACCGTAAGAGAAGCCACCACAAGCCACAAGGCCGTTGTACTCTTCTAGAACCGCTTGACCCGTTAGGATATCACTCATGTGAATATCGGTTGCTTCAAAGCCTGCACGGTCAAATGCCGCTGCCATTTCAACGTGAGAGTTAACACCTTGCTCACGCAAAATCGCCATCTTAGGTTTCGCACCTGTCGCAATATATGGCGCTGCAATATCTTCATTAACATCGTAACTCAGGCTAACGTTTAGACCTGGGTCTGAGTTATCTTTCTTCGCTTCATGCTCTTGATCGGCACACGCAGAGTTATCACGAAGTGATTGCATTTTATGTGTTGTTTCAGCCCAAATCGTACGAAGCTCCGTACGGTTACGCTCGATAACAACTTGTTCACCTGACTTAATGACGACTTCATCTGAAGCTTCTACTGAACCGATAACGTGTGAACAAGCTTCTAGGCCATTCGATGCTAACGTAGACAGTACTGAATCTAGGTCTTCGTTACGTACCTGGATGACCGCACCTAACTCTTCGTTAAATAGAGCCGCTAATGTGTCTTCACCTAAAGCGGTAATGTCAGCATTCACACCACAGTGACCTGCGAACGCCATTTCCGCTAGCGTAACGAATAAACCACCATCACCTTTATCGTGGTAAGCCACAACTTGGTCGTTAGCAACGAGTGCTTGAACACCTTCGTAGAAGCCTTTTAGCTGTGCTGCATTGTCGACGTCTGCTGGCTTATCACCAAGCTGCTTGTATACCTGAGCCAGTGCTGTCGCACCCATACGGTTTTTGCCGTTGCCTAGGTCGATAAGCACCAGTGACGTGTTACCTTTGTCAGTGCGTAGCTGCGGAGTAATGGTCTTACGAACATCTTCAACACGAGCAAACGCAGTGATAACGAGAGATAGCGGAGAGGTGACTTCTTTCTGCTCGCCGTTTTCTTCCCACTTGGTCTTCATCGACATTGAGTCTTTACCTACTGGGATAGTTAGCCCCAGCGCCGGACAAAGCTCTTCACCTACCGCTTTTACCGCTTCATAAAGACCGGCATCTTCACCTGGGTGACCAGCTGGAGACATCCAGTTAGCCGACAGTTTAATGTGCTTAATATCGCCGATGTTTGTCGCTGCGATGTTAGTGATTGCTTCACCAACCGCTAGACGAGCCGATGCACCGAAATCGAGTAGAGCAACTGGCGTACGCTCACCAAGAGACATCGCCTCACCGTGGTACGTGTCGTAGCTGGCTGCTGTTACTGCGCAGTTCGCAACAGGAACCTGCCAAGGGCCTACCATTTGGTCACGAGCCACAAGGCCTGTTACCGAGCGGTCACCGATGGTGATAAGGAATGTTTTTTCTGCAACCGTTGGTAGACGAAGAACGCGGTCAACCGCTTCGTTCATCTCGATACCAGAGCGATCAATCGCTGGGTTATTTGCTTTCAGCGTTTGCGCGTCACGGTGCATCTTAGGTGTTTTACCTAGCAAGATGTCCATTGGCATATCAATTGGCGTGTTATCGAAGTGTGAATCTTCTAGTTTAAGTTCACGCTCTTCTGTTGCCTTACCTACAACGGCATATGGTGCGCGTTCACGCTTACAAATCGCGTCGAACGTTGCCATATCTTCGTCAGCAACCGCCATTACGTAACGCTCTTGAGATTCGTTACACCAGATCTCAAGTGGGCTCATGCCCGGCTCATCGTTTGGTACGTCACGTAAGTTAAAGATACCGCCACGCTCACCATCGTCCACTAACTCAGGAAGTGCGTTTGAAATACCGCCTGCGCCCACATCATGAATGAAGGCAATTGGGTTTGCATCACCTAGCTGCCAGCAACGGTCGATCACTTCCTGACAACGACGCTCCATTTCTGGGTTTTCACGTTGTACAGAAGCAAAATCGAGATCTTCTGAAGAAGAACCCGAGTCCATAGAAGAGGCTGCGCCGCCACCAAGGCCGATGTTCATCGCTGGACCACCCAGCACGATTAAGCTTGCACCTACTGGGATCTCTTTCTTCTGAACGTGCTCATCACGAATGTTACCAAGACCACCAGCTAACATAATTGGCTTGTGGTAACCACGTACCTCTTCACCTGCGTGAGAGTTGACTTTCTCTTCGTAAGTACGGAAGTAACCTAATAGGTTTGGACGACCAAATTCGTTGTTAAACGCCGCGCCACCAAGAGGGCCTTCAAGCATAATATCCAGAGCAGTAACGATGCGACTTGGCTTACCAAAATCCGTTTCCCAAGGTTGAACGAAGTTCGGGATCTTAAGGTTAGAGACAGAGAACGCCACCAAACCTGCTTTTGGCTTACCACCAATACCGGTTGCGCCTTCATCACGGATTTCACCGCCAGAACCGGTTGATGCGCCCGGCCAAGGAGAAATAGCCGTTGGGTGGTTGTGCGTCTCAACCTTCATCAAGATGTGCGTTTTCTCTTGATGATAGTTGTATTGGCGCGTGTCTGGATCTGGGAAGAAACGACCAACAGTTGAACCAGTCATAACTGCTGCATTATCTTTATAAGCAGATAACACGTGTTCTGGTGTCGTTTCAAACGTGTTCTTAATCATCTTAAACAATGATTTTTCTTGCTTAACGCCATCAATAGTCCAGTCAGCGTTAAAAATTTTGTGACGACAGTGCTCTGAGTTTGCTTGTGCAAACATCATAAGCTCTATGTCTGTTGGATTGCGACCTAGCTTTTCTGTAAAGCTTTCAAGAAGGTAATCAATCTCATCTTCAGCAAGGGCAAGACCTAGGGTAACGTTTGCTTCTTCAAGCGCTTTACGACCACCACTAAGCAGGTCAACCTCAGCATAAGGTGCTGGTTCTGCCACAGTGAAAAGCGCCGCTGCAGAATCAAAGTCATTGAACACTACTTCCATCATGCGGTCATGAAGGATCGCTTTCAACTCTACTAATTGAAGCTCAGTTAATTCGCTTGATGATTCAACATAAAAAGCGGTACCACGCTCTAAACGTGTGACTTTATTCAGACCACAGTTATGCGCAATATCTGTCGATTTAGACGACCATGGCGAGATAGTACCCGGACGAGGCGTAACTAGTAATAGTGTACCCGTTGGTTCATGTTCTTCGATTGTTGGACCGTAAGTCAGCAACTTCTCCAATTTTTCGACTTCAGACGCATCTAAGTCTGATGTCAGGTCGGCAAAGTGGGCAAACTCAGCGTAAATACCTGTGACAGGTAGGCTTAATTCACGACAAAGCTCTACTAGCTTGTTAACACGAAACTCAGAAAGAGCTGGGGAGCCACGCAAAATTCTCATGTGCTTAGGTCTCTTATGCAATTGATTTGAGGTGATATTGGAATAAATTCAACAAGTTACATTTAAAAAATGAACATATGCCAATTTCTGCCCCCTTGATTCCGGCGTATTATAGTGTATTTTTTTTTGTGACGTAACCACTTGCGCAAACGTTTTCGTCATTTTTTTCTTAATTGCAAAAATACAACGAACAAAGGCGATAAAGTGACAGTAAACGAGACTTTCTATGATGTTGCTTTGCCAGAAGTTCTAGCTTTGGTATAAAGGCAACATCGTTCTCGTGAGATAACTAAATTAATGCGAAATAATTATTCTGTTCGTTGGCTAAAACTGACGATGTTGTTGACCTTATCGTTAGGCCTCTTCGGGTGCCAAATAGACTCTGATCCCAAAAGCGAATTGGAAAGCATCCAGGAACGAGGCGTGCTGCGAGTAGGAACGCTGAACAACCAGCTCTCTTACTACATTGGTCCAGACGGCCCAACCGGATTGGATTATGAATTAGCCCGCCAGTTCGCAGACGAGCTCGGTGTTAAGTTGGAGATGAAACCCGCCTACCGCCTTTCAAGCCTCTTTCCTGCGCTAGAAAAAGGTGAGATTGATATTATATCTGCCGGGTTAAGCCAATCACCGCAGCGTATCGAGCAATTTCGTGCTGGTCCCGCTTATTACTACGTGAGTCAACAAGTGGTGTATAAGAAAGGCCAATGGCGACCAAGAAACCTTGAGCAACTATTAGCCAATCAAGCTGAATTAATCGAAAAAGCCGATGGCGAAGATGTGTTTGCTGTGGTGCAAGACTCTCATTTCGAGCGTACCTTAAATCAAGTCGCCAAAGACAATGCCGAATTTCGCTTTAAGGTTGATGCTAACGCGGATGTCAACGATCTACTCAAGCAAGTCTCTGAAGGTGAACTGCTCTTCACTATGGCTGACTCTGTTGAGTTATCGCTCTCGCAACGCATCTACCCCGACCTCGCCCTAGCTTTCGAGATGACCGAGGATCAACCTATTTCTTGGTACATGAGAAAATCTGACGACGAAAGCTTATACGCATTGTTGATCGAATTTTTCGGCAGTTTAAAACAAAGTGGTGAGCTCGCCAACTTAGAAGAAAAATACATCGGTCATATTGGCACTTTTGATTACGTTGATACTCGCGCTTTTATTCGAGCTCTCGACAGCAAACTGCCTAAATGGTCACCGTTGTTTAAACAGTATTCTCAAGAATTCGATTGGCGCTTAATCGCGGCCCTCGCGTATCAAGAATCGCACTGGAACCCGGTTGCTAAATCACCAACAGGGGTTCGTGGCATGATGATGTTGACGCTACCAACCGCAAAAATTGTCAATGTGACCAATCGTCTTGACCCTGAACAATCGGTACGAGGCGGGGTGCAGTACCTTCGCTATATTGTCGGTCGAGTGCCTGACTCCATTACTGAGCATGAGAAAATTTGGTTTGCGCTGGCTTCGTATAACCTCGGGTTCGGCCATATGATGGACGCAAGACGCTTAACTAAGCGACAAGGTGGTAACCCTGATGCTTGGGCGGATGTGAAAGACCGCTTACCCCTGCTGCGCCAAAAGAAATACTACAGTCAGACACGATATGGCTATGCGCGCGGCGATGAAGCGCAAAACTACGTAGAGAATATACGTCGCTACTATCAAAGCATCATCGGCCATGTTGATAAACAAATCGCCGCTGAAGCGGAACTAGACAATAGTACAGACGGGCTCACTGTCATCACACCCGTCGCGGTAAGCTCTGCCGCTGTTGGAACCATACAATCTGCTGTCAGCGAAGCGATAGCAACCTCAGAGGCCGCCGCAGACTCGAACCCTTAGAGCAGCCACCTTAAAGCTGTATAAGCGGCGCAAGCTAACGCATCGCTCGCTTACTGCAAAGGTAGCGAGAGTTCAAGAATTCACATTTGCGAATTCTTGAACTCAACTCAATTTGTTCTACATTATGAGAAAGGGTTAAAGACTAACGACAGCCAAGCAATACTCGTTAAACAATACACGTTAAATAATACACGCTAACCAATACTCGCTAACCAAGAACACCTCTGCCCATTGTAATTATCAATTAACATAGCGCTATAGCGCTGAATTAGTGATATTGTCTGCGCCGTGCTACATCCCCCTTAACATCGCCCTTTGAAGGTATCCCATTAATCCGATACCTTGTTGAGCACCGAATTATTAGTGATAGGAGATCGTTTCATGCTTGCTAAGAGACGAATACAATCAAGAAACTTAAGTAAAACCGTGTCTGCGAATCGCAGAAAGCGAAAGTTAGCGAATAATAAAAAGAAAATCATTTGGCGAAATCGTGCTTTCATGCAATTGATTGCGCCTTAACGACTCGCTGAAACACCCTGACTGACAAACACCTGTCTCTCAGGTGTTTGTTTCCCCTTTATCTTGCTGTAAACGCCGCGCCTTTTTCGCTTCCTTTATCTCTTTTCTTCGACGCTTAAAAAACGCCTGTAACTGTTCACGGCACTCGTTGGCGAGCAAACCAGCCTCAACATCAGCGTAATGATAAGACGCCTGACTCTCGAATAAATTAAGTACTGTCCCAGCCGCTCCCGCTTTAAGATCGGGTGCACCGTAGACAATTCGTTTCACTCGACTATGCAATAAAGCACCCGCGCACATTGGGCACGGTTCCAAGGTGACATAAAGCGTGGTATCAAGTAGTCGGTAGTTTTCAAGCGTTTTCCCAGCCGCTCTCAATACTTGAATTTCAGCATGCGCCGTTGCATCATGCAGCCCAATCGAGCGATTCCAACCTTCAGCGATGATTTCGCCATCTTTCACCAACACCGCCCCAACGGGAACCTCACCCTCACGCTCAGCTTCATGAGCAAGTGCAATGGCACGTCGCATAAACTGGCGATCTTCCTCGCTATATTCTTCAGTACAAGGTACGGAATTGTCATTACTTTCCATATTGACTAAAAGCCTCTACAAGATAATCTATCAATGTTCTTACTTTGGACGTCAGCATTCTATTTTGTGGATAGAGCGCCCAAATACCCTCTCGATTACCACGATAGTCACTCAGCAATTCCACCAATTCACCAGACTCCAGATAAGACTGCACATAATAATCAGGAAGCTGCACGATCCCTAACCCCTTTAGTGCCGCATCAACCAACGCATAGCCACTATTACACTGTAGTCTGCCGTTAATATTAATCACTCTTTCACTGCCTGCATCGCTAAAACGCCAGTGGCGAACAGACCCTCGTAAACACTGATGCCTTTTTAGCTCAGACAAGGTATGAGGCTCGCCATAGGTCGATAGATACTCAGGACTACAGCAAACAAAAACCTGCCGATCCAGTAACTTTCTCGCCATCATCGAAGAGTCGTCTAATTGCCCTAAACGAATTGCCAGATCAAACCCTTCTTGCACCAGATCTATTTTTTGATTTGAAAGCATCACATCCAGCTCAATTTGTGGGTGTGATTTCAAAAATTGATGAAGAATTGGCGCTAACGCTTGCTCACCAAATGTCACTGGGGCGGTGACCTTAATCAACCCTTTCGGTGCGACTTGCAGCTGAGTCACCGCCAATTCGGCAGACATTAGCCCTTCAAGCAATGGCTTACAGTGGCGAAAATAACTTTCTCCAGCCTCAGTAACCGAGACTTTTCTCGTTGTTCTGACTAACAGCTTCACCCCGAGTCGCTGCTCAAGTGCGTTGACTCGTCGGCTGATATTTGCAACCGATGTATTAAGTCTATTTGCAGCACCTGTAAAACTTTGGCTTTCCACCACCGCAACAAACTCATTGACGCCTTCCCAATCTGCCATTGCTCTACCCTTTACTCTATTCTCAACGACCTACGCCGCCTATTGTTACAGTACCGTAATAGTTTATTTCAAATAGTCCTAATTATCATCTCATTAGAAATAAATATACTATACCTATCAAAACAAACGGCGCCATTTAGGCTAGTCTTACTGGTAATAATGCCCCTTAAGTCGCCGCGTCTTATTGACCTTTAGTAAGGAAGTAAACATGACTATCGAAAATAGCAGCCAAGCAAAAGTGTTTGGTGGTTGGCACAAGCAATATACGCATCAATCTAACGTTCTAAACTGCGCGATGAGATTTGCCGTTTACCTTCCACCACAAGCGAGCAAAGAAAATCCCGTGCCTGTCATTTATTGGCTGTCTGGCTTAACCTGCAGCGACGAAAATTTCATGCAAAAAGCAGGGGCATTTAAAATAGCTGCGGAGCTTGGCGTTGCGATTGTTGCTCCTGATACTAGCCCACGAGGCGAAGGGGTGACTGATGACGCAGAAGGGGCGTATGACTTAGGCCTTGGCGCAGGATTCTATCTCAATGCCACCCAAGCACCTTGGGATAAGCATTACCACATGTATAGCTATATTGTTGACGAGCTACCGGCATTAATCGAACAGCATTTCCCTGTCACACAAGCCAAGTCGATATCTGGCCACAGCATGGGCGGGCATGGTGCACTCACTATTGGTCTAAAAAATAGCGAACAATACCGTTCGATTTCAGCCTTTAGCCCAATAACGAACCCTATTAACTGTCCTTGGGGGCAAAAAGCATTTAGCCACTACCTTGGGAATAATATTGAAGATTGGAAGGCCTATGACAGCGTTGAGCTTCTAAAACATAGTAAAGCTGCCTTACCTATTCTGGTTGATCAAGGGGAAGACGACAGTTTTTTACAAGAGCAGCTTAAGCCTGAACTACTGGTCGCGGCAGCCAAAGCTTCAGGCAGTGACATGACGCTTAGAATGCAACCAGGTTATGACCACAGCTATTTCTTTATACAGAGTTTTATTGAGGACCACTTACGCTTCCACGCTCAGTTCTTAACAGCGTAACACCCCCATTGAGTTACTAAGACTCAGATAAAAAAAGCCCGCCAGTTCAATTCTGGCGGGCTTATCAGTATTTTATACCTGATTTAGTTAGCTATAACTTACATGGTGTACGTGTACGGTGCTTGAATACCTAGTGGGATACCTAGCGCCCAATAAGCTAGCAAGAACAGTGTCCAACCAATTAGCATCGCGATAGAGAATGGCATCATTAGAGAAGCCAATGTACCGATACCTGTTGATTTCACATAACGTTGACAGTAAACCACAACCAATGGGAAGAAGACCATCAATGGAGAGATGATGTTCGATACTGAATCACCAACACGGTATGCTGCTTGAGATAGCTCAGGAGAGATGCCTACAGCCATTAGCATTGGAACCAAGATTGGACCAATCAACGCCCACTTAGCCGATGCAGAACCGACCAGTAAGTTAACTGAAGCCGTCAACAAAATCATACCCACGATGGTCGCTTGACCTGGTAGGTTCATTGCTTTCAGACCTTCCGCACCGTAAAGCGCTAACATAGTACCGATATTTGACTGAGCAAACGCTGACAAGAATTGTGCACAGAAGAACGACATAACAATGTACGCACCCATGGTAGACATGGTGTGAGACATCGCTTTAATGATGTCATTGCTATCTTTAAACGTACCCGCAACACGACCGTAAACAATGCCTGGAATAATAAACAGGATGAAGATTAACGGTACGATGGATTGCATGATCGGCGCAGAGAATGCAGTAATTTCACCTTCAGGAGAGCGTAGTGCTGAATCTTCTGGCAAAAGTGCGAAAACAAGCAAGGCGATACCCGCCATCATTGCCCAACCAGCCGCACGGAATGCTTTAGACTCAACAGCAGTAAAAGAACCAAGATCTGGTGCTTCTTCTGCATCTTCATCGACAGGAAGGTTTGCTAGACGTGGTTCGATTACTTTCTCAGTAACCCACCAACCAATCGCGATAACCAAAACAGAAGATAAACCAGTAAAGAAAATATTCGAAAGTGGGTTAATCACATAGTCTTGGTCTAGTACTTGAGCAGCCGTTTGTGTGAAGCCAGCCAACAGTGGGTCGATACCAGATGGGATGAAGTTTGCAGAGAAACCGCCCGATACACCAGCAAATGCAGCGGCAATACCAGCAAGAGGGTGACGACCTGCCGCGTGGAAAATGATACCACCAAGCGGAATAACCAATACATAACCTGCGTCAGCAGCGGTATGGGAAACAATTGCAACCAAGATAAGCATTGGCGTTAGCAATTTTGCTGGCGTGAAGTTAAGCATTTTCTTCAAGCCAGTTTGAATAAAGCCTGAAGAGTCTGCAACACCAACACCTAACATCGCAACCAATACGATGCCAAGAGGTGCGAAGCCAGTAAACGTGGTTACCATGTTTGCTAAGAAGCTGGCAAGTGCCTCACCCGTTAGCAAGTTATTAACCTCTAACGCACCACCAGTACGAGGGTTAATAAGATCAAAGCTAACATTAGATAGAACGGCAGATGCGACCCAAACAATAACTAATGCCCAGAAAAATAGAATAGCAGGATCTGGGATCTTGTTTCCTGCCTTCTCAATTGCGTTTAAAAAGCGATCCATGCCACTCGGCTTTGGCGTTGGCGCTTGGTTGATAGTCTGGTTACTCATGGTAACTCCATTGTGATGTTGTGGTTCGTGAACTTTAAGGCAGCTTCACTGTGTCATTTTTCTTCGCGACTATTTTATGTAAAAAAAATTAAATTAGTAGATAATTTGGAAGTATTTCCATTTTTGTAGACTTATTTTGCAAAAAACACCCGAACAAGTAACAGAAAAACAACATCAGAGTACACATATCCAAAACATTCCACTAACTAGCACGCAAACTGCCCGATTATATAAGCATAGTGTATAAATCAGTCAAATCGGACTGGCAATGCGCCATACACTTTTATTCATTGAAAGTGATGAGCGGTAGAGGGAATAGAGCAAGTAACAGAAGTGCGGTAACAATGTTAATTGATAACAAGTTTAGCTTCGTCGATATTAATCAAATTCACTGTAATTGGAGAATTGGGTTTGTAAGGAAAGCGTTTTCGTCTGCCCAAATCGATCGGGCCAACTGACTACGACTTCGACGGCTTTGATACTGCTCGAAAAATAGATTGCCGACACCGTCCATTCAACAACAAATGGTGAGTGAGTCAAATCTTCGCCGTCAACAAGGTCCGTCACAAAGTCGGCGACCTCCATGGTGGATGATGCGGAGTCGGCCCCTCTGGTACTAAACCATTCTAAACGCGCTTCAGCTAGCCCCAAAGCTTGAATACTTTGAGCGGCATAGTCAGATTGCTGTTCGATGGCAGTCTGCATTTTCACAAGTCCCAAAGCCCCAACACCGATCAAACAAAACGCGATCATAACTTCAATTAAGCTAAAACCTTGCTGCTTAATAATCACGCCACGATCCTTTTTTCCATGTCGTCGACGTTAACCCATGACGAGCATAATCAATCACATCGCGATTATAGTTAAACGCTAACGAGTTATTAAAAATCGCTACTTGCGGATCGGGGGTTTCAAACAGTTGCCCTCCTGTCACCGTAAATGATCCGTGCTGATAATAGGAAGTACGTTCTCTATAGGACAAATCAAAATCATTCGCCACATGCTGAAGATATACCCCAGCTTCAAAGCCATCCCATAGTGCTAATTCCGGTGAGAAGTCTTGATTAAAGTGAAAAAGTATCCCATTTAAGCTACCGGTTCCCATGATAGAAAATAGCCCTTCATGGACAACAAGCAAGATACCTTTCGTTTTCGCTGATGCTTGCGATAACGCATGTAATTCCGTGGTACCAATCTCGCAACTGCCTTCCACCCACAATTTGGTGTTGCCTTTTTCTATCTCGTCGGTCAGTGTCTTACCACAATTCGGTAATGTTTTTATCGCTCCCGGCGCACTTATGCTCCCCTCTAATACAGTAAATACTTCGCTGTTTTTTACTTGATCGTGATTCTTAATAGGGACATTGAAAAAGGACTCAAACACCTTCAAGTTACTCTCGAGTTGAAAGTCACTTTTCAGCGATGAGTTGCTATCACTGGTCATATGTGATGTTGCACAGTCCTTACCCTGATTATCAAAGCCATCATAAGGGGGTAAGCCGTGAACCAGTCCTTTATTGTCGATGCTTCCTACCACCTTAAGCTCACCATCATATTTAGCGGCAACGCACTCCCACCCTTTGTCTGACAACTGGCCGGGATCTGGAGTATAAATAGAACTACTACCACGAACGTAAAGATCCGAGGTTGACTGAATTGCGCCGCTAAACATTTGCAAAGAATGAGTGAAACGTCGGCTCACCTCACGTCGTTGAACCGTTGCAGAAATCACCACTTCGTTATTCGTAGGATCAAGAACGATCTCAGGCAAAAAATTAGCATCCGGATCGCAAGCTAAAATTGAGGTAGGAATCGTTCTGGTTATCATATACTGGGCAACCCCACATTCAACACCGCCCTCTGCCGCCCAATGTGCTTGCCTTGAGGCTACCTCATTTTGCGAGCGCTTAACCTCATAGAACGTACTCTTATATCCTCCTAATGCGATCACCAAAGCAACGATTAGCAATAAGCTTGTGGTTAATAAGGTCACCATACCAATTTGCTTGTTCGCGTATAACTTGTTCGCGTATAAATAGGTGCGAGTATTACTTTTCATTGACCGTTCCTTATCAAGAAATGACGCTCAATCTCAGCAGTAACCACTGTGTTGCCCGTTAACTCAGCCGCAAGTGACAAGTGCATGTATTGCTTGTTGGCATTCGAACTTGAGATAGTAAAGGGAACCAAGGAAAAGTGCGTGACCGAAATTAAGTCATCTTCAAGTAGGGATGTACAACTGCTACTATTAAAATAATTGATATCAAGGATCACGCTGCTTCTTTTTCGGCAAATCCGTAACGTCTGAGACAATGTAGAATAGTGCCATGAGGTATTTTCATATTCAGCGCTGCCGTCACGATGATCATCCCAATACACGTACTGAACTTTGCTCCCTCCGCCACTAACATGCACTGTACTCACCGCGCCCGAAGGTCGACTAGCACTGCCTAATTCACTGTAGCCTGCTCGAGTAAGATCATTTTGTAACCGTCTTGCCGTTGTGGCTAACGCTTGACTCAACAACATAGTTTGAGCCCGTTCGGAGCTATGTTGCTGAACCATAAGATACACCGACCCAATAGAACCTATCGCGACAATGCCAATCGTCGACGCCACGAGCATCTCGACTAATGAACCGCCTTTCTGTCGGGGAATACTCACACCGAACACTCCCCTACTCCATGCTCTGCCTCACCAAATTGACAAACCACAATACGCCCCGACGCCGCTGATGTTTTAATTTTGATACCTGAGTTCTGCTGCGAATAAGGGCTAATCGTGATCGTCCCTGTTGATAAAACGACACCGGTTAAATTATCAAACTTGATTTGTTTACTATTGTGGTTGAGGTGAATATGGACGTTTTGATATGGCAAACCGCTAAGAGCCAAGAAAGGCGTATCCGATATGGTGGAGGAATTGGTCACCGAAATGCTCCAGCTTCCATCCTCAGCGCCTTGAGGAAGATGATTAAAGTGACTCCAAAGAGGTTCATTTCGCATAATGGCTTCGGCTTTGGTTTGCATTAACAACCCGTAAATCTCTGCTGCCGCTCTCTCTACCTTCACTTCCTTCGACAACTCCGAGAAACTGGGAGCTACGCCCAGCATGAGTATCATCATAACGAACACACTGATCATGAGTTCTAGTAGAGTGAATCCGCGAACCATTTCCCAAATCCCAATGAAACCTATCACAACCATCGGATAGATATTGCAGAAACTCTAACAGTCGAGAACACTATAAATATGATAAAAATTAGATAGTTGGGCTGAGTTAAAAAAATGAGATGTAAAGTAAGTAACCACTTTCAAATAGGCTTGACCCTGATCGAAATTCTTATCGCTTTAGTCATACTTGGGGTAGTAAGCGCTGTCGCATACCCGACGTATACACAGCAAACGCGCGAAGCGTATCGGATGATTGCGCTGGGTGACATGCTAGAAATGCAACTGGAACTTGAACGACACTACAATGCTGGTTATCACTTTGAGCGCGTCCTCTCTGGAGGCAAGTGTTTGGTATGTGCATCTGATAGCACTCGATACCAATTCACCGTAACCAGCGGTGCAACCGCGGCCTACACCATTACGGCTATTGCCCAATCCTCTAGTAATCAAACTAAAGATAGCTGTTTAAATAGCGATGGGAAAATGAGTTTAAATTCAAAAGGCGTGACCGCACCAAATGCTTGTTGGAAATAGTATTGGCTAGGCATAGTACTTACTGAAAATCGTATTTACTGAAGATAGTAGTTGCTGGAAATAATTCCCCCTGAAAATCAAGTCCAAGCATAGAAAAATAGAATAGCAGAAACAAAAAAGCTCGCCACAAGGCGAGCTTCCATAATGCGCTAACAGCAGAATTTAGCTGGTTAGATCATCGAAGAATTTTTTAACACCATTGAAGAAACCTTCCGATTTCGGCTGGTGCTTATTTGCAGCCTCGCCGCCACAGGTGTCTTCAAACTCACGTAGTAGCTCTTTTTGGCGTGCACTTAATTTTACTGGCGTTTCAATCACTAGCTTCACGATTAAATCACCAACACCACCACCACGAACGCCCTTCACGCCTTTACCACGCATACGGAACATACGACTTGTTTGTGTCTCTTCTGGCACTTTTAGGTTAACGCGCCCGTCCAATGTTGGAACTTCAACTTCACCACCCAATGCTGCTTGAGCGAAACTCACAGGCACTTCACAGTACAAGTTGTTGCCTTCACGTTCAAAGATATGGTGCTCTTTAACATGAACTTGTACATAAAGATCACCCGCTGGTGCGCCTTGCTCACCCGCTTCGCCTTCACCAGATAAACGAATACGGTCACCCGTATCCACACCAGCAGGAATTTTCACATTCAGTGTTTTAGACTTTTGAACGCGACCTTGACCATGACAGCTATTACAAGGATCTTTGATGATTTTACCTTGACCATTACACGTTGGACAGGTTTGTTGCACTGCAAAGAAGCCTTGGCGCATCTGAACTTGGCCGTGACCATGACAGGTACCACAAGTTTGAGGTGATGAGCCTTTCTTCGCGCCACTACCGTCACATGGTTCACACTCAACCAATGTAGGAACTTCAATTTCTTTTGATACACCACGTACTGCTTCCTCTAGAGAAAGTTCCATGTTGTAACGCAGATCTGAACCACGCTGAGCGCGTGACTGACCGCGGCGTCCACCGCCAAAAATATCACCGAATACATCACCAAAGATGTCACCGAAATCACCAGCGCCGCCGCCAAATCCGCCGCCACCCATGCCGCCTTGTTCGAATGCTGCGTGACCATATTGATCATACGCGGCCTTCTTCTGAGGATCGGTAAGGATTTCGTACGCTTCTTTTACTTCTTTAAATTTATCCGCAGCCGATTCATCACCTTGGTTTCTATCCGGGTGATACTTCATTGCAAGACGTTTGTAGGTTTTCTTTATATCGCGTTCAGACGCATCACGACCTACACCTAATACTTCGTAAAAATCACGTTTTGACATATTGCTTGGTACCAATTACTTCGACAAACAGCCCAGCGCTGTTTTTGGGTTGTATCATTCTAGATAAAAACTTGGGTCCTGGGTCCTGGGTCCTGGGTCCTGGGTCCTGGGTCCTGGGTCCTGGGTCCTGCAGATTATCGTGACTTCCTTATCTAGAATGACAATATTCACATACATGCGGGCGTGAAGGTTACCCTAAACGCCCGCATAAATCACTTTTCAAGAATCCAAATAATCGAATTCTTTACACTAAGAGGGCCAACCTCGGAATAGAGATGCATCGTTTGCATGGCAAAATACGCATCTCAAACATGAGGCTGAACTACCTAGCAACAAGAATTATTTTTTCTCGTCTTTCACTTCTTCGAACTCAGCATCAACAACATCGTCTTCTTGCTTAGGCTGTTCACCAGCTTCTGCATCAGCACCTTGTGCTTGTTGTTGTGCCATTTCCATTAGTTTTTGTGCTGCAGCCATTAGCGCTTGAACTTTCGCGTCAATCGCTTCTTTGTCATCGCCTTTACGAGCTGTTTCTAGCTCAACGATTGCTGCTTCAATCTTCTCTTTCTCTTCAGCTGGAAGGGCTTCGCCTGCTTCTTCAACTTGCTTACGAGTACCGTGAATCATTTGGTCAGCTTGGTTACGTGCCGCAGCCAATTCTTCGAACTTCTTGTCCGCTTCTTTGTTTGCTTCCGCTTCTTGAACCATTGCTTCGATATCTTCGTCGCTTAGGCCACCAGACGCTTGGATCGTGATCTTTTGCTCTTTACCAGTTGACTTATCTTTCGCAGATACGTGTAGGATACCATCCGCATCAAGGTCGAAAGTTACTTCGATTTGCGGTGTACCACGTGGTGCTGCTTGGATACCTTCTAGGTTGAATTGACCTAGAGACTTGTTGTAAGTCGCCTGCTTACGCTCACCTTGTAAAACGTGGATAGTTACCGCGTTTTGGTTGTCTTCTGCTGTAGAGAAAACTTGGTTTGCTTTCGTTGGAATCGTTGTGTTCTTCTCAACAAGCTTCGTCATTACGCCGCCCATTGTCTCGATACCTAGAGAAAGAGGCGTTACATCTAGAAGAAGTACGTCTTTCACGTCACCAGCAAGAACGCCACCTTGAACTGCAGCACCCATTGCTACTGCTTCATCAGGGTTTACGTCTTTACGTGGCTCTTTACCGAAGAACTCAGTTACCTTAGCTTGAACCATAGGCATACGAGTTTGACCACCAACTAGGATAACGTCGTTGATGTCGCTTACCGATAGGTCTGCGTCTGCTAGAGCAACTTTTAGCGGCTCAAGAGAACGTTGTACTAAGTCTTCAACTAGAGATTCTAGTTTCGCACGAGTCACTTTAACGTTCATGTGCTTAGGACCAGTTGCATCTGCAGTTACGTAAGGTAGGTTTACGTCTGTTTGAGAAGTAGAAGAAAGTTCGATTTTCGCTTTCTCTGCTGCTTCTTTAACACGTTGCATTGCTAGAGGGTCGTTCTTAAGGTTAATACCTTGCTCTTTTTGGAATTCTTCAACTAGGTAGTTGATTAGACGGTTATCGAAATCTTCACCACCAAGGTGTGTGTCACCGTTAGTTGCTAGTACTTCAAATGTTTTCTCGCCTTCAACTTCATCGATTTCGATGATAGAGATATCAAATGTACCGCCACCAAGGTCATAAACAGCGATAGTGCGATCGCCGCCTTTTTTATCTAGACCGTAAGCAAGTGCCGCCGCTGTTGGTTCGTTGATGATACGTTTAACTTCAAGACCTGCGATACGACCCGCATCTTTTGTTGCTTGACGTTGTGCATCGTTAAAGTAAGCAGGAACAGTGATTACTGCGCCAGTCACTTCTTCACCTAGGAAGTCTTCTGCTGTTTTCTTCATTTTTTTCAGGATTTCAGCAGATACTTGAGGTGCAGCCATTTGTTGGCCTTTCGCTTCAACCCATGCATCACCGTTGTCAGCCTTAACGATTTTGTAAGGCATGATTTCGATATCACGCTGAACTTCTTCATCTTCAAAACGACGACCGATCAGACGCTTAATCGCAAATAGCGTGTTTTCTGGGTTAGTTACTGCTTGACGTTTTGCAGGTTGACCTACAAGAGTTTCACCGTCTGTATAAGCAATAACCGATGCGGTTGTGCGTTCACCTTCCGCGTTTTCAAGTATACGTGGTTTGTCGCCATCTAGAACAGCAACACATGAGTTAGTAGTACCTAAATCAATACCAATGATCTTACCCATCAGACTATCTCCGAATAAATTCTATTATTACGCTTTCTATTGCCCCGACTCGGGGCCTTAGAGCCAGTTGGAAAACTAACTCAAAAAGGTTTGTTTTCTGTATGAACCATAGATAAGGGCAGCAACGCGCTTTTCAAGGGAAGAGGACAAAAAAAATCGCTTTTTTTCATATTTAAACGAAAACGGAGCACAAAGGCTCCGTTTTTTAACTCGCTTTTCCTGTGACGTCTTTCGCGACGTTGTATTTATCTAAGGAGTTATTCTTATTTACGCGCTTATGCTTGGCTTTGAACGGGTGCAGCTTCATTTACTACTTCCGAGTCAAGCTCACCTTCAGAGTGCGCTACGATAGTATTCACCGCCGTATCACCCACTACATTCGAGCTGGTACAAAACATATCATTGATGCGGTCAACAGCAGCAACAATCGCAAGGCCTTCTGGTGGTAAACCCAGTTGATGAAGTAGAACACCAATCATCACTACGCCACCACCAGGTACACCACCTGCGCCAATGGATAGCAGCAAGATAGTAAAGCCCATTGTGACTAGGTCTGCCATTTGGATAGGCTGACCAAATGCGTTAGCAATAAAGATAGTCGCAATCGCGATGTAAATTGAAACGCCAGCCATGTTCATGGTCGCGCCTAACGGCACACCAAAACCTGCCACCGATTTAGAAACACCAATTTTATCTGTCAGTGTTCGCATTGTTACCGGAATCGTCGCGTTTGAACTTGCCGTAGATAGCGAGAACAATACCTGTTCACGAGTCGCACGCATAAACTGAGCTGGCGATACTTTTGTTGTTGCACCAACCATAATTGGGTAAACAATGAATATCCATAGAATAAGGATACCAACAACTAACGCAACGTAACCCGCAACCGACGCCAATGTACCGGCATCTAGCGTTGCACCAAGCTGAATCATAAGCGCGAATACGCCATAAGGTGCCAAGCTCATCACCAAGCCAATTAGCTTCATCATGATATCGTTGCCCATCTTGAAGGCACGAATCGCTGGACCACCCTTCTTATCTAGAGCTTGAATGGCTAGACCTGTCAAAATAGCCATAAAGATAATCTGCAGCATGTCGCCATTAGCAAACGCTTGGAATGGGTTGCTTGGCACAATGTTGGTAATCAAAGAGAAGATATCAGGTGTAGTCGTTGATGTTAGCTCAACCGTAGCGGCAACGGTTCCACCAAGGTTTGCTCCCGCACCAGGCTGAACAATCATACCAACCGTTAGTGCAAACGTAATTGCTATTACAGTATTGAGAATATAAAGCGCAAAAGTTTTACCGCCTAAACGGCCAAAGGATTTGATGTCTTTTAGTTCAACAATACCGCAAACAATTGAAACATAAACCAGTGGTACCACTAGAAGTTTAATTAACGATACAAACATGCCGCCAACGCCTTCCGCGAGACCAAGCAAGTATTGGTCAAAAAGACTAACACCAGCGAACAAGTATTGAATTGCAGTACCGATCAGTAGACCGGCAAATAGACCAATAAAGATCTTTTGGGATAGAGGTTTATTCATTCATAGACTCCAGAATGTTGTGTTGATTCCCTGTATTTTTATAGTTATTTGCTTTCTTATTAATAGAAAACTCAGGGCATCTTACAGATCTGAAGTTCAAAATAAAGCATTAATTTTACATTTTGTTACCTCAATGAAACAATACAAAAACCTAATTGATACATGGTTATTGATATTTACAACCAAAAAAAATGAAGCCAAATAGGCTTCATTTCTTTGATATACATAAACTAATAGAGTTTTACGCTCGTCTTAATGACTTCTGTCTCTACTCGTTATTTCGACACCATAACCATGGCAGGTCTGATCACTCGACCATTAAGCTCATAACCTTTTTGCATGACGAACATCACAGTATTTGCTTCATGATCCGCGCTTTCTTGAATAGACATCGCTTGATGAAGTTCAGGATTAAACGTCTCGCCTTCAGGATTAATTTCCTTCAAACCAAATTTAGCGACCGCGTCAACCAATGTTTTGTGAGTCATCTCGACCCCTTCAACGATAGGTTTTACCACTTCGTTTTCAGCATCTGCAGCGGCAATCGCGCGCTCTAAGTTATCGATAACTGGCAATAACTCTTCTGAGAATTTATTTAAAGCAAATTTACGTGCTTTATCAATTTCTTGCTCAGTACGACGACGCATGTTTTCCATTTCAGCTTTCGCGCGTAGTACAGAATCTTGTTGCTCTTTAATTTTAGCTTCGCTAGACAACAATGCTGCTTCTAGTTGAGCGATCTTAGCTTCTTGAATATCTTGCTCTGATTCTTCATTCCACTCAACATCAGCGTCAGAACCAACCACGTCTGCATCTTGCATTTCTACGTCTTGCGCATGCAGTTCTTCTTGATTTACTTTGTTTTCTTCGTTGCTCATGGTCTCTCCGCAATACTCGATTCACGTCAATGCATGGTAGCCAAGTAAGAAACTTGGATTAATTTCATACCAAACACTGCATATATAAACACTTTGGGTATATTATGGGGATGAAGATTTTTGATTCAAGCACTAAAAGTTTGGAAGTGATATGAAAAACACCTTTAAGGTGATCGCCATCATAGGTAAACCCCGAGCACAGAAAGCAATTCAGACTCATAAAGAATTGTTTCATTGGCTTACATCAAAAGGCTATAACGTCCTTATTGATGACCGATTGATTGATATTCTTGTCGATATTCCCAGACAGCATTTTTTTAGCCTAGTTCGTATTGGTCGAGAAGCTGACCTCGCTATCGTCGTTGGTGGTGATGGCAATATGCTTGGCGCAGCAAGAGTGCTATCACGCTTTGATGTGGCCGTCATCGGAGTCAACCGTGGTAACTTAGGGTTTCTCACCGATCTCAACCCTGAAGGCTTCGAGCAAGCGTTAGAAGCCGTGTTGCAAGGGGAGTACATCGAAGAAAAGCGTTTCTTGCTTGAAACTGAAATTCACCGCCATGGGCAAATAAAAAGTCACAACGCCGCCCTTAATGAAGCGGTACTTCACCCAGGTCAAGTCGCCCATATGATTGAGTTTGAAGTCTATATCGACGACACTTTTGCATTTAGTCAGCGCTCAGATGGCTTGATCGTGGCGACACCAACCGGATCAACCGCTTATTCATTATCCGGCGGCGGGCCAATCCTTTCAGCAAAGCTGAATGCCATCTCTTTGGTGCCAATGTTCCCTCATACACTTTCAAGCCGCCCACTCGTGGTCGACGGTAATTGCCGAATCAAACTCATTGTTTCGCCAGATAACCGTGGCACTCAAGAGGTCAGTTGTGATGGGCAAATTTCACTGCCTGTGTCACCAGGCGATGAAATACATATTTTCCAAAGCCCTAACGTTTTGAAACTGATCCACCCTAAAGATTACAGCTACTATCATGTCCTGAGAAACAAGCTAGGTTGGTCGAGCAAACTCTTCTAAATCATAGGTTTGACTACCCATTCATTGAGTCAGCAATATATTGCTGGCTTTTTTGATCGTATTTTCAGCAACTCGCGACTGATCACATAAAAAATTCAGACAGCACCTTTACTGTATAAAGAAACAGTATATACTGAGCTTATATACAGTAATGTTGATATAAACAGGTAAAGAGAATGCTGTCTCATCTAAGTGTTAATAATTTTGCTATCGTAAAATCTCTGCAGTTAGAACTCAGTACGGGAATGACCACCATTACCGGAGAAACTGGCGCAGGTAAATCCATCGCGATTGATGCACTGAGCCTCTGTTTGGGCGGACGTTCAGACGCAGGTGCGGTTCGCAACGGCGAAGATAAAACCGAAGTCACCGCTGCCTTCATGATTGATAATAATGTCCACGCCACCCGTTGGTTAGAAGACAACGATCTCTATGATGGTACCGAATGTATCCTGCGACGAAGCATTACCAAAGAAGGTCGCTCTCGAGCTTTCATTAATGGTAGCCCTGTGCCTTTATCCCAACTTAAATCTTTGGGACAAACGCTTATCAACATTCATGGGCAGCACGCTCACCACCAACTAATGAAAGGCGACTATCAACTTTCATTACTGGACCAATATGCCGGTCATACCACCCTACAAAAACAAGTCCGTAATAGTTATCAAACTTGGCGAAGCGCCGATATTGCATTGAGAAAACTAAAAGAAAACAGTGCCAATAACCAGGCTCAATTGCAGCTGCTTGAGTATCAAATTAAGGAACTCAACGAACTCGCGATTGAAGAGCTAGAATTTCCAGAACTTGAACAAGAGCACAAGCGCTTAGCAAACAGCGGCGAACTTGCAATTTCATGCCAGCAAGCCATTGATATTATTTACGAGGGTGATGATGTCAATGCTCTCGCATTACTGCAAAGTGCCAGCAGCAAACTTATTCAGCTGTCAGAGCTTGATACTACGCTTACTCCTTTACCGGCAATGCTTGAAGAAGCAATGATCCAAATTGAAGAAGTAAACGCTGAGCTACGTGACTACCTTGATAAAGTCGACGTAGACCCGCAACGCATGGCGTATGTGGAGTCACGCTTTTCTAAAATCATGTCGCTTGCTCGCAAGCATCACGTGCTGCCAGAGGAGCTTTATCAACATCATCAAAGCTTGCTCAATCAAATTGAGCAGCTCGACTGTTCTGATGAAACAATATCTGCGAAGGAACAAGACGTCAGCGCCCTTTTTGAGCACTATGTCCGCGTATGCGAGAAACTCAACAAATCTCGCGGTCGTTACGCTAAAGAACTCAACAAGTTGATCTCGCAAAGTATGCACGAGCTCAGCATGGATAAAGCCAAGTTTGCTATTGATGTGAGCTTTCAGCCAGAGCACCCCTCACCAACAGGAATGGATACAACAATCTTCTTAGTCTCAACCAACCCGGGTCAACCAATGCAACCCATCGCCAAAGTCGCATCTGGTGGTGAGCTATCACGAATATCATTGGCCATTCAGGTTATTACGGCGCAGAAAGTAGATACACCAAGCCTTATTTTTGATGAAGTGGATGTCGGAATTAGTGGTCCAACTGCGGCTGTTGTTGGGCAGATGCTAAGAAAACTAGGGGAATCAACACAAGTACTGTGTGTCACCCATTTGCCTCAAGTCGCCGGTCATGGGCACCACCAACTGTTTGTCACAAAAAATACTAAAGGCAATAAAACTGAAACCAGTATGTACGCGCTAAACGAAAACGAACGAATTAGTGAACTGGCTCGCCTACTTGGTGGTAGCCAAATTACAGAGTCGACGCTAGCGAACGCCAAAGAACTACTGATTGCAGCTTAGAGGGTTAGTTCCCTAAACCAATAGATTTCAACAAGGATTGTAATCTAACTCATAAATCAGCGCTCTTTTTACATAATGAAGCAGACATGTTTTTACATCTGCTTCATCCTTGTTTATTATCTCTGCAGTTTAAAAAATCAAAGTTGTAAATTGACGCTATGCAATTAAAAAAGTGGTTGGCAGCAATACCACTCGCCTTAACATTACTGACAGGCTGTTCGGTAATAGAAAAAATCGTCTACCGTATTGATATTAATCAGGGGAATTTTGTCGAACAAAATTCCGTTGATCAGTTACGCTTTGGCATGACAAGAGAACAGGTTCGCTTTGTTCTTGGCTCACCGATGCTTATCGAAAATGGTTACCCCAATACGTGGTACTACATCTACCATGCAACCAAAGGGCATGATGACGCTGTTCAGCGCAATCTTGTTGTCGATTTTGATGCTACCGGCACATTGACGAACATTTCTGGCGACTACGAAGCCAGTGACCAGTTTTTCGAAAGCCTAAATTAATAAAAAAGCTCGCAATGCGAGCTTTTTTATTATCTATTCGTTGACCAATCCATCATGCTGACTTGGCAGCTTTAGCCTGCTCGGCTCGCTTACGGCGGATTTCTTTTGGATCAGCCAGCAATGGACGATAGATCTCTATTCTATCTTTATCTCTTACTGTTGCATCAAGCTTAACGTTACGGCTAAACACCCCCACTTTGTTAACCTTAAGGTCAATTTCAGGGTAAATGTCCAATACGCCAGATTTCTCGATAATTTCTTCAACGGTCAACTCGTGATTAACCACAATAGTCAAAACACGCTGCTCTTCAGGTAAGGCATAAACGACCTCAACATGGATTAGAGGTTGATCAACGTTCATACTAGTACACCTCTTTGGCGCGTTTGGTAAACGAATTCACCATGTTACTGGTTACATCATGGAAGATTTTTCCAAACGCGAGCTCTATCATCTTACTCGAAAACTCAAATTCAAGCTTAAGCTCAACTTTACACGCTTGTTCATCAAGCGGGATAAAAGACCAAACCCCTTTTAACATTTTGAACGGGCCATCGACCAATTCCATCAGTATTTCACGGCCTTGTACCAGCGTATTCGCTGTTGTGAATGTTTTGCTAATGCCTGCTTTCGACACATCAACCGATGCTACCATTGCCATTCCAGAAGACTCAATCACTCGAGAACCAGAGCAGCCGGGAAGAAAATCGGGATAACTGGCAACATCGTTCACCAAGTTAAACATCTGGTCAGCACTGAACATTACCAATGCCGAACGCGTCACATGTTGCATAAAAAACATCTCACAATAAAAAGCTAACGGTGATTCTACTGAGTTCTACGAGTTAGCTCAAGTTGACAACTCAACCCAACAAAGATATCAAAGCACTAACGACTCATGATACATTTAGCTATCGAAAACAAAAGCCTTTCCTAAAACTCCAGACTCACCTTATAATGGCGTCACTATGGTAAAAAAGAACTCAAAAAATAAAGCGGGTAGTAACACTATCGCGCAAAACAAAAAGGCTCGCCACGAATATCACATTGAAGATGATATCGAAGCTGGTATTGAGCTACAGGGCTGGGAAGTCAAATCACTTCGCCAGGGCAAAGCCAACATCGTCGAAAGCTACATCTTTATCCGCGATGGCCAAGCCTACATCAGTGGTATGTCTATTCTCCCGCTAAATCAAGCCTCTACTCATATAGTCGCTGAACCAACACGTGTGCGTAAACTGCTTATGCGCCGCCGAGAGCTCGACAACCTTATTGGTAGAGTCAATCGCGAAGGTATGACGCTAGTTGCGCTCTCTTTGTATTGGTCTCGCTCTTGGGCGAAACTCAAAGTCGGCGTTGCTAAAGGTAAAAAACTGCACGATAAACGCGAAGATTTAAAAGAAAAAGACTGGGCAAGAGACAAAGCACGAGTTATGAAGAGTAACTTGCGCTAATCTTAACCACTTGAACTTTCAACTACTAGACAGGCTTAGCTTTTCTGGTACTATGAAAAATAACACTTGGGGCTGATTTAGGATTCGACAGGAATTTTGAAGTCTGAGGTGCATGCCGTGGGGCGGTTGGCCACGTAAAAAGCCGCAAAAAAATAGTCGCAAACGACGAAAACTACGCACTAGCAGCTTAATAACCTGCTGAGAGCCTCTTTGCCCTAGCTTCCGCTTGTAAGACGGGGAACAACAAAGAGTCAAACCCAAACTAGCTAGATCGGATTCTCCCGCCTGAGAGATGAAGTTCGAAATTTAATTCAGGATAGTCATTTACTAGCGTGTCGGTTCGCAGGTACTTGGTGAATTTAAAGATCGACTAAGCATGTAGTACCAATGATGAATGATTTCTGGACGCGGGTTCAACTCCCGCCAGCTCCACCAAACGTTTGGAAAGGGAGGTAAATCAATGATTTACCTCCCTTTTTGTATCTAAAAAACACAAAATCAATAAATAACTCAGTATTTCATTAGATACTGCTGCTCCTCAGCTTCTTATGCCCCTTAAGATTACTTAATATCCCCAACAAGGGATACACCTTCAACCATCCCTTAGTGGGGATAATGCAGGCTTTACCCTCTTGTGGGGATAACGTAGACTTTATCCTCTTGTGGGGATATACTTTTAACTACCCTCACTAAGGGATAATTAAATATCTTGAAGGTGCACCTTAACTCTATAGAGAGCTGGAACAAATGATATATAGTCCAAAGCAATTAGCAGACATGATGCTACTGATACGTCAAAAGAATGGATGGACACAATCAGAACTAGCAAAAAAAGTCGGTATCAAACAAGCGACGATCTCGAACTTCGAGAACAACCCAAACAAAACAACGCTTTCTACCTTCTTTAAGCTTGCCCAGGCAATGGATCTAACATTGAGTATCCAAGAGAAATCACAGGTAGCTTCGTTAAATGAAAATGATGATGAGAGTTGGTAATGCAAAAGCTAATCGCATACATGAATGGTGAACTTGTTGGTACTCTAGAGAAACATAAGAATGGTGCTCACACTTTTCAATATGATAAAAACTGGTTAACCAATGCGGTAACTCGACCACTATCATTGTCTTTAAAACTTCAATTACCAGCTATCACTTCCGATGCCGTTATAAACTATTTTGACAATCTCTTACCAGACAGCCCTCAAGTCAGAGATAGGATCGTTTCAAGATACAAAGCCTCATCCAAGCAACCATTTGATCTCCTAAAAGAAATCGGAAAGGACAGTGTTGGTGCGATTGCTTTACTTCCTCCAGAACTCCCTTATAAAAAAGAACCACTTAGCTACGAAGTCCTAGATGACAAAAAACTAGAAACTGTTCTTTCTGCATACAAGTCTGATATCCCGCTCGGGATGCTCGAAGAAGAAGAGGACTTTAGAATCTCCGTAGCAGGTGCTCAAGAGAAAACGGCTCTACTATTTGTTGATGAGCAATGGTGTATACCGAAAGGAAACACACCCACTACTCACATCATCAAACTGCCAATAGGCGAAATACAACAAGCCAACGCGACCCTAGATCTCAAAGATAGCGTAGAAAACGAGTACCTTTGTATTGAGTTAGCTAGAGCTCTGGGGTTTGCAGTTCCCAACATCAATATAATCAAAACAGACAACATTAAAGCTTTAGCTGTAGAACGCTTTGATAGACGCTGGACAAAAGACAGAGCAGGCTTGCTACGCTTACCTCAGGAAGATATCTGCCAAGTATTTGGTATGCCATCATCCATTAAGTACGAATCTCAAGGTGGCCCTGGCATAGCTCAGATCATGGAGTTGTTAATGGGGTCAAGTAATGCTCTAGAAGATCGATATAACTTCATGAGGTTCCAAGTATTTCAATGGCTCATTGGCGCTACAGATGGGCATGCTAAAAACTTTTCTATCTATATTGATAAAGGAGGCAGCTACAGACTCACTCCATTCTACGATATTTTGTCAGCCTACCCACTGCTGGGGGGAAAAGGGCTCAATATCAGAAAGCTAAAGCTGGCAATGGGATTGAAAGCAACAAAAGGCAAGAAGTATGAAATCAGTAAAATCCTGCCTCGTCACTTTTTGGATACAGCTAAAGATGTAAACTTTAATCAAGACACGATGCAAGAGATAATTGATGAAATAAAAGATGCCTTACCTAAGGCAATGTTACAAGTAAGTGCTACATTGCCTAAGGGCTTTCCTGAGCATATCGTCGACTCAATTTTTGAGAATACTCAGAAAATAGTTAAGAAGATTTAGCTATATAAAACCAGAATTATCAGGAATAATTAACATAAGCGGACGCGGGTTCAGTTCCTTTTTCAGTAGGAAATTGATGTAACACTAAATTAAAACGAACGTTTTAAATCATTGAATATTATAGCAATGAGGTAACCATTCAACTCCCGCCAGCCCACCAAACGTTTGGAAAGGGCAATAACTCTTTGAGTTATCGCCCTTTTTGTATTTATATCTACAAGGGTTTTGTTTTTAGTACTAACTGCTGGTACTAAAAACAACTTACAACTATAGCTCGTGAGCCATTGTTCACCCTACTCATCCGGCTCTTTTGTTCTTATATCCACGTAAGGCCAGTAATGATGCCCTACTCGAATCAATAAGGTTGCGGCAGCTAAAATAAAGGCCGCGACAGATAACCAAACAATTAAAACGGCATCTAGCTCCTTCATACCTAAGGTGATGTAACGAGCGATCGCCATCATAGCAATGTAAATTGGGTAACGAACTGGGATTTTTCCGTTCACAACAAACTGCTGAACCATCGCAAGAACTTCAAGATAGATGAACATCAATAGAATGTCGGTCAATTGAACCCGACGCTCGGTAAAGACGTGCATAAACTCTTCCATCATGGCAAACAAAGTCGCAAGCGTGATGGCCACTAAGAGTACCGCCTCCATGACATGAAAGACTTTAAGAAAAGGTTTACTAAAAGATTTGGGTAAGTGAGAAGGCATAATCAATCTTCAATAATAATAATTCTAACTTCTACAATAGCATGCATCAGACCAACTCGCGCTATCTACAAATATCGTCTTTACATTGGTTACTCAATTCGTCACATCGCGACATCAACAGCACCTCGCACATACCAGCAAGCTCACACCTAAACTTCATTAATTTATTTGAAATTCGATATTCTGTTCTAGTCTAATATCGTCCAAGTGATTGATTCGTGTGAAACATTAGTGACAGTAGTTAGGCACTCATCATCGCCTACAATATTGGGATTCACGTAACATCTAGACATGGCATGACGAGTTATTCATGCCTGTCCTTGGTCACTTCGTATAAGGAAAAATCACACAAGCAAATTTATATTGGAACTCAATATGCAAAAACTGTTCATCATCATCACTTTTATTTCTGTGTTAGTTGGCTGTGTTTCGCAAGCAACGAAAGAGGAAAATGAGGTTCTCGCTAATGTACAACTTCGCTCATCACTCCCCTTAAAGACCATAGCTAAAGACGGAAACGTTTTGATCGGTGCAGCAGTACAGAGTGAACAGCTTAAATATCCCAACTTTACCGAAGTGCTGGCTCGTGAGTTTTCTCAAATAACACCTGAAAACGAAATGAAGTTTTCCTACCTGCAACCAAAGCGCGGCTCCTTCAAATTTGATAAAGCCGATAAGATAGTAAAATTTGCTCAAAAGAATGACATGACCGTTAAAGGTCACACTCTTGTGTGGCACGTTAACAATCCTTACTGGTTAACGAAAAAGACATGGTCAAAGCGAGAGCTCAGCTCAATTTTAGAAACGCATATTAAGACGGTTGTCGGCCATTATAGAGGTAGAGTCGCCTATTGGGATGTGGTGAACGAAGCCTTTACCGATAGTGGATTACTGCGTGACAGTATCTGGTATCGCACATTGGGTGAGGACTATATTGAAATGGCTTTTCGCTGGGCTCATGAGGCAGACCCTGATGCGTTGCTATTTTATAATGACTATTCCACCGAAGGTATGTCACCAAAGTCCAACGCCGTTTATCGACATATTAAAAAACTGGTTGAAAAAGGGGTTCCTGTTCACGGGGTGGGCACTCAGTTACATTTAAATGCCGACGACTATATTAGTGATAGTTCCATTGCAAAAAACATTGAACGATACTCAAAATTAGGGCTTAAAACTCACTTTACTGAAGTAGATGTAAGAATTGGGAAAAAACAAGGTGCCTCCGCACTTCACAACCAAGCTAAACACTATGAAGTACTCGCTAAATTGGCCGCTCACTACCCTGATGTTGATATGCTTACCACATGGGGAGTCACCGATAGATATTCATGGATCCCTAAGTGGTATCCAGATTATGGTCGACCATTACTACTGAGTAAAAATTACCAACCAAAACCTGCGTATGCAGCCGTTCAGAGCGTTTTTCTTGATGCTTCCATGGGACAGTTAGATTATACACCGTCAACCGGTTTTGATACCAATCAACGTTACATTCAACCCTTTACCGCTAAAGCATTACCCTCCCTAGACGTTGACCAAGATAAAGTAGTTTTTTACCCTTTTGCCTTTAATCAAGCGGGAGTAGCGGATCAAAGACTTCCATCCCAAAGCCTGTCTAACGCCAAGTGGGCGATGGGTTATCACAACAATATTTTGATCGGTCAAGCGCAGTATCAAAGCCTCTCCCCATCACGTATTCGACTTGAAGTATCGCTTAATATTGGTGGCAAGCTATGGCAATTTAACGCTAACCATGGCGAACCTCTCACCTCCCCTGGGTATGTAGGGCTCATAACGACTAACTGGAGTTCTTCTGGGGATAAAGTCGACTTCACAATAGAGATCCCGCTCTATCAAAGCTTACTCGGCGAAACCCTTGGTTTTAATATCGCTCTTGCCCAGCCAAAAGAAGCCGATGAGCCTGCCAGGAAACTGTATCCTGTTTTAACATCGCCAGAACCATCGAAAGATCCTGACCTAGCCGAGCTATTTTTTGATGGCCTTTATGCCGTGGCTCCACATATGCCCATCTCGCAACCTTCCCCTTTTCAGGCTAAATTATTATCAAGCGCGCCGATGAACGCCAGTGATCCTGTATGGCAAGAAGTCACTCGATATAGTTTTTCATACAATCAGCTTGATCGACACGATCTGACTATTGCCGCTGATGATAGTGTGTCTGGCAACTGGGGGGTGGGTTATCATGAGAACTGGCTATATGGCATCGTAGAAAGACACGACCCAATCACTATCACTTCAGAGCAACCCAGCTACCTCAATGATAATGTAGAAGTTTTCCTCCAGAATGCTCAAGAATCGATGACACAGTTTCGAACAGTTATTGGTCAGGGTTTTGAAAAAACAGTCTACTCGAAAAGCTACTACGCAAGATGGAATCAAGACGGGACTAAGTTGATATTCGCAATCGAGCTGAATTCTGAAGTGAAAAAGGGTGATGAGTTCCTATGGAATATCGCATTGGCCAATAATGACGGGCTAGGTCGCAACTACCAGTTGTACTCCATCCCTGGTGTCAATTTATCTTATTTGGGGGAACACTTGACCAAATTAGTAGCTAAATAGCGGCGCCATTGCCTGCTTTTGTCATCATATAGGTCTGCCTTTCGTTAATTGACTTACTCCGTTAATAGGAGTAATTATCAAAGATATGAATATCATCGGATAGGCTCTAATTTGCAGCACATCAACGATCTTTTATTAACGATGAAGCCTCTGCTAGAGCATTATGGCTACTTGGCTTTAATCGTCAGTATATTCCTTGAAGGAATGGGCATTCCTATGCCCGGCCAGTCACTCATGATTGCGGCATCTATCCTGTCGTCACAGCACCTGATGAACCTATCACTCATTATCGCGATATCTTGGTTAAGTGGCTTTATAGGTAACACTTGTGGCTATCTAATTGGTTATCACTTTGAAGGCTGGCTCGACAAAAAAGGTTATATCTCCGGTCCCAAAATGCAACGGCTTCAAAACACCGTTCAACGCTACGGTCCCGCATGCCTTATTATTAGTCGCTTTGTGGAGGGCATGAAACAGTTCATGCCACTAGCTTGTGGGATAGCCAAAATGCCTCGACATGAATTTCTCATCGGTAACGCCATCGCGACAAGCATATGGGTGGCAGTATTTAGCTTACTTACGCATTTTGCCTTCGATCATCTACAACAAATAGAGCAGCTCTATCGATCGCATAGACTGTCCGTTTGGCTTGTGACCGCGAGTTTATTTTTCCTTTTCATTATCGGGCTATTGAAAAGGAAATCGCGAGCCAATTAGTACTCAGGCTCTTTAATAGTGAGCTCTAAACGTACGAGATCCATTTCATCAGCGTGAGATAGTTGCCCATTGACTGTCTCTAACCCTAATCGCTGACAAACCGCAATCGCAGCTTCATTTCCCTTGCGCGTTTCAGCAAAAATAGAAGTAAGAGGAAAATGCTGGATACCGAATTTCATGAGCGCTGACATCGCTTCAACGGCGATACCTCGACCTTGCCGATCGACAGCAAGACCAAAACCAATCGACGCTCGGTTATCGGCTTCTAGACGAAAAGCGGCAGTACCGATTACCTGATGACTTTCTTTTCCTTCAATAACTAGCTGAAACCTCGTTCGAGGGACTTGCTGTGACTGCTCGACAAACATCTCGAGTAAATGGGCATTAAATTCTGGCGAACACTCTTCTTTGGGGTAAAATGTTTGATATCTTGGATGTGACGTTATGTTAAGCCAAGCCTCAATATCACCAAGTTGAAAATCTCTTAAAATCAGTCGTTCGGTTTCTAGCGTAAATTCCATTCTATTCTCTTTAAATTCAGGTCAGCCAGCATACTGTGAAAAGACATCAATACTGCTACTCTTATCTTCGCTTTTAGATAACCAATTCAATGCTAGGTTCCAAAAATATATGTCTTCCTTTCTAATCTGTTCTTTCATTCAGCAATTACTACATGGCTAGCAAGTCAGTGTAGGACAGGAAGGGCTATTTGGCTTCCCTGTGATGTAGGATTCACCTCCAACCTTTAAAAAAGTAGAGGGTTATCGTACTTCAGAGAAACATCCAATGCCCTCGCTTGACATGTGATGAATAAATCATCGTGATCGCACGGACTAATAAAGCAAAACATGCTGAGTTCAATAATAAACGCCTTACTTCTTTTCAAATTGACAAAAAATCGCTACCATTTGCTCGTCATTAAGACATTCATTTTATTCTCAGGGCGGGGTGAAATTCCCCACCGGCGGTAAGTCATTCTATTGATAAGCCCGCGAGCGCCTAACCCCTTAGGAGTTAGGGTCAGCAGATCTGGTGAAACTCCAGAGCCGACGGTCATAGTCCGGATGGGAGAGGATAAATATACCCACAACCACTTCTCTATACACGATTTCGTGTAGACGAGTAGAGGTGTGCGCCACACTGCGTCACGTGTGGGTATAGAGAGTGGCTGTATTGCGTTTACCGCAATGACAGCCGCTCTCGGATATCTTTTGGATCCTTTAAGGTCCCCATACCAATGCCCTGATTCTGGTATTTTAAACTTGGAGTATTACCATGAATCAGAACCAAACCTCACTACTATCCGAATTTGGCACGCCGCTAGAACGCGTAGAAATTGCTCTTGCTGCGTTACGCGAAGGCCGTGGTGTACTGCTACTCGATGATGAAGATCGCGAGAATGAAGGCGATATTATTTGTTCAGTTGATCACTTAACCAATCAACAAATGGCGCTGATGATTCGCGAAGGCAGTGGTATTGTTTGCCTATGTATCAACGATGAGCAAGCAAAACAGCTCGACCTACCACCTATGGTCACCAACAATAACAGCGCTAACCAAACCGCCTTCACGGTTTCAATTGAAGCGAAAGTGGGTGTCACGACCGGCGTTTCGGCTGCAGATCGTGTCACGACAATCAAAACAGCGTGTGCTCAACAAGCGAGACCCGAAGATCTTGCCAGACCAGGACACGTGTTCCCACTAAGAGCTCGTAAAGGCGGAGTCCTTACTCGCCGCGGCCACACTGAAGGCACGATTGATCTTATGCAAATGGCAGGATTATCGCCATTCGGTGTATTGTGTGAAGTCACTAACCCAGATGGAACAATGGCAAAAGCACCTGAAATTGTCGAGTTTGGCAAGGTGCACAATATGCCCGTATTGACCATTGAAGATATGGTTCAATACCGTTTAGCGACAACGGAAAAATCAGCGTAATTAATCTATTTCGTCGATATCAGCATCATTAATAGCTTAGTGCTCTCTTACGTATTAGAGAGCACTATATTGCTAACCTTCACTTGAACGCTGCATTTTTTTCAACGTATTAATTACTACCTGAGTGAAGTTTTGTACGTTGAGCGGTTTCACTACGACTCCTCTAGCGCCAACCTGAATGAACGCCCTATGAGTTTCGGCCGTTAGATCTGCAGTCCAACCAAAAATAACTAGATTATCTTTTTCTATGACCATTTTTTGTATCAGCTCGATGCCGGACACTTCTGGCATATGATTATCAATTAACATGCAGTAGTACGACGTTGCGCTGAGACACTCCATCGCTTCACGGTGATTGTTTGCTACATCAACCGTAAAACCAATTTTTTCACACCATTTTTTCCCAACGATAAGGTTGACTTTATTATCGTCCACCAGCAACACTCGGCTCCCTTCCGGCGGACGCCAATTCACATCCTCTAGCTTGTTTGTCTGTCCCGTTAATACACTTGAAGACAATTTGTTTACTTCAAATGACAATGGAAGTTTCACAGTAAAAACACTACCAATATCAATTTGACTGGTGATGTTTATCGTTCCTGCCATTTTTTCAACCAACTTACTAACAATAGATAACCCAAGTCCTGTCCCCCCATAGTCTCTGGTAATCGTATTATCGGCTTGGACAAAAGGATCGAGAATCAACGCGATTTTATCGTCAGCGATCCCTGCCCCTGTGTCTTTAATTTCTATCGTCAATTCTGATGGCGATTCCCGCCATGTTAGACGGCATATCACACTACCTTTATCTGTAAACTTTATGGCATTACTCATCAAATTAAAGACGATTTGTTTTATTCTAGATTCATCTCCCAGCCACTCAATATTGTTGGGGATCTCATTTTCAAGGTACAACTGGATGTTCTTCTCTGTGCACTGTGGTTTGTAGAAACTTTGGGTCAACTGAGCGGTAGCGAGCATATTAAATGGAGAGAGGTTAAGCTCTAATTTATTTTGCTCTATTTTTGAAAAGTCTAAAATATCATTAAGAATGGACATTAAATGCTCGCCCGAGTCATTAATGATTTTACAGTTTTTCTTAGGCTCCCCAGTAAGCTCAGACTCCATATATTTAGACATACCAAGAATGCCATTGAGCGGAGTGCGTATTTCATGGCTTATTAGAGCTAAAAAATCATCTTTGGCCTGGTTTGCAGCTAACGCTTGATCTTGAGATCGCTGCAACTCTTCATACTGCTTATGCATTGCAGTAGACATGCTGTTAAACGCATCGATGACTTGCCCTATTTCATCTTTATTATGATGTTCAACTCGATGACCAGGGCCTTTACGTTCAATCTCACGATTCGCACGCGTAATTTTGTGCAGATCCTTTGTTAACGTCCAACCGAAAAGTAACGAGGCAAGCGCAACAAATAAGATTTCGATGACCGCAATCCCACCGAGGTATATGCCCGAGCTTCTTACGACTTCAGTAATCCGTCGTCCATCAAACATCAATTCAAGGCGACCGATATAATTGTTTTCAAAGTCAATATCGAGAGTTCTAAAATAATAGTCCTTAGCCTGATGTAAGTGTGTGCTAAGCACTTCTCCAACGGCGACCACCTCTGTCTCTCCAATGTACATTTTTACATAAACTACATCAGGGTCGACAAGTACATCGCGAGCAATACTAGTCAGCCTAGCAATATCGTACGTCAACAGGGCGTCAATAGAGCTTTGCTTAAGCAATGACAGAGTGGCGGCCATTTTATTTTGAAATAAATCGGCATTCGATTCAGCCAAAAAACTCATGGCGTAAAAAACCAAAACAATCAAAAAAACCGCCTCTATCATGGCGACTCCAATAATCATTTTGGTACGAAACTTCATCGCTAATTGTTCACTTTGTACTTAGATCAACATTAAGAGCCAACTCCCGTACATCATCCCAATCAGAGTCTTGAGCCGCCACGAAGCCCTGAATCTTAAGTGGCTCCAATAATTCAGGGTTCGTCTGATCAAGCTTGATCAATGCCTGTTGTAATTTCTCTTTTAACGCCTTAGGCATCGTTGCACTCACTGCAATGGCGTGAGGGGTGTAACCCTTACTCTCCCATAAAATTCTTAGTTGATCGGTCACTTCTGGATCCATTGCTTTAAACGTTCGTCTCACCCCACCACCAGCGGGAAATAAACCTTTCGCGACATTTAAATAAACAGAATCGTGTGAACGAACGTACACAGGTGTAATGTCGATATCATTTTGACTAAGATAACCGCGGCTTAACACACTAGCAGCAAATGCTGCAGGAGCAGGAAAAGCCAATTGACTTCCAGCGAACTCCTCCATGGATTGAATTTCGCTGTCTTTACGAACCACAACAATACCTTTAATCAATTTATTTTTGGCTTTCGCAATCGCCTCATAACCGCCTTCACGACTAAACACCGTGTAGTGATAGGGATTCATATACGAAATGTCATACACGCCTTCAACCAATTCCTGTTCAAATTCAGGAATCGAGGGCTTTGTGGCAAATTGGATCGTCGTCCCTGTTTCTTCCGATAAGTAATTCATTAAAGGGATCCATTGTGACGCGAGTTTACTTGCAGACTGCTGAGGGACGATCCCAAAAATGAGGGTTTCTTTAGCGTAACTATAACTACTAAGCAAGAGAGCAGAACACATTACGATAACTGATAGTTTCATTAGCTATTATCTCCATTGGGTCATTATAAAAATACTAGATGTTATTGACCAATAGGCAATTTTCTATTCCATTTATCCTGTCTGCTTCGTCTATCACTTGCCGCTTATTTCACTTAACGCCTGAACTCCCATGTACACAACTATGCCCCCTAACTGATATACGGTCTCATACCAATACTGTTCCATTAGGTAAAAAAAGAGAGACCAAATAGGTCTCCCTTCACCGCATTAATTTTAAATAATCAACGCGTCATTACTGACAAAGCCCTAATGATGTCCATACGCCCCATTCACCCGACTTTTCTGGGTCGTCACCTTGCGTCCACCATTTCGCTTGGTAATTCTGTCCGTTGTAGACCACTTTATCTCCACCGTTATACACCGCACCAGCATCCCATGTATTTGAACAAGCAATACCACCGCTATTGTCCGCTATCACTTTAACAATATGAGTAGCTGTGGATGTCAACGATCCATCACTCACACTAAGTGTGAATTGATAGTTGGTATCAACGGCTACGCTCGGAGCGGTAAAGCTTAGAATGCTACCTTGACTCGTGACGTTAAGCGCTGCAGGTGCTTGCCAAGAAAAAGTTAAAGGGTCGCTGTCAGCATCACTTGAACCCGACGCATCCAATACAACCTGATCATTTACCGCAGCAGTGGTCGGCCCTGATATTTGAGCAATAGGCGCGGTATTTAGTGGTGGCGTATTTTTAGGTGTGACGGTCACCGTCACTGTATCGGAATTAGCGGCACCTTCGTTATCCGTAACCGTTAACGTAAACCCATAACTCGTCACCTGCGTGACTTCAGGAACATCAACATTGAGTGTCGCGCTATTTTCACCGGCTAAGACTAGCGGGCTACCCGAAGTCTGAACCCAAGCATAACTGGCAATAACCCCATCGCTGTCCGTTGAGTTTGCGCCACTAAGCGAAACCGATACCGGCCCCTCAACTTGTTGATCAACACCAGCATTCGCAACTGGCGCACGATTACTTGGTGTTCCACCAGCTAGCCCTTCATGCATAGCATTGAGAATATCGCCATTATCAGCATCTATCTCCCAGGAAAATAAACCCGCGAGACCTAGACTGCGAACATATGCGCCTTTGGCTTTCACAGACCTATCATCATCAAACGTGATCAGATCTCCCGTTGTTTGGTTCCAAACATAGGCTGCTTCAGCCTGTGCATCGTAACCGTACTCATAACCATTGATCCCTGTATGATTAGCGCCCAGCATGAACGACTTAATGCCTTTGTAATCAATCACGCCTGCTTCCCAAACACCTTGTGCAGTTGTCCCCGTCAGTTTTCCTGTTGCTGTTCCGGTCATAGGGTCTGAGGGGTCAACAAGCGTATCAGGAGTCACCCCTTCCCAACCACGACCATACATTGCCGTACCCAGCACCAATTTATTAGCAGGCACACCTTGCGCTAACAGCAACTGAATACCATTGTCAGCGGTATAAGCAGGGCCTTTATAGGGAACGCCTTCCGGATCCACGCCTGTACCATCACACTGACCCGCCGTCATAAAGTTGCCACAGTACAAGGCAGCTTGGTGTCCCGGGACATTATTCCAACCACCATAGAAGTCGTAAGTCATTGCGAAGATATAATCCATATATGGAATAGCCTCAGCATAATTCACATCTTCGATTTTATCATGACCGACACCAATGGCCGAAGTCAGTTCATAGACACGCCCATACTCAAGTTCAAGCTCATCAAGCATGGCTCTGAGCTCTCTCATGAGTGCCACATAAGCTGGTCCATCTTTCAACGGATCACCTAAATCCGCCGCGGCTCCATCACCACCCGGAAACTCCCAATCAATATCAACGCCATCATAGAATTTCCACGTTTTCAAAAAGCGCTTCACTGAAGCAACAAACGTATCTCGGTGGGCTTTATCGGTAAAGCTGTAGAAGGGATCAGACAGTGTCCAGCCACCGATTGAAGGAATAATTTTCAAGTCTGGATTGCGCTGTTTCAGCGCCATCATCATCGCGTAATTGCCTTTAATCGGAGTATTGTAATCGTGTCCCGCTTGACCAAAGCTTTTCTGATAAGCCGCCCACGGGTCATGAATAACAACTTCATAATCGGGTACTCCACTACACGCGGTTTTCAAGGCATTAAAACTATTCCCCCCTACTGATTTTACTGACTCATTAGGGCCACAAATCGGAATGAAGCCATACAGTATATGAGTTAAGTTATCGGCAGGAATATTGTCAACGGTATAGCCACGACCATAAATCCCCCACTCAACAAAATACGTTCCGACCACCGTACTTGGATCAGTATTAAACGCTTTATTATTTGGATCGATATTCATTGTTAATGGCGCTAAGTGCGAGCCATCAGTATCGGCTACCACTAACTCCATCGCCGCGCTTTTACTACATCCGCTGGCATCACATGCTTCTATCGCCATTTGATATCGGCCACCTTGAGCATAGGAAAACGTCGCCGTCGTTTGGCTTCCCGTAATAGGCCCAGTTGCAACGTTCACTCCATCAAAGTAAACATTATAGGTGTCACCAGTCGTGCCGCTCCATTGGTTGAAGGTAATCTTAATCTCGGCAAGATCACTGTATTGCACCATCTGGTTGTAGCCAGAAGTGGTCTCCATTGCGAGCTGGATCTTTGAAAACTGAAGGTTATTGGAACCCCAGAGATCGATAGAAGGTTTCGCTGGCGCCGCCCAAGAAGCACTGCTAACCGCAAGTGCTAAGGTCGAGACACCTAATACGATGCTATTCATTATTGTATTCTCTATTCCCTGAAAAACTAAAATCTGCCTAAAAGATCATCTTCTTGGCATCAAGGTTAGTATTGGAAACAGAGACAACTTCATGATTAAAAATTAAACAGCGTTCGAGTGACAGCTCATAAAAAAGCAACTTGCAGCACGTTTTTTCATACGCAATTTTATCTTCTGCACAAAAAACGACCGTTATCACTAACAAACCATCGCCAACAGCGACACATCCCGTCCCTTTTGCTGATGAATGCAGCAACATGTAGATCTAGGCTGGAGAGTTAGGCTTTATCACTGGAAAAAAACAGGCGCTTGTATAACAATGTCTTTTCTCATTAGTCGGGGAGCATTACTGCTGAGATCACCATAGGTGAGACCCGTTGAACCTGATTCAGTTAACACTGGCGTAGGGAACTGATCGACATTGCTCACCACGCAGCTAACCTGCGCCTGAGGCAGTGCGCTCTCTCCTACGTTGGCGAGGAGCACTATAATGGCAAGCCTTTCTCATACAACCCCTATTGTTCTTACTATCGCTGGTTCTGATTCAGGAGGCGGTGCAGGCATTCAAGCCGACATCAAAGCCATTTCTGCCACCGGCGGTTATGCCTGTTCGGTCATTACGGCCTTGACTGCACAAAACACACAAGGTGTTTCTGGCATTTTGGGTATTGCACCTTCATTTGTTGAGGCACAGCTAGACGCCGTTTTTTCTGATCTTAATGTCATGGCCGTAAAAATCGGCATGCTCGCTGATGCCGACATCATTCGAGCTGTCGCGAATAAGATAAAACAATACCAGCCCCCTTACGTCGTACTGGATCCCGTCATGGTCGCCACCAGTGGTGACCTATTACTTGAATCTTCCGCTATTGATGCGTTGAAAACGGAGTTATTGCCACTGGCAACCATCATCACACCAAATCTGCCAGAAGGCGCGGCATTACTCAATTGTGACGTACCGCGAACTGAGGCAGAAATGAGTGAAATGATTGAAGCGCTTCGTGAACTCAATACCGAAACAGTATTACTAAAAGGGGGCCACTTAGAGTCCGAAGACACCAGCACTGATTTACTCATTAATCACGATGAAGTCGCGCGTTTTGAAACCACGCGCATCCACACAAAAAACACTCATGGAACAGGTTGTACGCTAAGCTCTGCTATTGCGTCTTTCCTTGCACAAGGCCAAACGCTACCCGATGCCGTGCAGTCAGCAAAACACTACATCACCCAAGCTATATCTCATGCGGATGAACTTTCTGTTGGTCGCGGTCACGGTCCTGTTCACCATTTCTTTGCACGTAACTAATGCCGACGTCCGCCATGATAGATATTAAATTGAGTCACGCTTCTCTTACCTACATCGGGGACGAGCAGCCGATTTTCTCAAACCTAAACGTGCATTTTAAATCAGGGACTTGCACTGCGATCTTAGGCCCAAGTGGCTGTGGGAAGAGTACATTACTTCGCTATGTTGCAGGCTTACTAAAAGATAAGGTCTATTTTGGCGGACAGCTCATATCGTTACCTGAAATAGAGATTTCTCAGTCCATCGCCTATATGGCGCAGCAAGATTTATTGATGCCGTGGCTCAATGTCATCGATAACGTCTGCTTTGCATCTAAGCTACGTGGCGAAAAAATTACATGTGCCATCACTGAGCGAGCACTGAATTTACTCGATAAAGTCGGGCTAAAAAACAAAGCCTTTCGACCAGTCTCAGAGTTATCCGGCGGACAGAAGCAACGTGTCGCATTAGCTCGAACACTGATGCAAGACAAACCTATCGTACTAATGGACGAGCCATTCTCGGCACTAGATGCGGTCACCCGGCACAAGCTACAAAACTTAGCAGCCTCTCTTTTAGCTGGGAAAACGATCCTATTAATCACCCACGATCCACAAGAAGCACTAAGGCTTGGTCACCAGATCGTGGTGATGAATGGCACGCCTGCAACATTACACCCCATCGCCCCGCCAACTAATGCGGTACCTAGAGACATTGATGCTCAATTTGCTTCTATCCAACAGCAAATTTTAACACTATTGGAGGTAGGCGATGACACTGCTCAATAAATTGACCGCGTCTTCTCAATTTCAAGCTAAGACAACAAGCAATCAGTCATCTGTCGTTAAATCACCTCGACTCGGTTCGTTAACTCGCATGTTCATTAGCACCTTAGTGATCTTAGCGATATGGAAAGCGATTGTTATCTTATTCAATATGCCTAGCTTTATTCTTCCGTCGCCGGAAAATGTTGCCTCCAAGCTAATCAGCCGACATGACATATTGCTAAAGCATACTTGGGTCACGGCAAAAGAAATCCTGCTTGGTCTATTGCTAGGGCTCAGTATGGGGTTGTTCTTTGCATTGCAAATGCTGTTCTTTAAACCAATCAAACGCTGGCTTTTACCGATTTTAATTGCCAGTCAAGCCATCCCTGTTTTTGCTCTCGCACCAATATTAATGCTATGGCTGGGCTATGGCATCGCATCAAAAGTGGTGATGGCGGCGCTCATTATTTTTTTCCCCGTCACCACATGTTGTTACGACGGACTACGCTCGACCCCAATTGGATATCTTGACCTCTCACAAACTATGGGGGCGAGTCGCTGGCAACAGCTATGGCGAGTTCGCCTACCCGCATCTCTACCGGTATTAGCCTCTGGTATTCGTGTCGCTGTGGTTATCGCTCCAATTGGTGCGGTAGCTGGTGAATGGGTGGGATCCAGTGAAGGATTAGGTTACCTCATGCTACAGACCAATGCTCGAATGCTCATCGATGAAATGTTTGCAGCACTGTTTATCTTAGCGGCCTTATCTGTGTTTTTGTACTTCATTACAGACACACTGCTAAAGCGCTTTATCCCTTGGGACAATAAATAATAATCAAAAGGAAGATTTATGATATCTACATTAAAAAAAGGCTCAGCTGCTCTGCTTGCCTTGGCTATTGCTTTACCATCACAAGCGGCGGAAAAAGAGCTGACGTTAATGCTCGACTGGTTCGTCAACCCGAACCATGGGCCAATTGTCATTGCCAATGAAAAAGGCTACTTCAAAGAGCAGGGACTGAAGGTCAACATTCAAGAGCCAGCAGATCCTAGCACACCCGCCAAGCTTGTTGCCGCCAATAAAGTCGATATTGCCGTCTCTTACCAGACCAGTCTTACCATCGATGTTGCGGCAGGTTTGCCATTAATCCGCAGTGCGACGCTCATCGCCACCCCGCTAAATACCATGATGGTTATTGATAATGGTAAAATTAACACCCTTGCCGACCTAAAAGGAAAAAAAATCGGCATTGCTATTGCTGGTAATGAAGAAGCGACCATCGGCACTATGTTGCAATCGCAAGGCGTTGATTTCAAAGACGTGAAAATCATTAATGTTGGCTGGGCTCTGTCATCATCGCTGGCATCTGGACAAGTCGATGCAATCTGGGGTGGACTGCGCAACTTTGAAACCAATCAACTCGAGCTAGAAGGGTTTAAAGCCAAAGCGTTCTTCCCAGAAGAGCATGGCGTACCAACTTATGAAGAGTTAGTGTTTGTCGCCAATGCCAATAACTACGACAAAGCGGCACTGGCTAAATTTAACCGCGCGATAGAGAAAGCCACGACCTACATTGTGAATCACCCACAAGACTCTTGGAATGAGTTTGTCGCCTATGCGCCAGACACGCTAAACAACGAGCTAAATAAACGTGCATGGCGAGATACATTGCCTCGATTTGCACTACGTCCTTCCGCGATTGATATCAAAAAGTACGATGCGTTTTCAGAGTTTATGTACCAACACAAGATTATCCCAACACAACCGAAAGCCGAGTCTTTTGTTCCTGTGTTGTAACTTATCCCTTGCTCCCCTCTCAACGACCTCACTGCGACGTTGAGAGGCGTTTAATGCTGTTGAACCACAGGCACTACTTAACGCCTCGATAACTTTAGGAAATACGATGAACCACCAAGATCTTATTCATGCATGCCAAGAAGAGTGGCAAGCGTATACTCAACATGACTTTGTTCAACAACTTGCCAACGGAAAACTTCATCCAACCGCTTACCTACACTACCTAAAGCAAGACTTTCTATTCTTAAAACAATATGCCCGAGCTTATGCGTTGGCCATTTATAAAGCTAAAACACTCGCCCAAATGCGTGAAGCCGTGCCCAGTGTGCTGGCCTTGCTCAATAGTGAAATTGCTCATCATGTCACTTATTGCAACCAGTGGGGAGTCACGGAATCGGATATGGAGGCCGAACAAGAAGACTTTGGCACCGTCGCTTACACACGCTACGTCTTAGATGCAGGTATGACTGGAGAGTTAGTCGATCTATACGCCGCACTCGCGCCCTGCTCAATTGGATACGCGGTTATCGGCGCAGAACGAATCAACCATGTGGAAACAGTATTAGACGATAACCCATATCGCAGCTGGATTGAAATGTATGCGAGTGAAGAGTTTCAATCTGGAGTCACGACTGCGATTCAACGCTTAGACTCCTTACTCGCGGAAATTGATATCAATAGCCAACGAGCACAAGAATTAATACATGTATTTAAAACGGCAACTCGAATGGAAATTGCTTTCTGGCAGCAAGGATTAGACGCCGTATAACGTGGCCATTTGGCCTCTGCGGAGGCCAATCTTTATCTCGCCTATCACACTGAAACACAAACAAACCACATCATTAAGTCCCTCTGATGAAATTTTGTGCTGACCGTCACGGGTTAACATAAATTTTACATCTTCTGTTAACAACGCGGTCACAATTCGTTAGGATGGCCTCGCTTGCTTTATAAAATTAAACACTCGCACTTAGATTTTCTCATGCTTTTCGTACAAGCAAGGACGATTGAGACTTTCTATTTCATAACAAGAATATTCAAATCGTGGAGCTAACCGCTTTGCTTCTTAGAATATTCACCCGAGCTTTACAGGGAAGAACTATGCAATCATTTGTTGATCTTTTGAACGGGATTATCTGGAGTCCCGCTCTTATTTATTTATGTCTTGGTGCAGGCCTGTTTTATTCAGTGCTTACACGCTTCGTACAAATTCGTCATTTCTTCGAGATGTGGCGACTGCTATTGTCGGGCAAAAGCTCAGACAAAGGCATCTCATCATTCCAAGCACTCGCCGTCTCACTGTCTGGCCGAGTCGGTACTGGTAACATTGCTGGTGTCGCGGCAGCCATCGGTTTTGGTGGACCAGGGGCTGTCTTTTGGATGTGGGTTGTGGCGTTCTTTGGAGCAGCGACTGCTTATATTGAATCGACGCTTGCGCAAATCTATAAAGAGGAAGATGAAGGTCAGTTCCGTGGTGGACCAGCCTACTATATTGAAAAAGCAATGGGTCAAAAATGGTATGCGTGGATTTTTGCGATTGCGACTATTTTTGCCTGTGGCGTGTTACTTCCTGGTGTTCAGTCTAATAGCATTGGTAATGCCGTTGAGACCGCATTTGGCACAGGACCAATGATTGAAACCGCTATCGGTACCTTTAGCTTCGCCAAAATTTTCACCGGTACGGTAATTTCAATCATCCTTGGCTTTATCATCTTTGGTGGCGTGAAGCGTATTGCCAACTTCACTCAAATTGTTGTGCCATTTATGGCGCTAGCGTACATCATTATTGCATTCGTCATTATTCTTCTGAATATCGGTGAAGTCCCTGGCATTGTAAGTATGATCATTGGCGATGCCTTCACACCAATGGCTGGATTTGGTGCTGCCATTGGCTGGGGTGTAAAACGTGGTGTTTACTCTAACGAAGCAGGCCAAGGTACAGGCCCTCACGCAGCGGCAGCGGCTAACGTTGATCACCCTGCTCAACAAGGCCTAGTACAAGCGTTCTCAATTTACATTGATACTCTACTCGTCTGTTCTGCCACAGCATTCATGATCCTTATCACTGGCGCTTACAATGTGCACGGTGGCGGTGAAGAAGCCTTCTTAGTGCAGAATCTAGCGGCAACCGTTGGCGCTAATGGCCCTGCGTTTACTCAACTGGCGATTGAAAGCACCATGCCGGGCGTAGGTAAGTTGTTCATTGCATTTGCACTATTCTTCTTCGCCTTTACGACGATTTTAGCCTACTACTACATTGCCGAAACAAACATTGCCTACATTCGCCGTACATTTAAAGTAAGTGGGCTGATGTTTGTGTTAAAAATGGTGATCATGGCCTCCGTATTCTACGGTACCGTTAAGGCTGCCAACCTTGCTTGGGCCATGGGTGATATTGGTGTTGGTCTAATGGCCTGGCTCAACATTGTCGGCATTGTGATCATTTTCTTTATGGGCAAACCTGCACTTCTAGCACTAAAAGATTATGAATCGCAACAGAAAAAGGGCGTAAAAGATTACACGTTCAACCCTGTAGCTCTTGGCATTAAAGGGGCGCATTATTGGGAAGGAAAGTATCAGCGACGTACTGGCAAAGCTGCGACGTCAGAAAGTGATGTCCCTAAAGACGTGAAGACTCAAACCCAGTCTTGAGCATGCGTGAATAGCGATAACTTATCGCTACACTAAAAAGAAAAAGGGGGTAGCATTCGCTACCCCCTTTTATCATCCATCGTTCCCGAAATGAATGAATTCGAATTTATGCCGCAATTTCTTGCGTCGGTGCTTCTTGTACAGACGCTACTGACTCAGCTGGTTTTTTCTCACCAATTGGCATTACAGTGCGGCCATACTCATTGTTGATGACTTGTGCCATAGCAAAGTAGATAGCGCTTGCACCACAGAAGATACCTTCAAAACCAGCAATAGTACCGATGAGTTCGCTACCAGTGAAATCACGAGCTGCCAATAAGAAAAACAAAATGGTTAGAGAACCAAATACAACTTGCTTAGCCACTGGGTAGCACAAAGAGCCAATAAACATGAAGCCAGTAAAGATACCCCATAACAACAAGTACCAACCCATAAAGCTCGCAGGGCTTGCTGGTAACCCCATGTATGGCATTACGATAAGACCAACCAATGTTAGCCAAAATAGACCGTAAGACGTAAATGCTGTCGTACCAAAAGTGTCACCACGTTTAAAGCACATCATGCCAACAAGAACTTGGCTAAGACCGCCATAAAAAATGCCCATCGCAAGGATCATTGAATCGATTGGAAAGAATCCAGCATTATGGATATTCAAAAGAATGGTAGTCATACCAAAACCCATTAGGCCAAGCGGCGCTGGGTTTGCAAGTTTGTTCGACATGTAAAAGAGCCCTGTTTCAAATTTAGTGACAAAAGTTATAGGAAAATTTTAATCTATTTCTGTGATAAGCAGCAGATCTCTTATCTGCAATCTTAGATTGATAATTTGCAGTTATCATTTGGCATACTCGCATTTCTGCTTGTATTGCTGTGAATTAACTCGCGTAACCTGAGTTAATTGTTTGCTTTTGCACAATAATTAGACGCAGAAAGCCAGCCATTTTTTCACTCAGTGATAAAGAGGTGAGAGACTAAAATGCAGGTCACTTTTAAATCTCCCCCCATTCGCAAAAAAATATCTGAGCCCTAGATACAAAAAAACCGGCCTCAGCCGGTTTTTTCAATATTGAATGATTATTCCCATTCAATCGTTGCAGGTGGTTTGCCCGAAATATCGTAAACCACACGTGAAATGCCGTTCACTTCATTGATAATGCGGTTAGAAACCTTACCTAAGAAGTCGTATGGAAGATGAGCCCAGTGCGCTGTCATGAAATCAATAGTTTCTACAGCACGTAAAGACACAACCCAATCGTACTTACGGCCATCGCCCATTACACCAACAGAGCGCACAGGTAGGAATACAGTGAAGGCTTGAGACACTTTATTATAAAGATCTGCGGCGTGTAGCTCTTCGATAAAGATAGCATCGGCACGACGTAGCAAGTCACAGTACTCTTTCTTAATTTCGCCAAGAACACGAACACCTAGACCCGGACCTGGGAACGGGTGACGATAAAGCATGTTGTATGGGAGACCTAGCTCAAGGCCAATCTTACGAACTTCATCTTTAAACAGCTCACGCAACGGCTCTACTAGCCCCATTTCCATATCGTCTGGCAAACCGCCAACGTTATGGTGAGACTTGATCACGTGTGCCTTACCTGTTTTAGATGCAGCTGATTCGATGACATCTGGATAGATGGTACCTTGCGCCAACCATTTCGCATTCGATAGCTTTTTAGACTCTTCATCGAAGATATCAACAAATACGTGACCAATGATCTTACGCTTCGCTTCAGGGTCGTTCTCGCCTTCTAAAGCGGCTAAAAAGCGCTGCTCAGCTTCAACATGAATAATGTTCAGTCCGAACTTATCTCCAAACATCTCCATCACTTGATCCGCTTCGTTTAAACGAAGTAGGCCATTATCAACGAATACACATGTCAGCTTATCACCAATCGCGCGGTGCGCTAGCATCGCTACGACTGATGAATCAACCCCACCAGAAAGGCCAAGAATAACTTCATCATCGCCCACTTGCTCTTTAATTCGAGCTACAGCATCTTCAATAATAGATTCTGAAGTCCAAAGTCCTTCACAGCCACAAACGTTAAGAACAAAGTTCTCCAACATTTTTAGGCCATTTTTAGTGTGCGTCACTTCTGGGTGAAATTGAACACCATAGTATTTCTTATCTTCATTTGCCATCGCAGCATATGGACATGTGTCTGTTTGCGCGGTTTTAACAAAATCAGATGGGATTTCAACAACTTTATCACCGTGGCTCATCCAAACATCTTGAGTATTTTCAAGATCTTTAAACAAAGCAGACTCACCAGTTACTTGAACTGCAGCGTAGCCAAACTCACGCTCATCAGAGCCTGCAACTTTACCACCAAGCTGCTCAGCCATGGTTTGCATGCCGTAACAAATACCAAAAACTGGCACACCTGAATCAAACACGTATTGAGGTGCACGTGGCGAGTTCGCTTCAGTCACACTTTCAGGGCCACCAGAAAGAATAATACCATCTGGATTGAATTCGCGGATGTCCGCTTCTTCTACATCCCAACTCCAAAGTTCACAGTACACACCGATTTCACGAATACGGCGAGCAACAAGTTGAGTATATTGAGAACCGAAATCTAAGATTAGAATTCGTTGGTCATGAATATTTTTCGTCATTTTAGGCAGTCTTATAAGCTAAGTGTTGAAAACGGAGGCGAGTTTACTCGCCTCACATCTATGCTTCAAGGAAAAAAGCAAACGTTTACGTAAGAATTATTCTCACCAACGTTGAATTAACCTAAACGGTAGTTCGGTGCTTCTTTAGTAATCTGTACATCGTGTACATGAGATTCGTTTAAGCCCGCACCAGAAATGCGAACAAATTCAGCTTTAGTACGCATATCTTCAATTGTTGCAGAGCCTGTAAGACCCATGCTTGAACGAAGACCACCCATTTGCTGATGAACGATCTCTTTAAGGCGACCTTTATAAGCGATACGACCTTCAATACCTTCAGGAACTAACTTGTCAGCGGCATTATCAGTTTGGAAGTAACGATCAGACGAACCTTGAGACATGGCGCCCAAAGAACCCATACCACGGTAGGCTTTGTAAGAACGGCCTTGATAAAGAATGACTTCACCTGGTGCTTCTTCAGTACCAGCGAACATAGAACCAACCATCACACAAGATGCGCCAGCCACAATCGCTTTACAGATATCACCTGAGAAACGAATGCCGCCATCAGCAATAACTGGAATATCATGCTCGTTGGCAACAGAAGCCGCATCAGCAATCGCAGTAACTTGTGGTACACCTACGCCAGTAACGATACGAGTCGTACAGATTGAACCTGGGCCAATACCCACTTTAACCGCACTCACACCAGCATCAATTAATGCTTGTGCACCAGCAGCTGTTGCCACGTTACCGCCAATGATTTCTAGATCAGGATAAAGAGCACGAGTATCGCGGATGCGTTGAAGTACACCTTCAGAGTGACCGTGTGAAGAATCAATAAGCAATACGTCTACACCAGCCTCAACTAGTGCTTTAACACGCTCTTCGTTACCAGCGCCAGCACCCACAGCTGCACCTACGCGTAAACGACCTTGTGCATCTTTACATGCGTTAGGCTTACGCTCAGCTTTATGGAAGTCTTTTGCGGTAATCATACCGGTTAGTTGGAACTCGTCATTAACAACAAGGACTTTCTCAACACGGGCACGATGCATTTCTTCTTGTACGTCTTCACGTGATGCACCTTCTTTAATCGCGGCTAAGCGCGCTTTAGGTGTCATTACAACTTCAACTTTCTTACTTAAATCAGTAACAAAACGAACATCACGACCAGTGATGATACCAACAAGCTCGTTTGTTTCTGTTACAACAGGGAAACCAGCAAAGCCATGTTTCTCAGTCAGCGCTTTAACGTCTGCAATGGTTGCTTCAGGGCGAACCGTTACAGGGTTAGTGACGACACCTGCTTCAAAGATTTTAACGAGACGAACTTGCTCAGCTTGTTGTTCGATAGACATGTTTTTATGAACGAAACCAATACCACCTTCTTGCGCTAGCGCAATGGCTAGGCGAGCTTCAGTCACTGTGTCCATAGACGCAGAGATCATCGGAATATTAAGATTGATATTCTTGGTCAACCGAGTGCGAAGATCGGCTGTATTCGGGAGAACGGTGGAGTGTGCTGGAACGAGTAAAACGTCATCGAACGTCAGCGCTTCTTTGGCAATTCTTAGCATTTGCAATATCTCACAACAGAGGAGTTTAAGGAATTAACCCGCCCTTATCGTTTCGCATAATAAGGGGTTTGGGCTAGATATTGCGGTGGGATTATACGCTGCGCGTAATCGCTTGGCTACTCATTTTTCCATTTTTTATTTGCATTATAGGCCTTGATATGTATTATGTTGTCGCTAATTTCCATACTCACGTCTTAGAGATTAGCTGTGTCCCTTTCTCCACGTTCCGTATCGAATTCCTCTGTGAAAAATCAGAACATTTTTACTGTTTCTCGCCTCAATGCAGAAGTGCGCTTATTGCTTGAAAATGAAATGGGTATTGTCTGGTTAGTTGGTGAAATTTCTAACTTTTCCTCTCCGGTTTCAGGCCATTGGTACCTCACGCTTAAAGACGCGCGCGCACAAGTTAAATGCGCGATGTTTAAAGGCAGTAATCGCCATGTCTCGTTTAAACCCGTCAATGGTAACCAAGTATTAGTTAAAGCGCGCTTATCGTTATACGAACCACGTGGTGACTATCAGCTCATTATCGAATCGATGCAACCAGAAGGAGATGGTCGTCTACAGCAAGAGTTTGAAAAGCTGAAGATGTCATTGGCCGCAGAAGGGCTCTTTGCGCAGTCATTAAAACACCCACTTCCTGCCCACCCTAAACGTGTAGGAGTCATTACCTCTAAGACTGGTGCTGCACTTTACGATATATTAGACGTTCTCAAACGCCGTGATCCTAGTTTGCCCGTCGTCGTTTACCCTACAACCGTTCAAGGTGAACATGCCGCTATTGACATCGCACAAGCGATAGGACGCGCGAATAGTCGAAATGAATGTGACGTACTGATCGTCGGTCGTGGTGGTGGCTCTTTAGAGGATCTATGGTGCTTTAATCACGAAATCGTCGCACGAACCATTGCCGCAAGTCAGATCCCGATCATTAGCGCGGTAGGTCATGAAATTGATGTCACCATCGCCGACTATGTTGCTGATGTGCGTGCTCCTACCCCAAGTGCCGCGGCAGAGCTAGTCAGTAACGATACATCACATAAAAAGCAATCGCTAGCCACAAAAGTACAGCAACTGCACAATGTATTCAGAGTGTACCTTGCTGAAAGAAAGCATCAGCTACAACAACATATTCAAGCCTTAAACGCGTTGCACCCTAAGCATCAACTTCAGCGACAAAATCAGCGACTCGACGAAGCCGAATATCGATTAACTGCTGCTATCCGTCGACGCTTGTCACAAGAAACGATGCGCCTAAAAGCAAAAGAACATCGCTTAGCACTAAATTCTCCGGTCAAAAAACTAAGTGAACAGCAATTTTTATTACAACAAAGTGAGCAACGTTTAAAGCAGGCTATGCAGCGTCAGCTCGTTCAGCTTCGCCATCAATATACTCTCAGTGTAGAAAAGCTAGACACGGTAAGTCCACTGGCAACACTAAAACGCGGCTATTCAATTACGCAGGACTCGCAGGGCAGCGTCATTACATCTGCCGCGCAAGTGGAAGTGGGTAAGACAATAACGGCTAAACTCGATAAAGGCTCGATTGAGGCCACGGTCACAGCTATCACTAAGGGTTAGCCTGCGAGTACAAGCCCACATCGATTAGGTCATAAGCAGAGCCCAGTAATAACGCTATTACTGGGCTCTGCTTATCTGCTTATTAAGACTCTTCTAACAATTGAAATTCAGTCTGTACTCTTGATTTGGACTTCAATTCGTTACAGCTATGGCAGAAGTAGCTGGCAGACCCACACGCCTGTAGCTTTTCCAACACCGCAGAACAATCTGGGCAAAACGCCACTTTTCTAAAATGCTTGCTACATGATGAACAGTAATATTGCCCATCCCAAGTAAGAGCTGAATGACAACTCGGACACGGATTTTCTTGGCCTTGCATGCCATCTCCTTAATGAATCAATATGATGAGTACAAAGTTACAGTGAATTGGGGAGCGCTTCACTCAGCACGATCTTAATGGCTTTGGTGCGAAAAATTTTTTGATCTTGATGCCCTAGCGCTTTATCGCCCAAACTCGCCTCTCTTATCCACTCAGGTAAATTTGCCGATTCTTTGACGCTCTTTACCTTCGACACTACTCTAAATAGGTATTAAAAGTATCACTTATCACTCGACACCCTAGCGATGCTTTTCACGATCTTATCTCGATCCTACCCAAAAGCTATGTTGATCAGCGATCTGCTACAAAAAGAACATTTATATAACCACACACCGAAAGCATAAGTTACATATCCTGCATTTGGACTACACGCAGATTAATTAACTACAACACATCACATAATAAACCAAGAATCAGAATTTAATAAAAAGATCATTTTGAGCATCAGTTGATTACATAGGTATGCATACGTATATAAGTAGATTCTATTGTTTCGAGTTTAATTTGTGTCTTTGAAATTAAAGATGTGGATGTCACATGCGTGCCACCACAAGGCATAACCACAAGGGTGTCACACTTATTCCAATGCCAAAATCGAGAACTGGTCAAATAAGGGCCCTCTAATTGCATCTGGATCGGCGATGGTTGAGATAACCAGTGCGTTAGCAATGTATTCACGGCCGACTCTATTTCTACAATGTCTGAAAGCACATCTGCCGTATTCAAACCACGCTTCTTTAATGTTTTACCCAAGCGATATAGATCCACACACCTATCAGGAAGAACCTCACTTTGTTCTTGTGCGTAGCTATTGAAATCATAGTGCCCTAACCCATCAATTCGATCCGCGACTTTTCTCCAATATTTATCAGCCAACACTTTATTTAGTGCTAAAGAAGCAATATGACCAGCACTATGCCCACGACTCAGGCTCGCTTGATAATCGGCATCGATCTCTAACGTGACGGTTTGTCCTTGTGTCAGCGCTAACCTTTGAGAGAGGCGATGAACCACGACAAACACCCAACCTTCCGTATCACGCTTTACGGGTATCGCTTCAGCGACATAAAGCTCACTCGTCGCTAACTCTATTGCACCAACCAAACAATCACTCACGTCCATACGATTGCCATCGATGGTCATCCAACCACGATCAGCTGGATGATCGGGCCATATGTGACTAACAGGATGAAACGGCGTACTTTCAACCACTACATCCGTATACGCGTGCCCTGCTACCTGCAATTGGACGACACTTTCAAGCTTAGTCACTTCATGGCAAAAAAAAGTTTTCGTTGCTGTAATCATATTTCTGCTTTCCTAAACTAAAAAAACGCCCACTGATAATCAGCGGGCGTCTCTATTTTTTCTTACGCTTTATTTCTTAGTACGACCTTTCATCATGGTCATTAAGCGTTTGTGTTTTCGCTCTTGCGACAACGTCATCTTGTTCGACTTACCTTCAAATGGGTTTTCACTGTTTTGGAATTGAATCCTAATCGGCGTTCCCATGATCTCTAAAGCACGACGATAGTAATTCATCAAGAAGCGCTTGTAAGAGTCTGGTAGTTCTTTCACTTGGTTACCATGAACGATAACAATTGGTGGGTTATAGCCACCCGCATGCGCGTATTTAAGCTTCACGCGTCGACCACGAACCATTGGTGGTTGGTGATCATCCGTTGCCATCTTCATAATACGAGTAAGTACAGAAGTACCAACACGTGTCGTCGCTGACTTATACGCTTCTTGCACCGATTCGAATAAGTGACCAACACCTGTACCGTGCAATGCTGAAATGAAGTGAATACGAGCAAAATCAACGAAACCTAAGCGGCGGTCGAGTTCTTTTTTAACATGCTCTTTAACATCGTTATCCAAGCCATCCCATTTATTGACTGCGATAACGATAGAACGTCCCGCATTCAATGCAAAGCCAAGTAAGCTAAGATCTTGGTCTGAGATATTTTCACGCGCATCAATAACCAATAATACAACGTTGGCATCTTCTACGGCTTTAAGTGTTTTCACCACAGAGAATTTTTCGACAGTCTCATTGATACGACGACGACGACGAACACCCGCAGTATCGATCAATACATATTCACGCTCATCACGCTGCATTGGAATATAGATAGAGTCACGAGTCGTACCTGGCATATCGTAAACGACCACACGCTCTTCACCAAGAATACGGTTGGTCAACGTTGATTTACCAACATTAGGGCGACCAATGATCGCTAATTTAATTGGCTGGTCTTGAAGACGCTGAAACTCTTTCTCCGCTTCTTCTTCCGTGTATTCCAGTTGCTCTTCTTCTTCATCTTCAAAATCAGTCAGATCTTCAATCTCACCATTTTCTTTTTCAAGAGCTTCAGCAAAAGGATTTAACGCACGGTCAATCAGAACGGATACGCCACGACCGTGAGCGGCCGCGATTTGATACATGTCATCAACGCCAAGCTTCCAGAATTCAGCACTAGCTACATCAGCATCAATACCATCAACCTTGTTAACCACTAAGATCGCTGGTTTTTCAATCTTACGTAGATGTTGAGCGATTGCTTCATCTGATGGCGTTAGACCAGCACGGCCATCAACCATAAACAGCACAACATCCGCCTCATCGATTGCGGCTAATGACTGCTCTGCCATTTTTGTTTCAACACCTTCTTCAGTGCCATCGATACCACCAGTATCGATTACAATGAATTCATGCTCACCTAGCTTCGCCTGACCATATTTACGATCTCGAGTCAGTCCAGGAAAATCTGCAACCAACGCATCACGAGTGCGAGTTAGCCTGTTAAACAGGGTCGACTTACCTACGTTTGGGCGTCCCACTAGGGCAACAACAGGTACCATAATAACCTCTATACTTATCTTGTTATGTGGTTATAGGTAAATTCGAGCTTTCCTATAACCACACCATTATCCATCTATCCGCGTACGAAAAGATCCTTTTGCTTCGCAGCAATAAAATGGCTCCTAACTGAAATCAGCAAGGAGCCTTATGTGAATTATATCACGATTTTTTATTTGATCGTCAGTTTCTTTATTTCACCATCACGATTCACGATGATGTAGCCACCCGGCACCATGGTTGGACCGACCGACAAACCGCTTTCATTCGTCATTTGCTGAGAAACAAAATAGCCCGTCTCTCTATCTAACCAGTGTAAATAACCCAAGCTATCTCCGACGACGACAAAACCATCAACAATCACAGGTGCAGTCAACAAACGGTTCTCTAACAGCTTGTTTTCCCATAGCTCAGTGCCACTTCGAGCATCTACAGCAACAATATGATCGTTGTCTGTGATGAGATATAGATTACGACTATCCGTTGCCATATCAGTTGCTGAAGAGTAGTTACGCTTCCAAATAGGGTTACCTGAGCGTAAATCAATAGAGATGAGTTGACCGTTAAAACCAATCGTATATAGCGTACCACCAAGAATAATCGGCGATGCATCTACGTCCACAAGACGATCAATTTCAGTCGCCCCTTTCGGAGTTCCCACTGGTTGTTGCCAAATTAACTGACCACGCTCTACGATAGCAGCTGCGAGACGTCCGTTCGCCGTTCCCCAGAACACACCACCAGAAATAGCCGCTGGCGCACTATCGCCGCGCAACGTTAAGTTTGGAACATCAGTACTAATTGCCCAACGTTCTTCACCACTGCTTTGCTCAAGTGCTACTAATAATCCTTGGCTAGTATGCACTATGATTAGGTTGGCATCGGCTACTGGTTTTGCCAGCACTTCACCGTTAACCTCAGCACGCCATGCGACTTCACCACTCTCGACATCTAGTGCAATCACTTCACCGTTCTCGCTACCGATATACAGTTTTTGGTAAGCCGTTGCAATACCACCAGACAAGCGAGCTGAGTCATCCTCTTCAAGGTCAACTTGCCACAATGTGTTACCACTTTCCGGATCGTACGCTTTTACGACGCCATCTCGACTGGCAACAAACAATTTGTCATAGGCATACGCTGGCGACAATTTGGAAAAGAACTGCCCTATGCCACTACCAATACTTGATGACCACTCGGTTGCCGGTGAAAATTCACTGTCTACAACTGGCAGTGGTGCCATGATGACCGTATCTTCCTCACTCGAACAACCAGCCAGTACGCCCAGCACCGAAATAGAAAGTAGAACCTTCTTAACGAATCTATTCATCGGCTAGCCCTTACTTGGCAAGATCATCCAGTTTAATCTGCAGCGCTTGGCTAGCATCTTGCGCTTGTTGCGCTTCAGTATAAGCAGTGTATGCAACATCACGTTCACCAGCGTTTATAGCAATGTCACCACGAAGCTCAGCCACTCGACCCGCCCACGCTTCATCAGTGATTTTGTCTAGTTCCACTCTTGCACCATCGATATTCTCTTGCTCAGCCATAATTCGTGCAATACGGTAAGTGACTAACGGAGAAACTGCCGCATCTTTGGTATTCGCTTGCGCCCACTGAAGTTGCACTAACGCTTGATCAAGCTCACCTGCTTCAACTTGAGCTTTTGCCAGTTGCAGCGCTGCTAGTACTGAATACTCTGTCGCCTTGCTCGTATCAATGAAGCTTTGAACTTCAGCACTGGCGTCAACGCCTTGTGCAGTAATTGCTTCTACTACGCTTGTATATTGTTCAGACGCTGCTTCTTGAGCTTGAATCGCTGAATCTTGGTAAAAACGCCAACCGAACAAGCCACCTAAACCAACGACAACACCTAATACAACGGCTTTGCCATTTTCTTGCCACCAATCTTTGATCGCTTCTACTTGTTGCTCTTCAGAATCGTAGAGTTCCACTTCCTGTCCTCTTAAAAATAATATCGTCACTGTCTAACAAAGAGATCGTTACTCAACCACCTCTTATTCGTTACCAAGACAGGACTTAAATAATATCTGCTAATTTAGCGGTTAACTCATTTAGCGCAACAGTTTCCTGCGTGCCACCTTGCAAATCTTTGACCACGACCGTGTTATCAGCCACTTCATTTTCGCCAAGCACAAGCGCGTAGACCGCACCTACTTTATCTGCTCGCTTAAATTGTTTCTTAAAGTTACCACCACCAAAGTGATTCATCACGCGAATACCTGGGATCGTTTCACGTAATTGCTCTGCCAATTTCACGCCTGCGATCATGGTTCCTTCACCAGACGTCACCACGTACGCATCAACGCTACGACGTACATCAGTCAGCTCCAATGTTTCCATCATAAGCACAAGGCGTTCTAGACCCATAGCAAAGCCGACTGCTGGCATTGCTTTGCCACCAAGTTGCTCTACAAGACCATCGTAGCGTCCACCGCCACAAACCGTGCCTTGCGCGCCTAAGCTATCAGTAATCCACTCAAATACTGTTCGATTGTAGTAATCTAAACCACGAACCAAACGTTGGTTTACCGTATAGGCAATACCCGCTGCGTCTAACAGTTCACATAGACCTGAGAAATGTGCTTTAGACTCCTCGTCTAGGTAATCCGCCAGTTCCGGTGCATCGACTAAAATCGCTTGAACATCTTGGTTCTTGCTATCAAGCACGCGCAAAGGGTTAGTATGCATGCGACGTTTGCTGTCTTCATCCAACACATCAATATGCTGCTCTAAGTGAGCAATCAAAGCAGTACGATAGTTGGCACGAGCCTCAAGTGAACCGATAGAATTAAGTTCTAAACGAACATGTTCATGAATGCCCAGCTCACGCCATAGACGTGCTGTCATCATGATCAATTCAGCATCGACATCAGGGCCATCAAGACCAAAAACTTCTACACCACATTGGTGGAATTGACGGTAACGACCTTTCTGTGGACGTTCATGACGAAACATGGGGCCCATGTACCATAAACGCTGCTCTTGGTTATAAAGCAAGCCATTTTCAATCCCTGCACGTACACATCCAGCAGTCCCTTCTGGGCGCAGTGTCAGGCTATCGCCATTACGGTCCTCAAAGGTGTACATTTCTTTTTCTACCACGTCGGTGACTTCACCAATCGCACGGCGGAATAAGTTTGTCATCTCAACAATCGGCATGCGGACTTCATTGTAGCCGTATGCACTGACAACTTGTTTAACCGTATTCTCTACTTTTTGCCAAAGAGGAGATTGTGTAGGAAGGCAGTCATTCATGCCTCGTATTGCTTGTATAGTTTTTGCCACAGTTAAATACCGTTATCGTTGAGATTATTTGTCGTCTATCTGACTAATATTGATTCGATTGTTTTCGTCTAAAATCGAGGCTTTCGCGCGAATTTTAGCTTCTAACTTACTAATAAGATCATCGTTGTCTAAGCGCTCTTTTTGACGTTTACCATCTTCGTAAAAAGCACTTTTTTTGTTACTGCCTGCTAACCCTAAGTGAGATACTTCAGCTTCGCCAGGACCATTCACCACGCATCCAATGATCGAAACGTCCATTGGTGTAATGATATCTTCTAAGCGCTGTTCCAGTGCATTCACGGTGCCAATAACGTCGAATTCTTGGCGAGAGCAACTTGGGCAGGCGATGAAGTTAATACCACGAGAGCGAATTCGCAGTGATTTAAGAATATCAAAGCCAACTTTAATTTCTTCTACCGGATCGGCCGCTAACGAAATTCGCAGCGTGTCACCGATACCTTCAGCTAACAGCATACCGAGACCAACAGAAGATTTAACCGCACCAGCTCGTGCGCCACCCGCTTCGGTAATGCCTAAGTGCAAAGGCTGATCAATTTTCTTTGCTAGCAATCGGTAAGAGTCAACCGCAAGAAAAACATCGGATGCTTTTACGCTGATCTTGAATTGATCAAAGTTCAGGCGATCTAAAATATCCACGTGACGCATAGCAGACTCCACCAACGCTTCAGGTGTTGGTTCGCCATACTTCATTTGAATATCTTTTTCTAAAGATCCGCCATTCACACCAATTCGAATAGGAATATTGTTATCTCGAGCACAGTCGACCACTGAGCGAATACGTGCTTCGTTGCCGATGTTACCAGGGTTAATCCGCAAGCAATCGACACCATACTCTGCCACCTTTAAGGCAATCCGATAATCAAAATGAATATCGGCAACTAATGGAATCGACACTTGCTTCTTAATTTCTCGAAAGGCTTCTGCAGCATCCATAGTTGGAACAGAAACGCGGACAATATCTGCCCCGACATTTTCCAACGCTCGGATCTGAGCAACAGTCGCTTGCACGTCTGTTGTACGCGTGTTTGTCATGGATTGAACGGCGATTGGTGCGCCGTCACCGATAGGTACATCACCCACATAAATACGCGTAGATGGGCGACGTTTAATTGGAGATTCGTGATGCATATTGATTTCTAAGGTAAGGTGAATCGAGCTACTTTGCCTGAAGTATACCCAGAAAGGTCGACAGGTTCACTCGCAAATGTCATAGAAACCTTTTCTGGAGCGCCTAAGATGATTTTAAATGGTGCTTTACCATTCACATCAACTAGCTCTCCCGGCTTCTTGATTCCTGTCGTCACGGTTTTTCCATTGGCATCTTTAACTTGGATCCAACAATCACCTTTAAACGACATGGTTAAATTGGTTAATCCGTTCTCAACTGTTTTTTTTTCTTTCGCTTGTACTGTGGCCGACTCTTTTACATCGGTGTCCGTCGTTACCGCATCATCAGCTTCAACAACAGCATCTGCGACAGTAGCTGGCTGATCTTGCGCCGCTTTCGTCTCTGAACTTTCTAGTACAGCGGAAACATCAAGCGTTTTAACTTGTTCGGTTGCCTCAGCAGGCAAGGTATCAAACGTGGTGTCTTGTGCTGTATCAGGCTCGAAGTTCGTCTCTGCGACTTCCGCTGCAGGCTCACTGGTATCCGCAATTTCAGACAAGGTGTCTTTTTGTTGATTTTGCAGCCACCAAACCGATGAAATGCCGATAATGACCGCAAAAATGCCCCACGTGAGCTTCATGATTCGGCTATCGTGTTTTTCTTTGTTCGTTTTTTGCGAGAAGCTTTGCATCTCTTGTTCACTGTGCTGAGCTTCGCCATGATGGTCAATCGCCCCCAGCACTTCTTTTTCTTCTACACCCACTGCTTTGGCATAGGAGCGAAGGTAACCTCGGGTAAAGGTTGCCACAAGCTCACCATCGAATTCATTGGATTCAATTTTTTGAATAATCGCAACTCGCAAACGGAGTCGATCAGCAATCTGCTTTTGAGTCAGCCCTAATGCTTCTCGCTTTTGCTTTAAAATGGTTCCAGCTAAGACAACGTCTTTTTCTTCTAGGACACGCTCTGTACTTTGATTGCTATCTGTACTCATTAATTCTGTACTTCTTATGGTTGTGACTGAGATTCACACACGCTTATTTCATTTTATTTATCGGTGTTTACGTATCATCAATCTAGTAAATCGTATGCACTAACTGTATGTACAGCCTAGTCCCTAATGGTCATCGTCGACACTACATCCATTGTTAAAATAGTCGACATTAAAAATACGTTTGCACGTTGAGAATTTTTCTCAATATCTGAGATATACCATCTCTAATGCCCCATGATAGTCGATTCTATTCATGAGTTAAAATAACCAATCGTAAATCAATGCGAATACTGACTATTTTGATTAAAAAATAACAATACTTACCTTGATCAGGCGACGCTTTGAACTATTTGATTAATAAAAACAATATTTGTTCCCTAATAGCAAAAATATTTGTATAGCTTTGTGGCAGCGATCGGATAATTTCGTCAGATTATTCACTCAGTCGTAAATACAAAAAAGCCAAGTCGAAACTTGGCTTTAGAGTGCGGTGCATTATAGCGTTTTAACCGGAATCTCTTCCGCGCCTTTTTGGCTGATTTGCTTAGTACGTTTTGTACGGTCAATCACATCACCCACTAACTGACCACAAGCTGCATCAATATCATCGCCACGTGTTTTTCGTACCGTGACCGTATAATCATACTGCATCAAGGTTTTCATGAAGCGATCAATTCGTGAATTGCTTGGCTTTTTATAAGGCGAACCTGGGTACGGGTTAAATGGAATCAAGTTAATCTTAGCTGGCGTGTCTTTTAGCAGCTCTGCTAATTCTCGCGCATGGTCCATGTCATCGTTAACATGATCAAGCAAAACATACTCAACTGTTACACGGCCGCGGTTTGCATTTGATGAAGCAATGTAGCGCTGAACAGAAGCTAAGAAATCTTGGATATCCCAACGATCATTGATAGGCATGATTTCGCTACGTAGCTTATCGTTTGGCGCATGCAGCGAAATAGCCAATGCGACATCAATATTACCTGTCATTTGATCAAGTCCAGAAACCACGCCTGAAGTCGATACCGTAATACGACGCTTTGATAACCCAAAACCCAGATCGTCAAGCATTAGCTCTAGTGCTGGTAGCAAGTTCTTCATGTTAAGAAGTGGCTCGCCCATTCCCATCATCACGACGTTAGTGATAGGACGACGACCGGTTTCTTTTTGTAAGCCAATTTCTCTCGCCGCACGCCAAACCTGTCCAATAATCTCAGACACTTTTAGATTACGGTTAAAGCCTTGTTGAGCCGTAGAGCAAAATTTACACTCAAGCGCACATCCGACTTGGGATGATACACACAATGTCGCTCGATCTTCGTCTGGAATATAAACCGTTTCAACATCTTGGTCGCCTACTCGCATCGCCCATTTAATGGTGCCGTCCGATGAGTGCTGAGCTTCTGAAACAGTTGGGGCTTTGATTTCAGCCACTCTCAACAACTTCTCACGAAGCTTTTTGTTGATGTTGTTCATTTTCTCAAAGTCATCACAACCGAAATGGTAGATCCACTTCATTACCTGATCAGCACGAAAGGCTTTTTCGCCGAGCTCTTCTTGAAAAAACTTACGCAAGCCCTTGCGATCAAAATCGAGTAGATTGACTTTTTGTACGGTCATGTTGCCTCTTAAATGACGAAGATTCTGTTAAGGGCGCGAATTGTACAGCCTTTAGGCTCCTGCAACAAGCGCTACAAAACCCTAAAATAATAAGGCTTTCATTTATAAGTGAACATTTTTTATACAAGCCAATGGTCAGGCAATAAAAAAGGAGGCTAGCGCCTCCTTTGTATTATCGCCTTCAATTAACGAGGGCAGATTTCTGACTCTGGAAAGAAGAATTCAATTTCGCGAGCCGCTGACTCAGGGCTATCTGAACCATGAACCGAGTTATAGCGCATGCTCAATGCGTAATCAGCACGTATCGTCCCACAGGCCGCTTCTTCTGGATTGGTTTTACCCATTAATTCACGGTAACGACTAATCGCATCTTCACCCTCTAACACTTGAACCATAATTGGTCCCGATGTCATGAATTCACGCAGCGCCGGAAAAAAAGGTTTTCCTTCATGTTCAGCATAAAAACCTTTGGCTTGCTCATCCGTTAAGCGAACCATCTTCGCCGCGACGATACTCAGACCAGCCTTCTCTATTCTGTGGTAGATCTCACCGATAAGGTTGCGCTCAACAGCATCGGGTTTAACGATTGAAAATGTTCTTTCTAGGGTCATCGTTCTTCCTTTCAGTTTTTGTAATCTATTGCTTTTTATTTCGCAATTTCTTGGCTTATGCCATTATTTTTTAGCTTGCTCTACTAGCAACCGAGCTAAGGTACGTGTTCCCATACCAGTCGCCCCCGCGGCCCACTTGTCTGAAGCAGACTTACGGTACGTGCCAGCACAATCAAAATGCACCCAGCCCTTTTGGTAGTCTTCAACAAAGTAAGACAAGAAAGCAGCTGCCGTACTAGCGCCTGGGGAGTAATCTCCGCTGCTAATATTAGACAGATCGGCAAAATTTGATGGCAACATATTACGGTGAAAATCAGCAAGTGGAAGCGGCCAAAGCCCTTCTTTCTCTTGATTAGCATTCGTCAGAGCTTGATGAGTCAACTCATCATCAAACGACATAATAGCGTGGTAGTCATTACCAAGCGCATTCTTCGCCGCGCCAGTTAATGTTGCACAGTCGATGATCATTTCTGGGTTTTGCTCGCTCGCAAAAATCAGACCATCGGCCAGTACCAAGCGGCCTTCAGCGTCAGTATTCATGATTTCTACTGTTTTGCCATTCTTATAGGTAATAACATCACCAAGCTTTAATGCTCTGCCTGACACCATGTTTTCAGCGCAACAAAGAATAAGCTTCACTCGCTTGTTTAAGCCACGAAGAATCGCTAACCCTAACCCGCCAGTAATGGTCGCTGCCCCACCCATGTCGGCCTTCATTGCCGTCATGAAGTTTGATGCTTTCAAACTATAACCACCGGAGTCAAAAGTAATCCCTTTACCGACTAAACAAGCGAACACTGGCGCTTCAGGATCACCGGTTGGGTTATAATCCAGTTGTAGCATGGCAGAAGTACGAGCAGATCCGCGACCGACTGCAAAAATGCCAGTCCAGCCTTCAGTCAGCAAGTCTTTATCTTTAACAATGCGGTAAGTGACATGCTCTGGCGCAGTGGATTTAATAAATTCAGCCGCCATAGTCGCAAGTTGACGAGGTGCGACTTCTTCCGCACTTTTATTAATAATATCGCGCGTCCAGTCGGAAGCTTTTATGCGAGCATTTAACTCATGAGTATCGGCCTCGCTTAAAGACGGAAGCTCTACGGATGTTGTCTTCTTAGGGTTACGATAACCTTGGTAAAAAGCCCAGGTAGCTTCTAAATCCCAGTTTTCACCCTGTAGACTCGCGCATGTGATGCCTTGCGAGTCCAATTTTCGAGCCGCTCTTTGAATAACATCTAAGTCTAGATTCTCGGCGAGATGAATTGTCGTACCTGACTCTGAATAAGAAAGAGTCGCACCTTCTCCCCATTGTGATGGTGCCATTTCTTGGCTCAGAAATACCGACAGTGCATTAGACATGGTTTCTCCTTGTCTGGTCCATTATATGTTTCGTCATATTGGTAACTATCGAGATGTTAGCATTATGTAGAGTCAATACCAATGACATGCCCATCCGAATTAATAACAATGTAACAACTGAATACAAAAAAACGGGCCATAGGCCCGTTTTCATCACAGTATGTCAAATAATCGACTTATTCGTACTCATCCATCCAGCATAATATGACGGCTTCTAGAATTTTTTCATTAGAACGATTAGGCTCATCATCAAACTCTTCTAAATCAAGAATCCACTGATGCAAATCGGTAAAACGAACCGTTTTAGGATCAGTGTCTGGAAACTTGTCACACAGCTCAATAGCAATATCACGTGAATCCGTCCATGTTAAACTCATAAGCTCTCCTTAGCAGACGCTTTAATGATCTTCTGATGCGTGATTAAGGGTATATTTAGGGATCTCAACAACCAAATCTTCATTCATCACTTTTGCTTGGCAGCCTAAACGAGACTCTGGCTCAAGACCCCATGCTTTATCCAGCATGTCATCTTCTAACTCATCACTTTCGTCAAGAGAGTCAAAACCTTCACGTACTACTATGTGACAAGTGGTACACGCACACGACTTTTCGCAAGCGTGTTCAATTCCGATGCCATTTTTTAGTGCAACGTCTAATACCGTTTCACCTGGCTTCGCTTCTAAAACTGCACCTTCTGGACACAGGTCCTCGTGAGGTAATACAACAATTTTTGGCATGACTACTTGGTCCTTACTTTTAAATATTGTCAACTGATTGACCAGCTAATGCTTCTCGGATGGATTTATCCATACGACGAGAGGCAAAATCTTGGCTGGCTTTATCAGTGTCTTTAATACCTTGCTCAATAGCATCAGCGTTGTCGCCATTGCGTAATTGAATCAGTGCTTCTATCGCGCTTACCAGCGCTTGTTTACCTGCATCATCCAATAGTTCATCGCCATCAGCTTGCATTGCGGCAACTAATCCTTCAATCACTCGATCCGCTTCAACACGTTGCTCTGCTAGCGCTCGCGCTAACATGTCTTCTTTCGCGTACGTCATCGAGTCTTTCAACATGTTCGTGACTTCATCATCACTTAAACCATAAGAAGGCTTCACCTGGATTTCAGATTGCACACCTGTGCTTTTTTCCATCGCAGTCACTGACAGCAGACCATCAGCGTCGACTTGGTAGGTCACTCGAATATGCGCCGCACCCGCCGTCATTGGAGGAATGCCCTTTAAAGAAAAGCGCGCTAACGAACGGCAATCGTCGATCAGCTCACGTTCACCTTGCACAATGTGCACCGACATTGCCGTTTGGCCATCTTTAAATGTGGTAAATTCTTGTGCGCGAGCCACAGGGATTGTGGTGTTGCGCGGTACAATTTTCTCCACTAGTCCACCCATGGTCTCAATACCCAAAGACAGTGGAATCACATCTAGAAGCAGCATTTCTGAATCTGGTTTGTTACCCGCTAGAATATCCGCTTGAATCGCAGCGCCAATTGCCACCACTTCATCAGGGTTAATCGATGTTAATGGTGTTTTGCCAAAGAATTCACCTACCATTTCACGAACCAGTGGCGTGCGGGTAGATCCACCGACCATCACTGTTTCAAGAACTTGTTCCGCGTCGACTTCTGCATCACGTAACGCGCGACGACATGACATAAGCGTTTTCTTTAATAAAGGACGAACGATGTCATTAAATGTTGAGCGTGTGAGTTCACCTTGCCAACCGAGCACAGAAACCGAGGTGCTTTCCGCGTCACTTAAATCAATCTTTGCTTGGGTCGCCGCGTCAAGAAGCTCACGCTGTTGCGCCGACGTTAGCTCAGTGAGTCCAATGAGCGCTTGGAAGTGATCGGCAATAAGATGATCAAAATCATCGCCCCCTAGCGCAGAGTCACCGCCTGTTGCTAATACTTCAAATACCCCTTTTGATAAGCGTAAAATTGAAATATCAAATGTACCACCGCCTAAGTCATAAACGGCAATCACGCCTTCTTGACCACTATCTAGCCCATAGGCGATAGCCGCAGCAGTTGGCTCGTTAAGTAAACGAAGTACGTGCAAACCGGCAAGACTGGCCGCATCTTTGGTTCCGACCCGTTGAGCGTCATCGAAATAAGCAGGAACGGTAATGACAACACCAGCAAGCTCACCACCCAACGAGGCTTGGGCACGTTCAGCGAGTGTTTTCAGGATATCCGCAGACACTTGAATTGGGTTTTTATCTCCTGCAGCAGTTTGCAGAACAGGTAGCCCATTAGTACTTTCAGACAATAGATAAGGCAATGAAGGATAGCGAGCTTTTACATCAGCTAAAGAGCGTCCAAGTAATCGCTTAACCGACACGATCGTATTCTCTGGATCTTTGGATGCGTTATTTCTTGCATCGTAGCCAACGGTCACCTGATCTTGCGCATAGTGGACGACAGAGGGTAAGATCTTGTTGCCATGAGAATCCGCGAGCGTTGCCGCTTCGCCACTTCTTACGCTAGCCACGAGTGAGTTAGTTGTCCCTAAATCAATTCCTGCTGCCAGTTTGTGTTCGTGTGGTGCAGAACTTTGTCCCGGCTCTGCGATTTGAAGTAATGCCATTCAAATATCCTTGGAGGCTGTCATTAGCCAAGCAATTTTTCTTCTAACTGTTCAATTTCGTTTTGTAGCTTGGCGATAAATTTGAGTTTTCGAACGCTGTCTGCAGCGCTATCCCAACGAGCCTGTTCCAACTCATGAGTTAACTCGGTTAGATGCTCGTTAAACATTTTGCTTACCTGACGTTCAAAGTCAAAAAGTTCTTCTTCTGCATTCGCTGAACTTGCTATGTCTTCGAGTGTTTCGCGAAGTTCCATTTGTTCCATAAGAAACATTGGGTCTTGAAGGGTTTTATGCTCGCCGCGAATATCGATACCATTTTCGGACAGTAAGTACTCTGCTCGAGAGATGGGACGTCGCAACACTTCATACGCATCGTTAATCTGCGCCGCCTTTTGCACCGCTAATAATCGGTCTCGCTCGGAAGCTGAGGCAAAATTATCGGGGTGAAAACGCTTTTGAAGCTCAAGAAACTGGGAAGAAAGAAGGCTACCGTCCAGAGAAAACTGAACAGGTAGCCCAAAAAGATCAAAATGATTCATATCGTATGACTCGTATTATTGGAGCTCAGAGTACTGAGCTCCTTATCGGTTAAACGTTGAAACTTTCACCACAACCACACTCGCCTTTTGCGTTAGGGTTGTTGAATTCAAAACCTTCGTTTAAACCTTCTTTTACGTAATCCAATTCTGTTCCATCTAGATAGACAAGGCTTTTAGCATCAATGATGACTTTTACACCAGCGTGTTCAAATACCTCATCACCATCGTCTAGATCATCAACGAACTCAAGCACGTACGCCATTCCTGAACACCCAGTGGTTTTCACACCCAAGCGTAAACCAAGGCCTTTACCACGGTTATCGAGAAATGTTTTTACGCGACTTGCTGCTGCGTCTGTCATGGAGATGGCCATACTACAACCTTATCTTTTAATCTATTGAATCAATTTTTTAGGTATTAACCTAGAATTTAGTCGTGCTTTTTCTTGTAGTCAGCAACGGCAGCTTTAATCGCGTCTTCGGCAAGGATAGAACAGTGCACCTTAACGGGTGGCAACTCTAACTCGTCTGCAATCTCTGAATTCTTAATTGCTGCGGCTTCGTCCACTGACTTGCCTTTCACCCACTCAGTCACAAGTGAACTCGACGCAATAGCTGAACCACAGCCGTAGGTTTTAAACTTAGCATCTTCGATAATACCTTCCGGTGTTACCTTGATTTGCAGCTTCATTACATCACCACACGCTGGAGCACCAACCATGCCGCTACCGACGTTTGGATCATTCTTATCAAATGAACCTACGTTACGTGGGTTCTCATAGTGATCAATTACTTTTTCGCTGTAAGCCATAATATTTTCCTCGAATCCTCTATATCCTTGAGATTAGTGGTGTGCCCACTCAACCGTATCTAGGTCAATCCCTTCGTTATACATATCCCATAGAGGAGACATGTCGCGTAACTTGTTCACTGCTGTTTTGATTTGCTCAATGGCATAATCAATTTCTTCTTCTGTCGTAAAGCGACCAAAGGAAAAACGTACAGAGCTATGTGCAAGTTCATCATTTAAGCCGAGTGCTCGAAGCACATAAGAAGGCTCTAGGCTGGCAGATGTACATGCAGAACCCGATGAAACTGCAAGATCTTTCAATGACATCAGTAGTGACTCACCTTCAACAAAAGCAAAGCTGATGTTCAAGTTATGTGGGACACGCATGTCTAAGTCGCCATTAACTGTCACGGCTTCAAGACCTTTCACACCAGCATAGAGACGCTCGCTCAGTGCTTTTGCATGCTCGTAATCTTTCTGCATATCTTGTTTAGCAATAGCAAACGCTTCGCCCATACCCACAATTTGGTGAGTCGCTAATGTGCCAGAGCGGAAACCTCGTTCGTGACCGCCACCGTGCATTTGCGCTTCTAAGCGAATGCGTGGCTTACGACGGACGTATAGTGCGCCGATACCTTTAGGGCCATAAACCTTGTGTGCAGAAAGCGAAATTAAGTCCACTTTCATTTCTTGCACATCGATAGGCAATTTTCCCGCTGATTGAGCAGCATCAACGTGAAAAATGATCTTTTTGCTACGACATAACTCTCCCATCGCAGCAATGTCTTGAATAACACCAATTTCGTTATTTACATGCATGATAGACACTAATACCGTATCTTCACGCATCGCCGCTTCTAGCTTAGCAAGATCAATGATACCGTTTGTTTCTGGCTCTAGGTAAGTCACCTCAAAGCCCTCACGCTCTAGCTGGCGGCATGGATCCAAAACGGCTTTATGTTCAGTTTTGCAGGTAATAACGTGCTTACCTTTCTTGCCATAAAAATGTGCTGCACCTTTAATCGCAAGGTTATCTGATTCTGTTGCGCCCGATGTGAAAACAATTTCACGAGGGTCTGCATTCAGCAAATCTGCAATTTGCTCACGTGCATTATCTACTGCTTCTTCTGCCTGCCATCCATAACGGTGCGAACGCGACGCTGGGTTACCAAACGTTCCGTCCATTGTCATGAATTTCACCATCTTATCAGCAACACGAGGGTCTACTGGACAAGTGGCAGAGTAGTCTAAATATATAGGCAGTTTCATTCTTTACTCCAATGTAAAAGCAACACTACTTACGAGCGAACATTAATGCCGATGGGGGCAGCGTTATTATTTTTTCTGGAAAACCCATTATTGACCGTAAGATCTATGTCTTGACGGTCTGAAATTTCAAGGACTTCATTATCAACCATCAACTCACCAAGAGTGATATTGTTTAGGAAGTCGCTAATACGAGAACTTAAATCTCGCCATAACGTGTGAGTGAGACAACGAGTACCGCCTTGGCAATCACCTTTGCCAGCGCATTTGGTTGCATCGACCGACTCATCCACAGCGGCGATAACCGTACCAATGGAAATGTCGGCGCCGTCAGTACCTAGGCGGTAACCTCCACCAGGACCACGGACACTTGAGACTAGTCCGGCTTTACGCAGTTTAGAAAACAGCTGTTCTAAGTAAGAAAGGGAAATCCCTTGACGCTCAGAAATATCGGCCAGCGGGACTGGGCTTTGCTGTGAGTGCAGCGCGACATCGAGCATCGCTGTTACTGCGTATCTTCCTTTTGATGTTAATCTCATATCACACGTTTCCACATTGTCTTTGTGGAATCAATTTTTTCATACCTGACTATTTTAATCAAGTATTTATTTGACTAAAATAGTCAGGTATTCATCCACACACTTAAGGTGGTTATTTTTTACCCGCGAGCATTCTATCAATAGATGTCAAAATACCACGCAAGGTATTGATTTCTTGAGATTCAGGACGAGCCCTACTAAATAGTCTACGTAGCTTATTCATGACAAGGTTAGGCTTATCCTTAGAGATGAACTGGGTATCCGTAATCACATTTTCAAGGTGTTGGTAGAATAATTCCAACTCTTTATGGCGCGGATAATCAGGTTCATCTTGAGCAGGATACTGCTGGCTCTCTCTATCTAGGTGAGCAACACGAACTTCGTAGCTTAACGTTTGAACCGCCATCGCTAAGTTCAACGAGCTGTATTCAGGGTTAGCCGGAATGCAGGTATGAAAATGACACAGCTGCAGTTCATCATTAGTAAGACCGGTACGCTCGCGTCCAAAGACTAACGCTACTGGGTGCTTTTCACCTTCAATAGCAAAACGTTGTCCACATTCACGTGGCTCAATCATAGGCCAATCTAATGTGCGAGAGCGTGCGCTTGAGCCCACAACCAACCCACAGTTTTCGACCGCTTCTTCTAATGAGGAGACAATTGTTGCACCCAAGGCGATATCACTCGCACCTGCGGCTAACGCGACAGCTTGCGCGTCTACTTCACATTGAGGATCAACTAACACCATCTGGCTTAATCCCATGACTTTCATCGCACGAGCTGCAGAGCCTATATTTCCAGAATGAGAAGTTCCGACGAGAATGATCTTAACGTTGTCTAGCATTGTCAAATAGCACCAAGATTACAAAACCGCCGAATAATAACATAAACCTGACTAAAATAGTCAGGGTCTTTTTATTCACACGAATGACAGGACAAAAAATAACCACTTCCCTTTTCCCCAATCTTTGATATACTCGCCGCCGCTTTTTGTTCTTTAACATCCGTTGGGAAAATTCGTATGCATCCAATGCTAAATATCGCTATACGCGCTGCGCGTAAAGCTGGCAACCATATTGCTAAATCACTTGAAAACACTGACAACATTGAGTCAGTACAGAAAGGCACTAATGACTTTGTTACTAACGTAGACAAAGAAGCTGAAGCACTCATTATCCATACTATTCAAACTTCTTACCCTGAGCACAGCATTGTTGCTGAGGAAAGCGGTATGATTGAAGGTAAAGATAGTGATGTTCAATGGATCATCGACCCACTGGATGGCACCACTAACCTTATCAATGGTCTACCACACTTCTGTGTTTCTATTGCTGTTCGTATGAAGGGCAGAACAGAAGTTGCATGTGTTTATGACCCAATGCGTAACGAGCTATTTACTGCACAACGTGGTTCTGGCGCTCAACTTAACAACGCTCGTATTCGCGTAACGCCTCTAAAAGATCTTAAAGGTACCATCATCGGTACTGGCTTCCCTTACAAGCAAAAGCAGCATTCTGAAAGCTATTTCAAAATCATGTCTTCAATGTTTGTTGAGTGTTCTGATTTCCGTCGTACTGGTTCTCCAGCGCTTGACCTTTGCTACCTAGCTGCTGGTCGTGTCGATGGTTACTTCGAACTAGGTCTTAAGCCTTGGAACATGGCTGCTGGCGATCTGATTGCTCGTGAAGCTGGCGCGATTGTCACTGACTTTGCTGGCGGCACCGACCACATGAAGTCTGGCAACATCGTAGCGTCTAGCGCTCGTGGTGTTAAATCCATGCTTAAGCACATTCGTGAAAACTCAAATGAAGGTATGCTTAAGTAATTTCGCATTACTTAGCATTCACTGCATTTCTCAAATCCCAGCCTTAAGGCTGGGATTTTTTGCATCTAGCGTTAAGAAATATCTCACTTAAATAACTGTCTCGTCCTCAAAGTGTAAACACATTTCAGGACGGGACAAACAAGCAAAAAAAGGCCGCTCATTTTGAGCGGCCTTTTTGATAGCAATCGAAAATACTTATGGCATTTCGTCTAGCTCTTCGCCTTCTTTCTCTATTTGCGTTGGCATTAGGTGTTCACGTTGAATACCCAGTTTCAGCGCCAGCGCTGAAGCAACATAAATAGAAGAGTAAGTACCAACCGTGATACCAAGCAGTAGTGCAAGTGCAAAACCATGTATCATTGCACCGCCTTGCGTAAACAATGCGATGACTACGAACAACGTCGTACCCGAGGTAATTAACGTACGGCTCAATGTTTGTGTGATTGAATTATTCATCACCTCAGACGGCTCACCTTTACGCATTTTTCGGAAATTCTCACGAATCCGGTCAAATACTACAATCGTATCATTGAGGGAGTAACCTACAACGGTCAGCAACGCTGCCACTATGGTTAAGTCCACTTCAATCTGCAGTAAAGAGAAAATACCTAGGGTAATAATAACGTCATGAGCCAAGGCCATTACAGCACCAGCAGCAAGACGCCATTCAAATCGTATAGATACGTAAATCAAAATACAGATTAGGGAGACTAAAATCGCTAGACCACCAGCCTCTGTGAGCTCATCGCCGACATTCGGGCCGACAAACTCGATGCGACGCATCTCAACGCTTTCACCTGTTCCTTGCTGGATCGCGCTTAAAATTTGGTTGCCCAACGCTTCTGCTTGCACTCCATCACGTGGGCGTAGACGTACCATCACATCACGTGAAGAACCAAAGTTTTGTACCGTTGCATCGCCAAACCCTTCCGCATCCAATGCACTTCGTACATCTTCAAGGTTAGCTGGTTGCTCGAAACCCACTTCAATCAGCGTACCGCCGGTAAAGTCTAAGCCCCAGTTCAGCCACTTAGTAGATAGGGTAAATATTGCAGCAGCAATCATCGCAATGGAAAACATGAATGCTACTTTTGACCAACGCATAAAGTCGATCGTTTTGTCTGCTTTCATTATCTCAAACATAACTATTTCCTAGATCGACAGTTTCTTAACACGTTTGCCGCCATATACCAGATTCACTAAGCAGCGAGTACCAATAATTGCAGTAAACATTGAGGTAATAATACCGATTGAAAGTGTCACAGCGAAGCCTTTGATAGCACCCGTGCCGACAGCAAACAATATAATAGCGGTAATAAGCGTAGTGATGTTGGCATCGGCAATGGTACTAAATGCATTGGCGTAACCTTGATGGATCGCTTGTTGAGGATTACGTCCCTCTTTTAGCTCTTCCCGGATCCGCTCAAAAATCAGTACGTTCGCATCTACCGCCATACCGACGGTCAGTACAATACCGGCAATACCGGGAAGCGTCATTGTCGCGCCGGGTATCATTGACATCACACCAATAATTAGGACGATGTTAGCCATTAATGCACAGTTAGCGAATAGACCAAAACCACGGTAGTACACCAAAGTAAAGAGCATCACAGCAATCATACCTGTGATACACGCCATGATACCCATATCGATATTCTGCTGACCCATTGATGGACCAATAGTTCTTTCTTCAACAATCGAGATAGGCGCAATCAACGCACCAGCACGAAGCAATAATGCTAAGTTATGCGCTTCAGCAGCAGAGTCGATACCTGTAATACGGAAGTTACGACCTAGCGCTGACTGAATCGTAGCTTGGTTGATAACTTCTTCATGCTTATCGAGAATGACCTTGCCTTCAGGTGTACGTTTACCACTGTCCTTGTACTCTGCAAATACCGTCGCCATAAGCTTACCGATATTTTGACGAGAGAACGCCGCCATTTTGTTACCACCTTCACTATCAAGTGAGATGTTTACTTGTGGGCGACCATATTCATCCGCACTTGAACTCGCATCAGTAATGCTTGCTCCACCAAGGATAATACGTTTTTTCAGAACGGCAGGACGACCATCACGGTCAAACTTGATTTCACTGCCAGCAGGCGCTCGGCCACTAGCTGCAGCGGCTAAATCTGCACTACTGTCAACTTCACGGAATTCAAGCGTCGCGGTTGCACCAAGAATTTCTTTTGCTCGGGCAGTATCCTGAACACCAGGTAGCTCAACCACAATACGACTTGCGCCCTGACGCTGCACCAAAGGTTCAGCAACACCGAGTTCATTCACACGATTTCGTAGAATAGTGATGTTTTGTTCAACAGCGTAATTACGTATTTCTTGCAGGCGAGTTTCTTTAAAGCGAGCAACAATAGCAAAGCGACCGTTTGAGTCTGAATCAAAAAAGTCCATATCAGGGTGTTGCGATTCAAGTACGGCTTTGGCTTGTGCCAATTGCTCTGCATCACGAAGTAGGACTTCTACCCCATCTTTACCAGAGGGACGAATAGAGCGATAACGAATGCGGTCTTCACGTAATTCACTTCGAAATGCTTCTTCTTGTTGTCCAACCAACTTTTCCATCGCAGCGTCCATGTCAACTTCCATTAAGAAGTGAACACCACCACGAAGGTCTAGACCCAGTTTCATGGGCGCGGCACCAATAGCTTCTAACCAATGAGGTGTAGCAGGCGCTAAGTTGAGAGCAACAATGGAGTCTTTGCCTAACGCTTCGCTGATCACGTCACGTGCACTAATTTGAGTATCAGTATTGTTAAAACGAACTAAAATAGAGCCGTTTTCTAAGGCAATAGACTTATGAGAGAGCTGCTCTTTATCGAGAGCTTGAGTGACAGTATCCAGCGTCGACATATCAACAGAGGCGCCACGCGCCCCTGTAATTTGAATAGCCGGATCTTCACCGTATAGGTTGGGAAGCGCATATAATGCTGCGATAGCAATGGCAAAAATCACCATTAAGTACTTCCACAGAGGATAACGGTTTAGCACAGCGAGGATCCTTTAGCTGTTTTTATAGAGACTTCAGCGTACCTTTTGGTAGCACTGCAGTGATGAAATCTTTCTTGATAACCACTTCGTTGTTATCGTTTAGTGCGATAGCAATGTAGTCGTTGTCTTCAGCGATCTTAGTAATTTTACCGATTAAACCACCGTTGGTCAGAACTTCATCGCCTTTGCCCATTGAAGACATTAGGTTTTTATGCTCTTTTGCACGTTTTGCTTGTGGACGGTAAATCATGAAGTAAAAAATTACCGCAAACATACCAAGCATAATTAACATTTCAAAACCACCGCCTTGTGGAGCGGCTTCAGCAGCGTAAGCTGAACTAATCAAACTCATTGGAAAACATCCTCGTTAAATGTAAATACATATCCAAAATTGGGCTATCCCCTTATCTTTTCAAGAAGCAAACCGTAACTCAATGTTTCTTCGCCTGTTCGGAGCACAAAAAGTGTGACCCAGCGCTAGGATTTGTCACCAGTTGCAAGGATAGCCTTAAAATTAACCAACTATTTCATATCAATTGGTATTACTTCGCGGTCGCGACGTGCGTAAAACTCTTGAACAAATTCATCAAAACGGTCTTCGTCAATCGACTTACGGATACTTTCCATCAGACGCTGATAGTAACGAAGGTTGTGAATAGTGTTCAGACGTGCACCCAAAATTTCGTTACAGCGATCAAGATGATGCAAGTACGCTTTTGAGTAATTCTTACAGGTGTAACAATCACATTCAGGGTCCAATGGCGTCGTATCCGTCTTATGCTTTGCATTACGGATCTTGATAACGCCACCAGTGACAAATAAGTGACCATTACGTGCATTACGCGTTGGCATAACGCAATCGAACATATCAATACCTCGGCGAACACCTTCAACGAGATCTTCCGGTTTACCTACACCCATTAGGTAGCGAGGTTTATCTTCTGGAAGTTTTGGCGTTGTGTGCTCGAGAACGCGATGCATATCTTCTTTAGGTTCACCTACCGCTAAACCACCAACCGCATACCCGTCGAAGCCAATATTCGTTAAGCCTTCAACTGAAACGTCACGTAAATCTTCGTAAACGCCACCTTGAACAATACCAAACAACGAATTCGTGTTCTCTAGCTTATCGAAGTGGTCACGAGAACGTTGTGCCCAACGTAGTGACATTTCCATGGATTTCTTCGCTTCATCATGCGTAGCAGGATACGGCGTACACTCATCAAAGATCATTACAACATCAGAGCCAAGGTCTTTTTGAATCTCCATTGACTTTTCAGCATCCATGAAGACTTTGTCACCATTTACCGGGCTACGGAAATGAACGCCTTCTTCTGTGATCTTACGCGTTGCGCCTAAGCTAAAGACTTGGAAACCGCCTGAATCAGTCAAGATTGGACCTTGCCAGTTCATAAAGTCATGCAAGTCACCGTGCAGCTTCATGATTTCTTGACCAGGACGAAGCCAAAGGTGGAAAGTATTACCAAGCAGAATTTCTGCTCCAGTATCTTTAACCTCTTCCGGCGTCATGCCTTTCACAGTACCGTAAGTACCCACTGGCATAAATGCAGGGGTCTGCACTGTCCCACGTTCAAACGTTAATTGACCACGACGCGCGTGACCATTTTTCTTTTTAAGTTCGTATTGTAATTTCACGAAGCCTCCAATTCGCCAGAGACACAGTCTGACTCAATATCAAAACGCACTAACAAGCGTAGCTTGTCGCACTCGATTGCGCCGACATTTCTGCCAAGCGCTTACTGGTATTCCTTACCTAAACTCTCACTGGCTCCTTGAGTGAAATTAAACCTCTTGATGCCGCTCGTTAGTTTACTTTTTTGGTAATAAACATCGCATCACCGTAGCTAAAGAAACGGTACTGGTTATCTACGGCATGCTGATAAGCCGCCATCACATTCTCATAGCCAGCAAATGCGCTCACTAGCATGATCAACGTCGATTCTGGCAAGTGAAAATTGGTAACTAGGCAGTCAACAACTTGATATTCATAGCCTGGGAAGATGAAAATTTCAGTATCGCCAAAAAATGGCGCGAGCTCTGTCCCTTTCGCTTTAGCATCTTGGGCTGCACTTTCTAAAGAGCGTACCGATGTTGTTCCAACCGCAATCACTCTGCCACCATTCGCTTTAGTTTCAGCAATGGCTTTAACCACTTCATCGGTCACTTCAACATATTCAGAATGCATGTGGTGATCGTGAATATTATCTACGCGAACAGGTTGAAAGGTGCCCGCGCCAACATGCAAAGTCACGTAAGCGAAGTTCACGCCTTTCGCTTTAATATCTGCCAAGACTTTATCATCAAAATGAAGCCCTGCTGTTGGGGCTGCGACAGCCCCCGGTTTCTCATTGTAAACGGTTTGGTAGCGCTCTTTATCAGTATCCTCATCAGGACGATCAATGTAAGGAGGTAATGGCATGTGACCGATGTCGTTTAACACTTCCAACACCGTTTTCTCTGATTGAATTTCAATTTCAAACAGGGCGTCGTGTCTTGCTACCATGATAGCTTGATAGTCGTCATTTTCACCAAGAAGCAGCTCTGTGCCTACTTTCGGTGATTTAGAGCAACGTACATGAGCCAATAGGCGCTTATCATCAAGCATACGCTCAACCAACACTTCCAACTTGCCGCCAGACGCTTTGCGTCCAAACATTCTCGCAGGGATAACTCGAGTATTGTTAAACACCAGTAGATCACCGGGTTGAACAAGGCTGGCAATATCAGTAAAGGTTTTATCAGCCACTTCACCTGTATTACCAGTGAGCTGTAATAATCGGCTCGCACTACGTTCAGCGGTGGGATAACGAGCAATGAGCTCATCAGGTAGGTCGAAGTGAAAATCTGAAACTTGCATAACACCCATCTTTGTTGATCTATGACATAAAGAGCGAAAAATTTCGCAGCCGCTAAGTATAGGCTTACAGCATGGAATAGCAAGTTGAACAAGGTTAATCGTGTTGTATTTTTAAGCAAATTATCGCCACGTGACAATCACTACAATTTTGCGATCCATTTTTAATGATTCGCATCAAAAAATGACCGAGTTCTCAACTTTATTGCTGCGATAATTCTATAGTTAAAATAGACAATCAAAATGAGTTGGAGGCCCTCTATGATTAAGGTCGAAGATATGATGACCCGCAACCCTCACACCCTTTTGCGGTCTCACTCCCTTGCCGATGCCAAGCACATGATGGAAGCGCTCGATATCCGGCATATCCCTATAATCGATGCCCATAAACAACTATTAGGTATCGTTTCTCAGCGCGATTTACTCGCGGTTCAAGAATCCATCTTGCAACGCATTCCTAGCGATCAATCTTACACGCTCTCTACACCTATTAGCGATTTCATGCATGTTAACATCATGACCATAGAGCCTAGAGCTGGTCTTCGTGAAAGTGCCATGTACATGCAAAAACACAAAGTTGGCTGTTTACCAGTCGTTAAGAAAGGAGAATTAGTCGGAATTATCACAGACAGTGATTTTGTCGCAATTGCTATCAATTTACTGGAATTACAAGAAGAAGCAGAACCAGAAGAAAGTGATGTGGAGCCAGTACAAAGCGTCACTGAATAAAGGTAATGTACGCTTTATACTGAGTAAGCGAGTAAGCCGGTAAAAGAGATAAGTAGGTAAACGAGATAAGTAGGTAAATAAATAGGTTGGTATATCCTTATGCCAACCACGCTCACGTAAATACGCATCTACGTGAGCATGCATTACTGCGTTTAAAGCAGTTCAGATACCACATCGGCAAGGTGCATAAATGACTCACGCCTTGACGAACTCGGTCTCCACACCAAACCAATCTCTCGATGTGCTTGCTGGCCTGGTGGTTCTATGACGATTAAATTTTGATTGTCTAGCAAACCATGTTCAATCGCCATTTGCGGTATAAACGTCGTCCCTAAACCGTTGGCAACCATTTGCACTAAGGTATGCAAACTGGTGGCGCTAAATGGGTTAATTTTTTCCTTTTTTGTCAGCTTACAAGCCGACACCGCATGCTCCGTTAAGCAATGCTCATTTTCAAGTAGAAACACCGATTCATCGGGGAGATCATCATATTTAATTGGCACCTGAATGCGATCAGCCTGTGTTCTGCTGATCACCATTTTAAAAGGGTCCTGCCCAACAATACAGCGCTCCATATTGCCGATTTCCATCGGCAGCGCCAAGATCAAAACATCTAATTCGCCATGCTTTAATGCCGCCAGTAAATTCGAAGTCGTATCCTCTCTGAGCAATAAATTGAGTTGCGGATACCGTGCATTCACCTCTTGAACTAAATCACACAGTAGAAAGGGAGCGATGGTGGGGATACACCCCAGCTTAATCTGCCCTTGCATCGCATCACCTTGACAAAAATCGCCCAGCTCTATCAAATCCTGCCCTTTCGCTAGCAGCTCTCTTCCTTGCTTGACGACCATCTCCCCTGCTTGAGTGAACACTAACGGACTTTTCTTATCCTTTTTTTCATAAAGAGGACAACCAATTAGCTCTTCAAGGTTTTGAATCCCCTTACTTAAGGTCGATTGACTTACAAAGCAACGCTCGGCCGCCTCACTAAAATGCCGAGTTTCACTGAGGGTCACTAGGTAATGGATTTGTTTTAAACTGGGCCATTTATTCATATTTACTGCCTACTTTTTTCGCTGCATTCAAAAAAGGAATGAGCAAGAACGACTCATCGTTTTTTTCGATTAAATCAATCTATTATTTTCGCTTTTTTCAATACTACAATGTGTACTATAGTTTGTCTCGTACAAACACGGACCAAACCGAACACGGTTTGAATTAACCTATTTTAGGAGCAAAAAAATGGTACTAGTTGGTCGTCAAGCCCCAGACTTTACTGCAGCAGCTGTTCTTGGTAACGGCGAAATCGTTGATAACTTCAACTTCGCTGAATTCACTAAAGGTAAAAAAGCAGTTGTTTTCTTCTACCCACTAGATTTCACGTTCGTTTGCCCATCTGAACTTATCGCGTTTGATAACCGTCTAGCTGACTTCCAAGCTAAAGGCGCAGAAGTTATCGGTATTTCTATCGATTCTCAGTTCTCTCACAACGCATGGCGTAACACTGCTATCGAAGATGGCGGTATCGGTCAAGTTAAGTACCCTCTAGTTGCTGACGTTAAGCACGAAATCTGCAAAGCATACGACGTCGAGCACCCAGAAGCTGGTGTTGCATTCCGTGGTTCTTTCCTAATTGATGCTGACGGTCTTGTTCGTCACCAAGTAGTGAACGATCTTCCACTTGGCCGTAACATTGATGAAATGCTACGCATGGTAGACGCACTAAACTTCCACGAGAAGAATGGTGAAGTTTGTCCAGCACAATGGGAAGAAGGCAAAGCAGGTATGGACGCATCTCCAAAAGGTGTTGCAGCATTCCTATCTGAGCACGCAGAAGACCTATCTAAATAATTGAAACCTTCCGCCCCATGCTCACGGGGTTGTTGGTTGGAAATAATAAAGCGGAAACCGCAGCCAATCATTGAAGAGAATTTCAGTTAGCCGAATACAAGCCCGAGTTTTTACTCGGGCTTTTCTCATTTATTGCTCCGCGATAATCATCCCCAGCTAGTATCTCCCTCACGAGACGGCTATATTAGTTACCTCTTGAATTTGTGGACCATACAATGACCAGTCAACTGATGCCCTATCAACTAGAAGTTTGTATCGACAATATTGAATCGCTACGGTATGCCGTAGAAGGCGGCGCCACTCGCATAGAACTTTGCTCCTCACTGGCATTAGGCGGTCTTACTCCTAGCGCTGGCTTTATGATGCAAGCCGCGAAACTAAGTCAAGTACCCGTTTACGCCATGATTCGCCCTCGACAAGGTGACTTTCTCTATAACCAACAAGAAATTGACGTAATGGCGCAAGACATCATCATTGCCGCCAATATGGGCATGGATGGCGTAGTATTAGGGCTCTTAACACACGATGGTCACCTCGATTTAGAGAACTTGAACAGACTGGTTTCACAAGCCCAACAGCTCGGCTTAGGCGTCACTTTTCATCGTGCTTTTGACCAATGCGCCAATGCTAAAGACGCTCTTGAACAAATTATCACTCTTGGCTGTGAACGAGTACTCACTTCAGGACTCGCGAACTCCGCGCTAGCGGGTATAGAGTGTTTAAGCCAGCTGCACCTTCAAGCAAAAGGTCGTATCAAGATTATGGCTGGCGCGGGTATATCGCCTGATAATGTCACACACATCATTCAAACAACTGGTATCACAGAGCTACATTTATCAGGTAAAACCATTCGAAATAGCCTCATGTCGTTTCATGCACCACAAGCCAAAATGGGTGCTGAAAATACCGACGATTATGCGCTACCAATTACCGATACAAACACAATTACCAATATGGTAACTATGATTCGCGCGGCTGTATCCCTAGATTAAGTAGAAGGGGGCTTAGTCCACTATACTGACAATTTCAGCACTGACTACGCATGAGATAAGACAACGATGCCACATCAAAATTTTTATAACATCGATCTTAATTTGCTTCGCACCTTCCTGGTACTTATGCAGGAAAAAAACATGCGTAAGAGTTCTGAACGCCTGTTTGTTTCTCAACCTGCCATTAGTCAGACCTTACAAAAGCTTAGACACCACTTTAACGACGAACTGTTTGTTAAAGTAAGGCACGGATTAGAACCAACACCATTTGCTCAAAACCTTGCACGGGCGATTAGCCCACACTTAAATAACCTAGAATCCGCGTTAGGAAAGCTCCATGAGTTCTCGCCTAAAGAACTCACTGGCACCATGAAAATCGCCTTATCTCCCCATATCCTCTCTACGATTACCGGAACGCTGTTCACAGCACTGCGTGAAGATGCACCCCACCTCAATATTGAGCTGGTTAACTGGGGCCACAATACCAACGAGGATATTCAAAAGGGGGATGTTTTTTATGGGGTACATTATGATTTAGATGGCATTTCAAAAGAAATTTGCCGAACTCAGTTAACAGCAATAGAGGGTAGAGTCATTGTTAGAAAGAACCACCCTGTACAACAAAATATCACGACACCTCAAGCTTTCGATGGCTTTGAGATAGCGTCTCAACTTCTTCCAGGCTTCAATGACAATGTCTGCATTGCCGCTAATATTCTTAATTCTCTTGGTTGTAAAACTCGTGTGGGTTTTCGCTCAGAAGTACTCTTAGCGCTTATCGACGTTGTTCGAAATACCGATTTTGTCCTACCTCATTCAAACCTTTTTCCAATCAAGCACTTTCCTGAGCTTCGCGCTGTCACTATTCTCCTTAACGATAAAATCCCCCGTTATGACCTGTATAGTTACACTCATAATAAGGACCGCAATGCGCAAACTAAAAAATGGTTAGACTCCGTCATGACGAACGCCGTTGAACAGCAAATTTCTTTAAACTCCGCATTACATTGCCAGTAAGTCGGGACGACACACCCCTACTCCACGCCGTCTGGTCATATCTGTGCCTTATTACACTCATAAGCAATACTGTTTAGTTTCATCAAACCCAGCGATTTACACTACGTCTCACCTTCTACTTAAGTCAAAGGAACGACAAGAAGTTAAGTCTTATTTACTTACGTGGTTAATCTTATGATGAAAAAAACTTTACTCGTTACCAGCCTACTCGCCGTCCCTTTTGTCACTAATGCTCATAGTATTCAACTCTCCCCGGAGCTAAAAATTGGCGCCTATCGAGGCGCAGGAATTCAAGTTGGCCTACCTAATACGTTAGGCTTTGATGCTGTGTTTTTTGACTATGGACAAACTCGCTACGCCAGTAATGTCTATGACGAAACGTTGCATAGCTACCGAGTCGGCCTCCAGCAAATGTTTGGTCAAGCTGCCGCTCACGGATTTCAGGTAAGTATTGGTGGTGTGCAATATGATGGTAGCAAGAAAGAAGAGAGTCGCAGTGCGACAGGTGTTAGCATTGGTGCTAACTACGTCTATCAGATTACGGATAATCTAGGGGTCAGAACGGGACTTGATATCAATGTATTCGATAATCAACAAACCTACATCCCAGCGGATATCTTATCAAACTGGAATTTAGGTTTTATTCTACGCTTCTAGCATTACAGCTATCACCACCTCTAGCTCACAGTTCGGGCTAGAGGTGGTGAACTATCCGATAATATTTGGCAATTATGAGTTAAGTAAATCGTCAATGCTCTGCTCGCCAAGGTGGCGAACATCTTTCCCTTTCACAAAATAAATAATGTACTCACAAATATTCTGACAACGGTCCCCGACTCTTTCAATTGCTCTCGCCGACCACATCACTTGCAGTACGCTTGGAATATTCTTCGGGTTTTCCATCATATAAGTCATTAGCTGACGAATCACAGCCTCATATTCAGCATCAAGCTTATCATCTAGCTTATACGCCTCAGCCGCCGCATCAACATCCATGCGAGCAAACGCATCAAGCACTTGATGTAACATACTGATCGCTTGACGACATAATGGCTCTAGAGAGACATGAAAGCTTTGCTCTTTGGTCGAAGGCGTTTCGATAGCGACTCTCGCAATACGCGCAGCAACATCACCAATACGCTCTAAGTCCGTAATCGTTTTGATTATTGCCATCACTAAACGCAAATCTTTTGCCGTTGGTTGCCGTTTAGCAATAATGCGAGTGCACGCTTCATCAATAGACACTTCCATGGCATTCACTTTATGATCATCGCGAACCACTTTTTTAGCCAGATCAATATCGTCGTTATGCAACGCCTGTAATGCGAACGAGAGTTGTTGCTCCACCAGCCCTCCCATTGTGAGAACGTGGGTACGGATTGACTCGAGTTCCGCGTTAAACTGACCTGAAATATGACGACCAAAGTGCATGAGTTTTGTGTTCCTCTATCCGTAACGACCGGTAATGTAGTCTTCTGTTTGCTTTTGCAGCGGTGATGTAAAGATGGAATCGGTATCCGAGTACTCTACCAGCTTTCCTAAGTGAATGAACGCAGTATGATCACTGACCCTAGCCGCTTGTTGCATGTTATGAGTCACCATCACAACCGTATACTTTCTCTTTAAGTCGTTAATAAGCTCTTCAATAGTCAGCGTTGAAATTGGATCAAGCGCCGAGGTCGGTTCGTCAAGCAACAATACTTCTGGTTCAATCGCTATTGCGCGAGCAATCACTAACCGTTGCTGCTGACCACCAGATAACCCAAATGCATTTTCATGCAGACGATCTTTCACTTCATCCCATAGCGCAGCAGCGCGTAGCGAACGCTCAACAGCATCATCTAAACTTCGGCTATTGCGAACCCCCTGTAAACGTAAGCCATAAACGACATTCTCATAAATCGACTTTGGAAACGGATTCGGCCTTTGGAACACCATTCCAACTCGTCTGCGTAGTGTCGCGACATCCACTTTAGGGTGATAAATATTGTTGCCATGCAGCCGCACATCCCCTTGCACCGTGCAACCTTCAACCAAGTCATTCATGCGATTCATACAACGCAATAATGTCGATTTCCCACACCCCGATGGACCAATAAACGCCGTGACCTGCCCCTTAGGAATTCGCATCGAGACATTGTGCAGCGCCTGCGTACTTCGGTAGAACAAGTTCAAGTTCTCTATTTCAATAGCCGTCTGTTCCTCAGTAAGATCATTGACGTCAAGTGGTGTGGGGTAACCTAAAGTTTGATTGATAGAAAACATCGTTAATCTTGTCCTAGTGTTCGGTACTTTTCTCTCAAATTATTACGAATAGCGATAGCCGTTAAGTTTAACCCAACGACCACAGTCACTAATAAAAAAGAGGTGGCGTAAACCAGCGGTCGCGCCGCCTCAATATTGGACGTTTGAAAACCAATATCGTAAATATGAAAGCCCAAGTGCATGAACTTTCTCTCTAAATGAAGAAATGGGAACTGGGCATCAACTGGTAAGCTCGAAGCCAATTTCACCACACCGACGAGCATCAAGGGGGCGACTTCACCCGCAGCCCGAGCGACAGCCAGTATCAGTCCTGTAATAATAGCAGGACTAGCCATGGGTAACACTATTCGCCAAACCGTCTCAAACTGCGTCGCACCTAAGGCCAATGAACCATGCCTAGCCGATATCGGAATCCGATTTAGCCCTTCTTCAGTAGTCACGATGACCACTGGTAGCGTGAGTATTGCGAGCGTTAAAGCAGACCAAAGTAGTCCTGGCGTGCCAAATGTCGGTGCCGGTAAACGCTCTGCGTAAAACAGCGAGTCTATTGACCCTCCAATCGTGTAAACGAAAAATCCAAGACCAAAAACTCCATAGACAATGGAGGGGACACCAGCAAGATTAATTACACCGACACGAATCAAGCGCGTCAGCCAGTTGTTTTCAGCGTATTCATGTAAATAAAGTGCTACGATCACCCCAAGTGGCATCACTAGTACTGACATAATCAATACCAATAAGACCGTACCAAAAATAGCAGGAAATACCCCACCTTCAGAGTTAGATTCTCGTGGTTCTTCCGATAGAAACTTCCATACCTGCCCACTCCAATGAGTCAGCTTTTCAGACAGTGTCATCTGGTTAGGGTACCAAAAATCAACAATGCGACTTAGTGGGATCTCGAGTCGCTCTCCCTTCATATCCGACACAACTAATCTCTGGCTATTTAAGGTTTTCCTTAACGAGTCCAATTCCAGCTCATGCTGAGTAAGCTGTTGTTGAATAATTGCTTTTTGTTTTTCGTATTTCGAAAAAGCCTCATCGGTTAGTGTGCCATTCAACTCATCTCTACGCTGCTTTAGCCGCATAGACTCCAGTTGATGCCCTAAACCACGTATTCTTCGCTCTATAATCGTATCGATGTCTTGACGAGTCTGCTCTGCTTCTCTCAAAGCTACATAAAGTTGTTGTTGGATATCAGAATCCACGACACCGTCAACAGTGCTAAATGCAACAATCTCACCAAAAAAGTTGCCGCCTCTAGAGCGTTCGATAACAACAAGCTCTGCTGGTGTCTGTTGTTGATAGAGCTCAGGCTCAAGCACCGACAAAAAGTCCATTCCATACAGATCGCGATTGGCTATTTTTATGCTCAAGCGCTTCACTTTACCGGATTCAATTATCGATGCTGGCAAAATATCACTGGCATTAGGTATGGTATGCGTCGAGACCCATGTTTCAGAGTACACTTGCCCGATTAAGCGCTCTCCATTGAGGTCTTGCCATTGATATAAAGGGGCTGGCCAAAAATACGCTAACCCTTTCCAACCAATTAGCAATAGCAGACCCAATACGGAAATCAGACTGATGCTAACCGCGCCGCCAGTAAGCCAGACCCACGGAGCGCCAGACTTAAACCACTTAAACATAGAGCGCATCCTTACTCAGCTCACAGTGCACTGTATTTATCCCTCAATCGCTGTCGCACCCATTCGGCCATGGAGTTCACCACAAACGTAAAACTAAACAAAATCAACGCTATCAAAAACAGCAACCTATAGTGAGTGCTGCCAACATCAGATTCGGGTAACTCTACCGCCATCGTGGCAGAAAGGGTTCTCATTCCTTCAAAAATATTCCAATCCAATATCGGGGTATTACCTGTTGCCATCAATACAATCATGGTTTCTCCCACCGCTCTGCCGAGCCCCATCATCACGGCTGAAAATATTCCCGGACTCGCCGTCAGCAACACCACATACAATAGGGTTTGCCATTGCGTTGCTCCTAATGCCAGAGAGCCATCACATAGATGCTTCGGCACGGAAAAAATAGCGTCTTCAGCGATAGTAAAGATGGTCGGTATTACGGCAAACCCCATTGCAAATCCAACGACCAAGGCATTGCGCTGATCATAATCGATACCATGCTGAGCTAAGTAGACTCTGACATCCCCACCAAATAACCATACCTCCATGTCATAGGAATACGTCATCATTAAATAAATGGCGACTAGGATGACCGGAATTAAGGTGAAAGGATGTAAGCCACTCGGTAATTTTGTCGTTAGCTTCTTGGGAATCAAATACCATACAACACCCGTCGCCAATGATAGCAACGGCAAGGAGATCAGTAACATCATAACGGCTGGTAAATGACTTTCTACAATAGGCGCAAACCACAACCCTGCAAGAAAACCAATAATAACCGTTGGCAGCGCCTCCATCAGTTCAATCGTTGGTTTGACGACCTTTCTCATCCCTGAAGACATGAAGTAGGCGGTATATATCGCACCAAATATCGCTATAGGCACTGCAAACAACATGGCAAATCCGGCAGCTTTAAGCGTGCCAAAGGCAATAGGGACTAAACTGAACTTTGGTTCAAAGTCATCATTGGCAGCTGTGGTCTGCCACACAAATTCAGGCTCAGGGTAACTTTCATACCATACTTTTCCCCATAGAGCGCTCCAAGAAATTTCCGGATAGTCATTTTCTATTTTGACCACATGCAGCGCGTCATCAATCAACAACATCGCATAGCGATTATTGCTTGATAAGGTAATACTGTGTACATCCCCACTTGGGAGCGAAATATTTGACAGCGCTCTTTCGCTGGTTGTGTAGCGCCCTTCTAGTTCACCATTGGCGAGCTGGACATAGAAGCCTTTACTCAACGTTTCCGGAAGTACACGCGTAATTGGTGCAGAAAAATCAAACGAACGTATGGGAGTCAGTGTTCGCTCTCTATCCGCCAACACATCAAACCATTGCCAGATCTGTTGGTTTTGATGCTGAATCAGTAAAGAATACGCACCAGAAAGCAGTTCCATATCCACAACAGCTGATTGAGAACCAGCGGACAAATCCACCACCTCTCTCAGTACTAATGCGTTATTCTGCAACACTAATACATACAATTCGTTCGCCGCTCGCGCATACACGACACCTGCGCTAGGCGTTAATAGAATTTGCTCTACTTCAGGCAGAACAAAAGCCGTTGTGATGATGTTATTTTGAATCTCTGGTTGGCTATCAAATCGGTTTACAGGCGTCGCAACCGATGTCTGCTCAGTTGTGGCACCACCAATCGCTAATGCATCTTGTATAAGGTGAACTCGCCCCAACCGATCCAGAGTAACGAAAGAGATCATATTATTATTCAAAGACGCTGAGACAAGTTCAATCGGTTGATCATCAGTAGTAGCAGTAATCCACTTCATCTCATTTTTCTCAGCCGATACTCGTGTATGGTCACTTCCCTCTTGAGCCATGGAAGGGTCAAAAGCGGTAACCTCATTACTATTTCGAGTCAACGTTAGAAGCTGGGATGAGACGGTGACTGTCTCATTATCATCGGCATAGCGCTCTGTCGAGATCTCTCCTGTCTTCAACGATTTCTGAATAACTAAACCATCTTGGGTATAGAAACGCACATTCTCAGCATTACCATCAACAACCGACGCTATAATAGGGGTACTGATAGTCATTGGGACAGGCTGTGACCAAGTACTGGTCGCACCGGAAAAGATGGGGAGTGTAACAAAAGCTAAGTAAACAAAAATAAAGATCAACCCAGCAAGTACACTGAGACCACCAAACGAGACGATCCCTCGAGCAAGTCGATCTTGAATCTGACGTTTTCGATCTTTGGTATGCAATGAAAAGCTGGCATTTGCCATAATTTACATTCTATCTCTTGATGATATTTGAGGCTCTAAGGGGAATCCGTCCCACATTAGATTATGGGATAAAATACAAGCTTGCACGAAATGCCTCAACATATTATGTCGTTTACGTGACAATTATATTACACAGACTCTAAGGTACTGAAAACCATCACGTGTCATACGCTTTTATTATCAATAATGGAGAATGATTTATTCTATGAGCAAAAAGAAACTCCATGTCGACAAAGAGCTAAGCTGGCTATCTTTTAACGAACGTGTCCTTCAAGAAGCCGCCGATAAATCTGTTCCTTTGATCGAAAGGGTTCGATTTCTAGGTATCTTCTCAAATAATCTGGATGAATTTTATAAAGTTCGATTCTCAGCCGTTAAGCGTCGTATCCTATTCAATCCGAAAAATAGTGACAACGATGCCCCCAAACGCTTACTTTCAAAAATGCAAAGTAAAGCTCGAAAGCTAAACCTAAGGTTCGAAGAAATCTATAATTCATTGATTCTAGAAATGACACACGAACAAATCTTCTTTATCAATGAAACCCAGTTGACTCACACTCAACAAATATGGGTTAAAAAGTACTTTAAGAAACAGGTACTTCCTCATTTATCTCCACTGATGCTCAACGATGACGTTGATATTCTGCCGTTTGTAAAAGATGAATATGCCTATATCGGCGTTGATATAAAAGCCGCCGACACCTCACAATATGTTCTACTAGAGATCCCTACCGATCACTTATCTCGTTTTGTCACCGTGCCAGGTCACAAAAGTGAACAACGTCAGACTATCATTTTACTCGACAGTATCGTTCGCTATTGCTTAGAAGATCTCTTTCATGGTTTTTTCAACTACGATGATATCAATGGCTATGCCATTAAAATAACCAGAGATGCGGATTACGATCTAAACTTTGACACCGAACATAACCTATTAGAACAAATGTCTAAAGGCGTAAGTCAACGCCTCTGTTCCATGCCAATCCATTTTGTTTATGAGCAAAGTATGCCCGATAGCATGCTCACTTTTTTCAGAACCAAGCTCAGTATTTCTCAGTATGACAGCCTCTCTCCGGGTGGGCGGTTCCATCACTTTAAAGATTTCATTAATTTCCCCAACATGGGTCATCACTATTTAGAACATAAACCACTCCCTCCCATGCGATGTTCTGACTTTGCTGGCTACAACAACTATTTTGATGCCATACGAGCGAAAGACATTTTACTCTACTTTCCCTATCACTCTTTTGAACATATTACCGAATTAGTTCGCCAAGCATCCTTTGATCCCAAGGTTACTAGCATCAAGATTAATATATATCGAGTAGCAAAAAACTCTCGGCTCATGAACTCTCTGATTGAGGCTATTCACAATGGTAAACAAGTGACTGCCGTCGTGGAGTTACAAGCTAGATTTGACGAGGAAGCGAATATTGAATGGTCTAAAATCCTTACCGACCATGGCGTACAGGTCATATTCGGCGTTCCTGGGCTAAAAATCCACGCGAAGTTATTGCTGATTAGCCGGGTAGAGCAAGAAAGAATAGTCCGCTATGCTCACGTAGGAACAGGGAATTTTCATGAAAGTAATGCTCGCCTCTATACAGACTTTTCGTTGTTGACTGCCGATCAAACCATCGCAGATGAAGTACGTGATGTCTTTGGCTATATCGAAAATCCATATCGCCCAGTGAAATTCGAGCAATTAATTGTCTCGCCACGTAACTCTCGAAAACAGCTTTATCGACTCATCGATAACGAAATTTCCAACGCTTTAGCAGGGCAAGAAGCACAACTAATACTAAAAGTGAATAATCTTACGGATAAAAGGGTCGTCCAAAAGCTCTATCTCGCTAGTCAAGCTGGGGTTATCATCCACATGATTGTTCGAGGGATGTGTTCACTTATTCCAGGACTCAAAGGTATTAGTGACAACATTACTATCATCAGTATAGTTGACCGATTTTTGGAACATCCTCGCGTCATAATTGCACATAATGGCGGAGAACCTGCTGTCTATATATCCTCTGCCGACTGGATGACCCGAAATATTGATCACCGAATCGAAGTCACAACCCCAATTAAGGATGAACGCTTAAAACAACGTATCATCGACATCATCGACATTCATTTTGCCGACAACCTAAAAGCACGCTACATCGATAAAGAAATGAGTAATCGCTATGTTTCTCGTGGTCACCAAAAGAAACTACGTTCACAAACTGCCATTTACGACTATCTTCAACACATAGAGAAGCACACAAAAAAGAACAACTAACAGCGGATAGACCATGCACAATAATAGTCAGGCCATCAAACAAATAGCTGCCATTGATTTGGGTTCAAATAGCTTTCATATGATCGTTGCTAAGGTCATCAATCAAGAGATTCAAATTGTCAGTAGGCACAAGAAAAAGGTTCGATTAGCACAAGGTCTAGACTCAGAGAATAACCTAGATGTAGAGGCTATCACGAGAGGACTTGAGTGCCTTTCTATGTTTGCTGAAAGACTGCAAGGCTTTGATGTGAATAACGTTCGCATCGCTGCCACACACACCTTACGAGTAGCAAATAATACGGCGAGTTTTTTACAACAGGCCAGCGCTATTCTCCCCTTTCCAATAGAAGTCATCCCTGGCGAAGAAGAAGCAAGATTAATATACGCTGGCGTCGCACACACGCAAACAGAGTCATTATCTAAGCTTGTCATCGATATTGGTGGAGGAAGCACGGAACTGATTATCGGTGAAGCCTTTACCCCTAAGCGACTTAATAGTACCCGAATTGGGAGCGTCACTTTTACACAAAAATACTTCAAGAGCGGAAAATTAACAGCGGAACAATTTTCCAAAGCCATGTTATCAACGCAACAACACCTTGAAGATTTAGTGCCCTACTATAAAAAAAACAGTTGGGAAATAGCCTTCGGTTCATCCGGGACGATCAAGGCGATCAAAGAGGTGTTGGTCGGTCTTGGTTATGACGACGGCATCATCAAAACCAAACGATTACATAAACTTATAAGTAAACTTTGCGAATTTGATCATATCAATGACGTAACTTTAATTGGTCTAAATAAAGAAAGGCAACCGACTTTTTCCGCTGGTGTAGCAATATTAACCGCCATTTTTGATAGCCTATCATTACAAGAAATGCATTATTCGAGTGGCGCATTACGTGAAGGTTTACTCTATGAAATGGAAGACCACTTTCAACGCTCTGATATCCGAATGCGAACCGCCGAAAGTCTTGCACTAAAGCACTTTGTCGACACAGCGCATGCCAATAATGTTCGTACTCAAGCGCGGGAGCTTCTTTCCCAATTACACGAAACTCTTGAGCTTAAAGAAAACCGTCAGCTATATAGCTTAATAGAATGGAGTGCACTACTGCATGAGGTAGGGTTAAGTATCAATTATCAAGCCTTTCACCGCCACTCAAACTATATACTGAAACATGCAACTATGCCGGGTTTCAATAGCGAAGAACAGTTAGTCTTAGCGACATTGGCCCGGTTTCAACGAAAACCACTTAGGTTAGATGAACTCCCTCACTTTTCTCTATACAAACGGAAACATATAGAAGGGCTCATTCGTACCCTCAGACTCGCGATTATTCTCAACGGACAGCGAAGCGAGACAGAAAAACCATTAATACGAATTGCTGTCACTAAAGAGGCCTGGCTACTCACAAGTGCCAACAAAGACTGGCTGAAAGAAAACAGATTGCTTAACGCCGATCTGCAAAATGAACAGAACTACTGGCGCGAGGTCGGCTGGACACTTAAATACTTCTGATAGTAGGACGCAGCACACGCCTCAATCATTGAGAGTAAGTCCAACTTTTGCAAGCTCATGCTCTACAAACAATGGGGTTAATGGGACATAACCATTTTTTTCTACAATACGCTGCCCCTCTCGAGAATAAATATAGCGAATATACGCTTCTTCTATTGGCTCCAAGGGTTTATTTGGATTCTTATTGACGTAGACATAAAGGTAACGTGACAACGGATAGTTTCCCGATAATACATGCTCCTGCAGCGGAAAAACATAATCACTACCTTGCTTAGCAATAGGAACAAGCCTTGCTCCAGAGACTTGATACCCAATGCCTGAATAACCAATAGTATTTACCGATGAAGCGACCGATTGAGCAACAGAAGCCGAACCGGGCTGTTCATTGACATTCCGCTTGAAGTCGCCACCACATAACGCATTTTCTTTAAAGAAACCGTAAGTTCCTGATACAGAGTTGCGACCAAACATCTGGATCGCACGTTGGTTCCAATGACTTTTTACGCCTAACTCCGACCATGTCTGCACACTGGCTAATGCTCCGCATCTTAACGTGGCTGAAAAAATACTATCAAGTTGCTCAAAATTGAGGCCTTGAATAGGGTTATCCTTATGAACAAAAATTCCGATCGCATCGATCGCAACACTTAAAGCTGTGGGCTTGTAGCCATACTCTCTCTCAAAAGCATTCACCTCCTGTAACCTCATCGCTCGACTCATTGGGCCAAACTGTGCGGTTCCTTCAGCAAGAGCTGGAGGAGCAGTAGAGGACCCCGACGCTTGGATTTGAGCGTTTACATTAGGATAAATCGTCTTAAACTCTTCTAACCATAATGTTGTCATTCCAGATAGAGTATCGGATCCCACTGAAGATAAATTCCCCGATACGCCTGGTATTTTTTGATAGCGCGGCAACTCAACAGCGACAGCGTTGAATGAAGCCACTACCAAGCCAACCCATAAGGTGATACGTGAAGTGTTTAACATTAATTGACAACCAATCGCTCGGGTAAAATAAAGGAGAACTTACTACCGACATTCACTTCAGAATGGATTTCCAAATGAGAGTCATGATGAGACAAGGCATGCTTTACTATTGCCAAACCCAAACCACTACCCCCAGTATCCCGTGAACGCGCCTTGTCGACTCGGTAAAAGCGCTCGGTCAAGCGATGTAAATGCTGAGCTTCTATACCGTCACCGGTATCTTCCACTTCTAAACACGCGCCTTGAGAAGACTGATACCAGCGAACTTTCACGCCCGCCCCTGGCGGTGTATATTTAACAGCATTGTAAACAAGATTGGAGATAGCACTGCGCAATTGGTCCTCATCACCAAAAACTCGCAAGCGATTATCGATATCAAACTCAATGACATGCCCTTCATCACCACTTAAGCTTACCGCTTCTTTCTCTAGAATCTCCAACATCGCGGGCACATTAACTACTTCATCTAATTCGTGCATCGGAGCCGCTTCTATTTTAGAAAGCGTTAGCAGCTGATTAACTAAACTGTTCATACGGTTAAGTTGTTCTGTCATCACACCATGTGCTTTTGTCCACATAGGCCCAACGATCATATCGGGGTCTTCAGTCATCTCAAGATAGCCTTGCAATACTGTCATTGGCGTACGCAGTTCATGAGAGACATTCGCAAAGAAATTTCGGCGCATTCCTTCTAGCTGCTTTAACTGACTCACATCACGCACAACCATCAAGTGCTCACCTTCGGTATAAGGCACGATACGCAATTCCAACATTCGCTCCACATTTAAGGGCGAAGGCATTTCTAACGGCTCAGAAAAATCGTTCTTATTGAGATATTTGATAAAGTCAGGAGTGCGAATTAGATTCGAAATAGGCTGCCCAGAATCACCAGGCCATCGAAACCCAAGTAAGTGCTGAGCCAATTTGTTGCACCAGACAATGTTACCTTCACTACGGAAAACAACGACAGCATCCGGCAACGATTCCGCACCATTCTTAAATCGCCGAATTAGGTTAGTCAGCTCTTTGCGTTTTCGTCGTTGGCGCTGCTGTAAACGATAGATACCATTAAACAGTAGCTCCCAGTTTCCTGTACCCGAAGGAGGCGTAAGACGCTTCTCATCCCATAGCCATGCGGATAGACGCAGTTGATTATGCAGATGCCAAATCAACTGCATAACCGTTGCGGCAAGCAGTAACCACGGCATATAGCCAAATATCCACCCGACAATAATCCAAGGGGTGTAAAAAAAAGCCAGCTCCCAAGCTAGCTTTTTCCATGTTAAACGTTCAACCATCTACCTCTCCGGTTCAATACTAGCCTTTGGTTGAGAATCGATAGCCAGCACCTCGTACTGTTTGAATCAGCTTATCATGTCCCGCTGATTCTAATGCTTTACGCAACCGACGAATATGTACGTCTACTGTGCGGTCTTCTACATAGACGTTGGTGCCCCACACGTTATTAAGTAGTTGCTCACGACTATAGACACGCTCTTGATGGGTCATAAAGAAGTGCAGCATCTTAAACTCGGTCGGCCCCATATCTAATGGTTGATCGTTCGCCGTTACTCGATGAGAAACAGGATCTAATTTCAAACCTTGAACATCAATCACATCTTCTAGCGCAGTAGGTGTGACACGACGAATCACCGCCTTTAAGCGTGCTACCAACTCTTTCGGCGAAAACGGCTTAGTGATGTAGTCATCCGCCCCAACCTCAAGGCCACGAACTTTATCTTCTTCCTCGCCGCGAGCAGTGAGCATCACGACTGGAATATTACGAGTCAATTCTTCTCGCTTCATGTGCTTGATAAAATTAATGCCAGAACCACCAGGTAGCATCCAATCTAGAAGTACTAAGTCGGGGAATGGTTCAGCCAACTTGTTGACTGCTGTATCGTAATCTTCTGCTTCTACGGCTTGATAGCCTTTTTGCTCCAATACAAAGCACAACATCTCTCGAATAGGTGCTTCATCCTCAACAACCAGGATTCTTCTAGACATAACGGCGTAACCTTATGGAATCTAATCAACTGCATGCATTATCAGTAATTATTATGACACTTTTGTGACCATTGAAAACAATTTTTCATATAAGTTTCGCACAAATCCCATTGTCAGAATCAATATTTAGGCTAGGACATTCTGGTCAAAATTGCCTATGATGTGCAGCGTTCAATTATTAATGTGAGAGTAATATGTGGTTTAAAAACTGTTTGGTCTATCGTTTCAATAAGGAACTTGAGTTTAACGCTGATAAGCTAGAACAGCAGCTTGAAGAGTTTCGTTTCACGCCATGTGGCAGTCAAGACAAACAAAAGTTTGGCTGGGTTACTGCACTGGGCAAACATGGCGACATGATGACTCATGTATCTGAAGACCGTATTTTGCTTTGCGCTAAGAAAGAAGAAAAAATGTTACCTGCATCAGTGATCAAAGAATCACTGAATAACAAGGTAGACTTACTAGAAACGCAAGAAGGTCGTCCACTTAAGAAAAAAGAAAAAGATGACCTTAAAGAAGACATTATTATTGATTTACTGCCGCGTGCATTTAGCCGAAGCAATCTCACCTATATGGTTATCATGCCGAAAGATGGCTTCATTATTGTTGACTCAAGCAGCTTTAAAAAAGCAGAAGATGTGATTGCGCTGCTTCGTAAAACCATGGGCAGCCTCCCTGTTATCCCTGCATTCCCAGAGCAGCCAATAGAAAATACGCTGACGGAATGGGTAAAAACGGCAAGTACTCCAGCAGGCTTCAATATGCTTGATGAAGCTGAACTTAAATCAGTACTAGAAGACGGCGGTATCATCCGCTGTAAAAAGCAGGAGCTATCCAGTGATGAGATTCTTGGACACATTGAAGCCAATAAGTTTGTCACCAAGTTAGCTCTCAACTGGCAAGAGCGTATTGAGTTTATTTTTGCTGACGATGGCAGCATTAAGCGCTTGAAGTTTAGTGACGAACTCAAAGACCAAAACGAAGACATCCCTAGAGAAGATGCCGCAGCAAGAATCGACGCCGATTTTTCTTTATTATGTGGCGAGTTTAGTACGTTCTTACCCGACTTATACAAAGCATTTGGCGGCTTACCACAACAATAACCCTTTCGAATCAATGCCCGGTACTTCCGGGCCTATTTCTACACTTGGAATAGCTACAATTTTAGCGTAGAATTTGCGCCCCTTAGTACCATCAGGTGGTACTTCCCTGACTTATAATCAGAATAGAGATTTTAGCAATGTTTACTCCAGAACTCTTGTCACCCGCCGGCAGCCTTAAGAATATGCGTTATGCATTCGCATATGGTGCAGACGCCGTTTATGCAGGTCAGCCTCGTTATAGCCTTCGTGTTCGTAATAATGAATTTAACCATGAGAACCTACAGATAGGTATTAATGAAGCCCATGAGTTAGGTAAGCAATTTTATGTGGTATGTAATATTCAACCGCATAACTCTAAGTTAAAAACCTTTATTCGCGATTTAAAGCCTGTTGTTGAAATGGGGCCTGACGCACTTATCATGTCAGACCCTGGTCTAATCATGATGGTACGTGAAGCATTCCCGGATATGGCGATTCACTTATCCGTGCAAGCAAACGCCGTAAACTGGGCAACCGTTAAGTTTTGGGCCGCAAACGGCGTAGAGCGTGTCATCGTCTCGCGCGAATTATCGCTTGAAGAGATCGAAGAGATTCGTGAACACTGTCCTGAAACAGAGCTTGAAGTATTTGTTCATGGCGCACTTTGCATGGCGTACTCTGGTCGTTGTCTGCTATCTGGCTATATCAACAAGCGCGATCCAAACCAAGGGACTTGTACTAACGCTTGTCGCTGGGAGTACAATGTTGAAAAAGGCAAAGAAAACGACGCAGGTCAAATTGTCGAAGAATTCGATCCGAATACTCCGAGTGCAATCGAAGTTCAAGATGAGCGTCCCGATAATACTCTAGGCCTAGGTAAGCCAACTGACGAAGTCGTTCTACTTTCAGAAAGCCACCGTCCAGAAGAAAAAATGGCCGCCTTCGAAGATGAGCATGGTACCTATATCATGAACTCAAAAGATCTTCGTGCTATTCAACATGTCGAGCGATTGACCAAAATGGGTGTTCATTCACTAAAAATTGAAGGACGTACGAAGTCATTTTATTACTGCGCGAGAACAGCTCAGGTCTATCGTAAAGCGATTGATGATGCCGTCGCTGGTAAGCCATTTGATGAAACATTATTGGGCACACTAGAGAGTCTTGCGCATCGTGGTTATACAGAGGGCTTCTTGCGTCGCCATACTCATGATAGTTATCAAAACTACGACTACGGATATTCTGTTTCAGACGCTCAGCAATTCGTCGGTGAGTTTACTGGCAAGCGTCGTGGAGCTTTAGCGGAAGTTGAAGTTAAGAACAAGTTTATCGTCGGCGACAGCTTAGAGATCATGACCCCTCAAGGGAACGTTGTTTTTAACCTAGAAGTCATGGAGAACCGTAAATCAGAAGTTATCGACGATGCTAAAGGTAACGGTCACTTTGTCTTCATTCCAGTTCCTGAGGATATGGAACTAGATTTCGCATTACTTATGCGTAATCTAAATGCTGGTCAGGATACTCGTAACCCTACAGGCAAATAATATGGCTCTGTTAATTACAGGAAAATGCATTAACTGCGACATGTGTGACCCAGAATGTCCTAATGAAGCAATAGCGATGGGAGCGGAAATTTATGAAATTGATCCCGCACTATGTACTGAATGTAAAGGGCATTACGATAAACCTACATGTCAATCGGTTTGCCCGATAACTAACTGCATAATTACAGATCCAAATAATGTGGAAACAGAAGATGAACTGCTAGAAAAGTTTGTCATTATCCAAGGCATGGCCTAAAGAAAAAGCCTCCATTTGCTGGAGGCTTTTTTTTATCCCGATTTTTCAATGGGAAACACATTACAGTACAACTCTTTTTCGTATTGCATTTCAAGCTTCTTACGCCAATTTTCGGCAGAATTAACAGGGATTAAATAGAACTTCTCCCGGCTGGTATCAGTAACAAAAGCGATACCATGCTGCATCAATTCATAGTGAATATCATTGATAAATCCTAATGTGAACCCTTGACGACCAGAAAGCTGATTAATGTCCTCTCTAGTCAAGATTACTCCCTCTTTTTCAGAAGAAAACCTCTCCCTCAGCCAACGGGAAAACTGCCGTGCTGAAATCATAGTCATAACGGTATTCCTTACCCAAACTCTTAAAGGCTTGCACCAAAGAAAAGCAGCAGAGTAGCCAAAACCACGACAGAGAGGCTAATAACAAACAACTAATCCACTGAATTACTGATAATATAGTCAAGCAAAAGTCACTTCTCCAGTCCCAAATATGAGAGGACTGACATTCATTTATTTGTGACAACTATCTATAAAGATAAACTAGGAAGGAGTTCGTCAGGGTCAAATTTGCATTTGTAATAAATGGCACACATTTAAAAATAAATATATTTATCAGAAACTTACAAAACACGCAAAGCTAAGAACAGCAAGGCACAAGAGCGATATCAACCATAAAAAAGGGGTACCTATCGCTACCTCGGTTTTTGAAAAGTAAACAACCTGCGAAGACTAACGTTTAGAGGCGAAAGAATGCGAAAATTTCAACCAAGCACGACTCTTTAGGACTGGTGCCCAATACCCTCAACACGTAGTTTTAGTAACGAAAAAATGAAAAAGGCCCCGACCGAAGTCAGAGCCTTTGGGTATGGCAGGGGTGGACTGAGCCGGCATTCCGGAGATTTGACCGGGCTGGCGATCCAGCTCCCAACACATCGCTTTGAAAAAGCGAAAACGAAAAAGGCCCTGACCTAAGTCAGAGCCTTTAGATATGGCAGGGGTGGAGAGATTCGAACTCCCAACACGCGGATTTGGAATCCGCTGCTCTGCCAATTGGAGCTACACCCCTGTAGTTGTTTTTAAGACTTAACTTTGTCTAAATAAGTGGCGGAGTGGACGGGACTCGAACCCGCGACCCCCGGCGTGACAGGCCGGTATTCTAACCAACTGAACTACCACTCCGCAGTGGCTTACTCGCTATTGCAAGTGTCCATAAATTAAAGCCTGGCGATGTCCTACTCTCACATGGGGAAACCCCACACTACCATCGGCGCTACTGCGTTTCACTTCTGAGTTCGGCATGGGATCAGGTGGGTCCGCAACGCTATGGTCGCCAAGCAAATTCTTCTTTTACTTTCAGCTTTTATWAAAAGCTRAAGGCAAAATTAATCTGGAAAGCTTAATAA
>NZ_JAKJSR010000067.1:0-747 GCF_050337155.1 Vibrio cionasavignyae
GCCATCACAGGGCCATCACAGGCGAGGACATTGTCTACACGCCAGAGGCTAACTTCAACGGCAGTGACAGTTTCACTATTACGCTGACCGATGGTAATGGGTTCACCACTGATAAAACGGTGAATGTCACCGTTGATAGCGTCAATGATGAGCCAACCATCACCATTAGCTCCACGCTCACCACCGACGAAGACAACAACCAAACCTTGAGCTTTAGCTTTAGCGATGTGGATGGTGACACGGTGACAGCAAGTGAGAAAACTGCCCCAAGTCACGGGGCGATTGCTATCAGTGGCGAGGACATTGTTTATACGCCAGACGATAACTTCAACGGTAGTGACAGTTTCACTATTACGCTGACCGATGGTAATGGATTCACCACCGACAAAACCGTTAATGTCATCGTTGATAGCGTCAATGATGAGCCAACGATCACCATTAGCTCCACGCTCACCACTGACGAAGACAATAATCAAACCTTGAGCTTTAGCTTTAGCGATGTGGATGGTGACACGGTGACAGCGAGCGAGAAAACCGCCCCAAGTCACGGCGCGATAGCCATCACAGGCGAGGACATTGTCTACACGCCAGAGGCTAACTTCAACGGCAGTGACAGTTTCACTATTACGCTGACCGATGGTAATGGGTTCACCACTGATAAAACGGTGAATGTCACCGTTGATAGCGTCAATGATGAGCCAACCATCACCATTAGCTCCACGCTCACCACCGACGAAGACAACAACC
>NZ_JAKJSR010000068.1:0-656 GCF_050337155.1 Vibrio cionasavignyae
AGCGAATCCCAAAAAGTGCGTCGTAGTCCGGATTGGAGTCTGCAACTCGACTCCATGAAGTCGGAATCGCTAGTAATCGTGGATCAGAATGCCACGGTGAATACGTTCCCGGGCCTTGTACACACCGCCCGTCACACCATGGGAGTGGGCTGCAAAAGAAGTGGGTAGTTTAACCTTCGGGAGGACGCTCACCACTTTGTGGTTCATGACTGGGGTGAAGTCGTAACAAGGTAGCCCTAGGGGAACCTGGGGCTGGATCACCTCCTTATACGAAGATTATCTTGATGAGTGTTCACACAGATTGATTAGGTTTGATTAGTTAAGAAYAATAGAGCTTTAATTAATGATTACTCATTGATTAAAGCTTTGTGCTTTATGCTCTTTAACAATTTGGAAAGCTGACGAAYAAYAATGTGATTTCATTRTTRTTYAAATAAAAGTTCTCAAATCCTATGTCTTTAAGATGTAGGTACCAACACACATTCAAGTGTTCTTGGAAACARCAYAACTTCGGTTGTGATGTTTATATTTGAGTCCGGCAAAATCGAATGCTATCTCGCTCATTCAAATAATGAGATAGCGACTTTGGTTGTTTGCCATACATAAGACCTTTTGGGGTTGTATGGTTAAGTGACTAAGCGTATACGGTGGATGCC
>NZ_JAKJSR010000018.1:0-192849 GCF_050337155.1 Vibrio cionasavignyae
CCACTGACAATGCTTGGTAAATCGTTAACGCCGGTAATCGTGATGACGATGTTGTGCGTGGTGCCGTCTTCACTGAGTACTTGGAACGTCTCGGTGCGCGTTTCGCCTTCAGAGAGTGATTGCACCGAGCTGTCGGTGTTGTCGATCTCGTAATTCCACGCGCCAGTCGCATCAATGGTCAGAGTGCCCACCGGTGTGAGGCCGTTGCCATCATCGACTTTAGTGACGCTGGTTTGGAATTGGCTCTCGCCTTGATCGGTATCGCTAATCGTCAGCTGGCCGCTTTCTTTAAGCAGATCGCCCGCTTGAATATCGGTATCTTCAATGACGCCACCGATGTCAGTACCCGCTATCACGGGCGCGTCGTCAGTACCTTCAATGGTCACTTCGATGATTTGGATTTTGCTGCCATCAATCGAGGCGACTTCAAAGCGCTCAACGCGTGTATCGCCGTCGCCGAGCTCTTGCACGCCAGTGAGGCTGTTATCGACGTTGTACGTCCACGTGCCGTCGGCCAAGATGGTCAGCGTGCCTAGAGGGGACTGACCTTGGTTATTCGTTAAATTAGTGACGGTGGTGTTAAACGCCGCTTCTCCGGCATCCAAATCGGCAATATCGAGCTTACCGCCACCGAGTAACTCACCCGCCACTTCGCCGGTGTCTTCTTTGACGCTGTCTGGCACGTAGTTGGTGATGAAAGTTTCATCTTCTGCGCCGTTCACGGTCACACTAATGGTGTGCTCGGTGCCATCGACGGAGGTGACAATAAAGGATTCAACTAAGGTGTCACCGACATCGAGGGCTTGCACCTGCGTTAAGGTGTTATCAATGGTGTACGTCCAGGTGCCATCAGCCAAAATAGACAGGCTACCTAACGTGGTGCCAACTGAGGTGCCCGCGCCTGCATTAAAGACATTTTCACCGGCGTCTTCATCGCTAATGACCAGCTGCTCAGAGGCGACAAGGTTATTGCCCACCACACCCACATCTTCGGTGAGTTCAGCGGATTCACCACTGACGATGGTCGGCGCACCGTCCACCCCTTGAATGGTCACAACAATATCTTGATAGCTGCTGCCATCAATGGAGTACACGCGGAACACTTCGTCACGGCTATCGCCGTCACCCAACTCTTGCACGCCCGTCAACGAATTATCGACTTGGTAATGCCACTGCCCATCAGCGGTAATGGTTAAGCTGCCGAGTGGTGCGTCACCATTGCCATTTTGCTGGCCTTCGACACGAGTAATATCAAATTGTGCTTCACCACTGTCGGCATCGGCAATGTCCAAATCACCACTGTCGGTCAAAATACCGGCGGTGTCTTCCGTCACTGAGCCCGGCTCGTAACTGCTGATGATGCTTGGATCTTCCGTGCCATGAACGGTCACCGTAATGGTGTGCTCTGTGCCGTCGGCACTTTTTACAATAAAGGATTCGGTCAGGGTATCGCCCACATCCAATGATTGGATTGGCGCTGAGCTGTTATCAACTTTGTAGGTCCATTGACCATCCGTGCCGATGGTGAGGGCACCGTAAGTCGTGCCTACTGGCGTGCCTGCGCCGGCAATGAAGGTCTCTTCATTGGCGTCGGTATCACTGATCACTAAAGTATTGCTGGCGACTAAGTTGCCGTCAGTATCTAAGTCGACCACCGCGTCTTCGGTGGCATCATCACTGGCGCCACTGACAATGCTTGGTAAATCGTTAACGCCGGTAATGGTGATGACGATGTTGTGCGTTGTGCCGTCTTCACTGAGTACTTGGAAAGTCTCGGTACGGGTTTCGCCTTCAGAAAGCGACTGCACTGAGCTGTCGGTGTTATCGATCTCGTAACTCCACGCGCCACTCGCATCAATGGTCAAGGTGCCCACTGGTGTGAGGCCGTTGCCATCATCGACTTTAGTAACGCTGGTTTGGAACTGGCTCTCGCCTTGATCGGTATCAGTAATCGTCAGCTGGCCGCTTTCTTTAAGTAAGTCACCACTTTGGACTTCAAAGTCTTCGGTGACACCACCAATGTCAGTACCCGCTATCACTGGCGCGTCGTCAGTACCTTCAATGGTCACTTCGATGATTTGGGTTTTGCTGCCGTCAATGGACGCCACTTCAAAGCGCTCAATACGTGTATCACCCGCGCCCAACTCTTGCACGCCAGTGAGGCTATTATCGACTTTGTAGGTCCACGTGCCGTCCGCTAAGATGGTCAGTGTGCCTAGTGGCGACTGACCTTGATCATTGTTTAGACTTGTCACAGTAGTATTGAATGCCGCTTCATCCGCATCCAAATCGGCAATGTCGAGCTTACCGCCGCCAAGTAGCTCACCCGCCACTTCGTCGGTGTCTTCTTTGACACTGTCTGGTGCGTAGTTGGTGATAAAAGTTTCATCTTCCGCGCCGTTCACCGTCACACTAATCGTGTGCTCGGTGCCATCGGCTGAGGTGACGATAAAGGACTCAACTAAAGTGTCACCCACATCGAGGGCTTGCACCTCGGATAAGGTGTTATCGATGGTGTAGGTCCAGGTACCGTCTGCTAGGATAGACAGGCTACCCAACGTGGTGCCCACAGACGCACCCGCGCCTGCGTTAAAGACATTTTCACCGGCATCTTCATCGCTAATCACCAGCTGCTCAGAGGCGATGAGGTTATTGCCCACAACCGCGACGTCTTCGGTGAGTTCATCACTGTCACCACTGATGACGGTTGCTGAATCATTGCTACCCGTAATCGTAATCACGACGTCTTGGCTAGTGACGGCTCCTTTATCATCCGTCACACTAACCGTATACGTAACGTCCTGAACTTGACCATCTTTCAATGCTTGAGTCGCATCAGCATCGTTATCTAATGTAAATGTCCAATTGCCAGAAACCGGGTCAATACTAAACGTACCAAAATCGCTGTCGCCGCTGTATGAGAAGCTGGCAACCGAATCGGCATCAACGTCGCTCGCAACAATGTTACCTGTCGCAATATCAACGCCGGGTACATTATCATCACCCGCTTCGATGACGGAACCCACTACGACACTGGTATCTTCAATTACTGGAACATCATTGGTTCCCGTAATAGTAATAGTGACTGTTTCAGTATTCACCGCACCAAACTCATCGGTAACTTTGACAGAAAAGCTTACGTCTTGCTTCTGTCCTTCTTTTAAGGCTTGAGTCTGCGCTGAATCATTATTGAGCGTAAATAGCCACGTTCCATCCGTAGCGACATCGAGATCACCGTAGTCACTACTGCCACCATCGGTTGAAAACGTTAGCAACGCATCGGCATCAACGTCAGAACCAACCAGATTCCCGGTTGCGGTAGGGTTTCCAGCCACCTCAGTACCATCATCATTATGACCAGATTCTGTGACCTCGCCGGTGAACGTGCTACTTGAGGTAAATACTGGCTGATCGTTGGTTCCTGTGATAGCTACCGTGATTGTTTCTGTATTCACGGCGCCAAACTCGTCACGCACCGTTACGGTGAAGGTCTCGTTATGCACCTCACCCTCTTTGAGAGCCTGAGATTGGGCGGTATCGTTATCTAACGTAAATACCCATGTACCATCAGGGTTAACCGTCATCGAACCGTAGTCGCTACTGCCATCTTCAATAAAGAATGTCAGATTTGCACTGGCATCTACGTCCGAGCCAATAAGCGTACCCGTCGCGGTAGCGACTCCATCCACCAACGTGCCATCATCAAGATGGCCGGACTCTGTCACGGAACCTTGTAAATCACTACTTGATAAAATGGTTGGCTGATCATTGGTGCCAACAATCGTAATTGTCACGGGTTGGGTCACGGACGCACCAACTTCATCCGTCGCAATAACGTCAAACACCACAGAGGTTTCTTGTCCCTCACGCAATGCTTGGGTAGCAGCAGAAGCATTATCGAGCTGGAAACTCCAAACTCCAGTTTGAGCATCTATTTCAAAGGAACCAAAATCACTTTGTCCTTGGTAGGTAAAAGTAATTGTACCGTCAACATCTGATGCATTAATGGTATCACTTGCTGTCGAAGTCCCGGTCACCACCGTGCCATCATCTAAATGACCAGCTTCAGTCACGAGCCCCGTTGTCCCCGTCAAATCATCAATAACAGGCGTATCATTGGTACCTGTAATCGTAATCGAGACGACTTCGCGGCTTACCGCGCCAAACTCGTCAGTAACCGTGACAACAAAATCCAGTTGCTTGGTTTCGCCTTCGGTTAACGCTTGCGTCGCATTCGATTCATTATCGAGGGTAAACGTCCATTTACCTTCGTCATCAAATGTCATTTGTCCAAAATCAGTAATACCATCAATAACTTGATAATCTAATATCGCATCGGCATCGACATCCGTCGCGACTAAAGTACCCGTCGCGACTGAATTACTTGCTGCACCATCGCCAGATTCAGTGACCATTCCCGTTGTATCGCCACTCGCACCAAACGTTGGCACGTCATTCGTGCCTTCAATAGTGATAGGCAACGTTTGAGTAACCTGCGCGCCTTTATCATCGGTAACCGTAATGGTGAAGGTTGTATCAACAGAATCCCCTTCTTTAAGGGCTTGTGTTGCAGGAGCACTATTGTCTAAGGTAAACACCCATTCACCCGTCAACTCATCAACCGTTAATGTACCGTATTCGTTACTCGCGTCTTGGACACCATACGTAAGCACAGCATCGGTATCATCGTCGGTTGCTATAATTTGACCTTCGGCTGTCGCAATACCATCGACATTAGTGCCGTCATCCAAACTGCCCGCTTCCACAACATCAGCAGAGCCTACATCGATAATATCGGGGATATCATTAATTGGGTTGATTGTCAGTAGAACACCGCCCGTCTGAACTGAGTTTTCGGCACCTCGTCCATCATCCACGGTATACAAAATCTGACCCGCGTCATCGCCGGCAGTGTATTCTTGCGGCGCATCATATTGAAGGGATTCGAACTCGGCTTCAGTGAGTACTTGCCCCACTTTCACAGGTGTGCCATCAGCAAGGGTGAGCACGCCAAGCTTAGGTAACTCGGTAATAGTAAGCGTTAACGTGTCATTGTTAGCATCAGTGGGAAAGCTTAAATTTAGATCGCCATCTAGTGATTCTTCGTCAAAATTACGAGCATCAAAAACGGTAACAGGTGCGGAGTTTGCGAGGATATCTAGTAACGTATCAGTTTGAGGTTGGTTGAGGTCTTGACTATTCAGTCCAGTGGTTTCAAAAAAGGTTGCTGCTAAAACTTGCTCTTGAGTTGCTTCTACCGTTGTTGCCTGAGAAATACTTGAACTGACAGCGTCGCCAGCCGCAGTTGCTTGGTCTTCATTTTGGGTTGGATCTTGGCCCGTTTCAATTTGCGAAATAATGTCCGCAATATCTTGATTGTCCGAAGGGCTCAACCGTGCGGATTTAGCAACTTGCCCATTTTCTCCGATGACATCAATACCAGCAAGCTCACTGGAATCTTGACCGTCGACGACTGACAGAACCGCTTCACCAGGCTGAGGTTCAACACCCTCGGCCAAGACCTTTAGCTGACCTTTTTTATCAAGAACTAACGTTCCCGTAACACTTGCAAGCCCCAAAAATACAGCAAAACCCATAGCGCGCTCCTTTACACCAAACTCTCGGACGAGAGACCATCGAATCATCAACCGAAAAACAATGATTTACTCGCCCCGCTCCATACGCTAACTAGTATAGGTAGTTCGAGTGTTTTTTCTAATATAGTTAACTCTAAATACCAGATTTAGTTACAAATATGAATCACAGAGTTAGGCTTTTTTTGGCGATTCTCAAAAACGAAATACCAAACGATAATATGAAGGAAAAAAGGCGGATTCTTAGAGATTACAAGCGGAGGTGAGTAAGGATTTGTAAGGGCTATGTACTTATATACCTATGTACTCAGCGTATCGAGTAATTCAGGGTTAACACCAAAACCTGTTTTATGTTCTTCAATCACCACTTCACTGCGTGTTTGAATGACACCGGGCAGCGTACCCAGCTTAGTCGACATAAAGGATTGATAGGATTTCATATCTTTTGTTCGCACTTTAATCATGGTGTCGAAGTCACCAGAAAGGGAATAGCATTCTTCTATTTCAGGCATTAAATCTACGGCTTTAGCGAATTTATCAAAAATAGAGAAACTGGTCTGATCGAGACGAATATGGATAAAAACTTGGACATCCAACCCTAATTTCTCGGGGTTCAATTCAGCATGATACCCCTGGATAAAGCCTTCTTTTTCAAGTCGCTTTACACGGTCAGAGCATGGGGAGGTAGTGAGATTGACTTGCTTTGCCAATTCCACGATCGGCATACGACCTTTGAGAGTCAATATCCTAAGTATTTCTAAATCAATTTTATCTAAAGCAAGCTGGGCCACGATGACATCTCAAGTAAGTAATTGTTACCTGATTGTAAATCAAATGCTAGCAGCTTAAAAACACCACTGATCACACTCTGCGACTAATCTAATTTAACCACGCCTATTTTTGACAAACGCAGATAGTCGCAAAAGTATGATTGATTTTACAAATACCTTAGCCGTTAACGCTATGCAAGGTTAGCTTGTTGGTTCATCACAGGTTTAGCTTCCACCTGATTTTCTTGATTGCATACTCGGCAAATAATGCGACGTTCCAATTTGTAATATCCACTACCATTCACTAGTTGTGACATCAGCTGCTGAAAACTTTGTAAGATAGAGGCACTGTCATTTGGGCTACGTTTCATCACCGCTTTATGTGCCGTTTTCTTTTTGCACGCCGCACAGTAGTTCGTTGGCATTTTGCTGTTCTCCTGGAAGTCTGATCATTTGCTGACCATATTGTGTTCAAGGTCAGCGTGTATATAAAACGATCATTGCAGAAAATGAGGCATACATTCAAAATTCATGTCATTTATTTGCGAATTTTTGATCAAGATGTCGAAACTTACTTACATATTGTTCGATCTCAACGCTCAACTCTCGAGATTGACAGCAAATTGCGGTGTCGAACACAGAATCATTCATGCGATAAATAGCAAAGAAAACCGCTAACCACCCATCATGTATGATCTGAGAACATTAAAAAGCCCGCGAGATGCGGGCTTTGGAATCCAGACAATATTAATACATCATCAATTTTACTGAATCGGCTTAATGTTAAAGAAAATGGCAAAAAGCACAGGGACAACAATCAACGTCAATATGGTCGCAAAACCAAGCCCAGCCATGATCGTCACTGCCATTGAACCAAAAAACGCATCAAAAACTAATGGGATCATACCTAATATGGTCGTTAGAGCAGCCATACTCACTGGCCGCACGCGACTTACCGCACTATCGATGATGGCCAGATACGGATCCTTACCCGTTTCTAACTCCAAATTAATTTGATCCATCAAGACAATGCCATTTTTTAGGATCATTCCGCTGAGACTTAGCAAACCCAGCAATGCTGTGAAACTAAACGGCATCCCAGAAAGCAGCAAACCAAATGCCACGCCAATAATGGATAATGGCACGGTCAACCAAATCACCAGTGGCTTCTTAAATGAGTTAAATAACAACATCGTGATGATGAACATCAGCAAATAACCCATCGGCAGAGATTTAAACATGCCTTCTTGCGCATCTTTTGATGACTCATATTCGCCGCCCCACTCCAAGGTATAACCTTCTGGTAAAGCAATAGCTTCAACTTGTGGCTGAATTCTGGCAAATAGGGTGGCGGCGGTTTCATCACCTAACACATCATGATCGGCAAGCACAGTGAGTGTGCGTTTTCTATCACGACGCTGAATCAAAGGCTCCCCCCAATCTAGCGTGACATCATCCACCACTTGTTCAACCGGAACATACGTCTGAAGCATCGGGCTCCAAATAGAGATGTTTTGAAGGGACGAGTAATCCACCCGCTCTTCTTCCGTCAAACGGGTAACAATCGGTAGACGCTGCGTACCATCTCGAAACACACCAATGGCGTTGCCACCAAACGCTAGCTGCAAGGTATTCGAGAGATCTTCTTTTGAAATACCAAGCCGACGAGCCTTAGATTCATTAAATTGCGGCACGAGTTCTTTCGTGCGCTCTCGCCAATCATGACGAATATTACGCGCCCCTGAATCAGCGAGTAGAATATCTTCAACTTGAACGGCAACATCGCGCAATATCTGTGGATCGGGTCCGATGATTCTCGCTTCTATTTTAGAAGCAGGAGAAGGTCCAAACTCCATTAAACGCAACTGGAAAGATGGCGCGGTAAACTCACTCGATAAAGTGTGATCAAGCTTGTCCAATAACGTAAACATGTCTTCACGATTCGTCGCTCGAACCTGCAGCTGAGCATACGCTTCATAGCTCTTTTCTGGCTGGTAGGTCAACATGAATCGCTGTAAACCTTGTCCTACAGATGTCGATACAAAATCCACGTTTTCTTGCGACCGAATATAGGCTTCCACTTTTTCAGTTTGCTTCAATGTTTGTCGAATATCTGTGCCTTCTGGCATCCACATGTCAACAAAAAACATTGGCGTATTGGAGGCTGGGAAAAACGACTGTTTCACCATGCCAAACGCCATGACGGCAGAAATGAGTAGCGCGACCATACCAATAACGGTCAACCAACGCAGTTTTAACGCCAGCTCCAATGACCAACGAAATACCGTAAATAAAATGCCTTTATACGGATCTACCTGCTCTGAGTCGGCCGTGGTAGTCTCCTCTTTAAGCATTAGGCTTGCTAGAAAAGGCGTTAACGTCAGTGCCGTAATCCAACTTAAAAATAGTGAAAAGCAGAGCACCCAAAACAATGAGCCCATAAACTCACCCGTTGCATCTTGAGAAAGCCCAATCGGTGCAAATGCGGTAATAGCAATAACGGTTGCGCCGAGTAGTGGCCACTGCGTTTGCTTGGCAATCGCTTTCGCTGCTTCTGTTTTCGTTTTGCCCTGTTTTAACCCAACTAGTATCCCCTCGACCACAACGATGGCGTTATCCACCAGCATCCCCAAAGCAATAATCAAAGCGCCAAGGGAAATTCGATGCAGTTCGATATTATTAATACTCATCAAAATGAAAGTACCAAATACCGTCAAGAGCAATACGATTCCAATAATCAGACCGCTGCGTACACCCATGGCAAACAGTAGTACAACTATGACAATGGCCACGGCTTGCGCCAAACTGACGACAAAATCTTTTACCGATTGATCGACTTCCGTCGATTGGTTGTAAAAATAATCTAAATTTACGCCCGCTGGTTTAATATTCTCAAGCTCGCTCAATTTCATATCAATCACGTGACCAACGTCTACAACGTTCACCCCAGATGTAAACGAAATTGCTAAATTAATCGCAGGTTTACCATTAAAGGTAATCACGTTTGATGGCTTTTCTTGGATACCTTTCGATATCTTTGCGACGTCTTTTAATCGAATCAAGTTGCCGGTATCTCGGCCATGAATAATGAGGTTTTCCAGCGATTCTACTGAGTTAAGGCTCCCGTTCGGACGAATGGCTAGGTTGTCACCGTTAATCATGATTTCCCCAGCAGACTGAACGCTGTTTTGTTGATTAAGCAATCCAGCTACGGTGTTCATATCAAGGTTAAGCGCCGACAAGCGATTAAGTGAAAGCTCAACAAACAACATTTCTTGCTGATCACCAGAAATCGCGACTTTACCCACGCCATCAACGAGCTCGATTTCTCGGCTTAAATAATCCGCATAACGTTTAAGTTCCACGTAATCATAGCCGTCTCCCGTCAGCATGATCATCACGCCGAACACATCGCCAAAGTCATCAATGATTTGCACCGAGTTCACACCACTTGGCAAGTTCGGCTTTAAATCGTTAATCTTGCGGCGCATTTCATCCCAAATTTGTGGCAGTTCATCTGGGCCATAATCCATCCGCATGCTAACCATGATTTGCGACATTCCGTCTGAGGATGTTGACTTAATATTATCGATGTATGGCAACTGTCGAATCTGTTTCTCTAATGGATACGTCAGTTCTTCTTCAACTTCCGTTGAGGTGGCGCCTGGGTAAGTAGAAATAATCATGGCATCTTTAATCGTAAATGCCGGGTCTTCAAGACGCCCCAGATCCATAAACGATGTGATACCACCCACGGTTAAAATAACGATGAAGAGCCAGCTAATCACTCGGTTCTTAATTGAATATTCCGTAAGACTCATTTCTCTTCACTCCCTTTAAGCGTCACTAACTCACCATCACGAAGCTTTCTCAAACTCGAAATAATCAATACATCCCCTTCCGTTACGCCCGAATCCACAATGACACCAAAGCTATTAACCTGATCAACATGAACCAAACTGCGCATTGCCTTGCCATCAATGTGCTTCCACACATAAAACTCAGAAGCAGACGTGCCCGGCTCGAGCGCCGTCATCGGCAATTGATAACCTTGAATTGAACTCAAGCCAGCAGCCACCATGTCAACATGCACACTCACGCTTGCGCCGGGCAATATGGTTTGTTTAGGTTGTGGCATTTGCAGCCAAAGCTCATAGGCTCGAGACTGTGCATCAGGCTCACTCGAGTGCTCTAGATATTGCATCGTAAAGCCATGATCTCGGTCTGAGAAAAAAGCCAAAGGTTGATACTTATTGCGTTGGGCATCCGGCGTAATAGACGCCAATATGTAATCAGATAAACTTATTTTTACGTACACTTTGTCTGCCTGATACACGGACACAATGGTTTCACCCGGGCTGGTATTTTCAAAGCGCTCTTTCAATACATCCGCTACAACGCCAGTAAAAGGCGCTCGTAAGCTGGTGTACTGCAGCTGATGCTGCATGTTCTGATACTTCGCTTTGGCTAACTGCTTATTTGACGTCAACTCATCAAGTTCAGAATTGGAAATCATATCTTTAGCAAACAATTCGGCCCCTCGACGCAGTTGCTTCGTCGCCAGTTCAAATTGAGCTTGGGCATCTCGATACTGTTGCTGCAATTTTTTATCATCTAATTTAGCGACAACCTGTCCTTTCTTAACGGATTGACCGGGCTTGACGAGAAGGTGAGATATTTCACCACGAATACGAAAAGCCAGATTGGTTTGCTCTGCCGTCACAACTTGACCACGAAACTCCCGAAACTGCTTCGATACTGGTTGAGAGACATGGAAAGACGCCACCGTTGTTTCCGCAGCGCTGCGTGTCGCTACATCGGACTTGCAGCCTTGTAGAACAAGTAACGCCAGACCCAGCATGATGAACAATACCTTTTTCATTAGATACCACCCTCACGTGTCCATAATTTAACCTGCTGCCCTTCCATCAAATTGCCAGCACCAGCTATCACGATCTGATCACCATGTTGAAGGCCTGCAGTAATTTCACCTTGTTCATTCAGCACTAATTTAATCTGATGGACTTCTTGCGTAGCCGGTTCAAATATCCACACTTGGCCTTCACCGTCTTGCTGAGTTATCCAGGCACTTTTAGGCAGCGATATCGCGCGGTTAGTGGCTTCGCGTTGAATATGCACCTGTCCAGACATTCCAGATAAAATGTTAATATTTGAGGGCTTATTTATCGAAACCGACGCTGTATAGCTATTGGTATCTAGATCAGGTTGCATCGCAATCTCACGAAACGTTGCTGCAATGTGTTGATTACGATGACTGTCTAACGTTACAAAGAATCGCTGCTGTTGCAGTTCATCAAATGTCATGGATTTCACAACCGGGACAGGAATGGAAAAGGTTACATCCAACTCATCACTACTAATTAAATTGAGAATCGGTTGTTTTTCTCCAACCACCTCGTACGCTTTGTGGTAAGTCATTGAAACGACGCCATCAAACGGAGCAATAATCTGGGTATAACCAAGATCAGACTTTGCTTGCTCAAGTGCCGCTTTCGCTGCCTTATATTGAGTTTCTTGCTGATCAAATCTATCGGCGCTAATCAGCTTTTTCTCGACCAGTTGCTGTGCTCGTTTGAGCTGTGAATTAGCCAAGTCAAATTCTGCCTGACGAGCGTCTAGCGCGACTTGGTAATCCGTAGGATCCAATGTTGCAAGGATTTCTCCCGCTTTCACCGATTCGCCCATTTTGACATCAATTGACGCCACTTGACCGCCTACTTGGAACGATAACTGTGCGCGGTCGGTTGCATCAACTTGTGCTAAGTAGCTATTGACTGGAGCAAAATTAAGCGCCGGAATCTCAAACACCTTTACGGGTTTAATGATCGGGGCATGAATTTCAGATTGAGCTTGATTACACCCCGACAGGCTCATGGCTGCCAATACAGGTAACGCAATCAATGCACTTCGTTTGAATAGACGAAACGTGGTCATAGTGGTCATCTCTAATAGTTTTAATTATACTTTACACTTGTGCAGTATAGGTATAATTTGCATCAGATCAACACTTACTACACAATTGTGCAGTATAATTTTTTATCACACTTTCATTCATTTTGGTTATATAGGCCTCATCATCAGCGCTCATTGATGAACACCTTGTCGCTGAACGGGAAAGTGCAGTACCCTATACAAGTACATCGAAAATATAAAAGGTATCGAGTGGAGAAGAAAAAAGGGCGTCGTAGCGCCATGGCAGCGGAAGAGACAAAGAACCTCATCATGACCGTTGCCGCAGAAATGTTCTGTGAATTAGGATATGAACGTGTGTCTATTCGCAATATCAGCGAAAAGGCCGGCGTATCACACAGCCTAATCCGTCACCACTTTGGCAGCAAAGAACAAATTTGGTATTGCATCAGCGACCATTTGCATGCCTATATGCAAAAATACATCCTACATCTACTCGATGAACTACCAGAAAACACACCTACCAACGTTAAACTCTACCGCTTTTCAGTCGAAATGTTGGCTCATATCATCGTCATAAGACAGCCAATCCAGCTCATTGCTGATGCCATGCGACAAGAAAATGAGTTCTTCGACTACTTTATCGATAGTCATGGAGAAATTGAGAGTATCGTCAACAAGTTAGTTGATGCTTATAATGTCAGCCGGCCTGAAACTCCGCTCAATATGGTGGAACTAAAGTGGCAAATGATGATGTTCGCTCACGGTGCGGCGTGCATGCTACCGATGCTTAAAGCCACATGGGCTGAAGAGACACAAGATTTGGATACATGTTTGGTAAAGCACTGGTCGATGTTTGAAAATCAAGTCGCCTGCCGGTTTGACATCGCTGCGGCCGATCGTCTCACGCCGAGTAAATTGGAAGACCTAGTGCACAAAGTAGAATGTGGCTGGAAAGAAACCCCACTTTAGCCATTTTTAATGAATATTAGCGGCATGATTGAAGATCTTTCTCTTGTCGCTTTATTTACCACCTTAACGACTTTTCAAAGTAATAACCGCGACCACTGCAATACCTTTCTCTCCACTACGTCCCTTAGCTGATTCGACACTGCTCACCCCTTCTAGCGACTATTCACTCTCGGCTTTTATACCCGTTAGGTGCCTCAACTCATCCATGCTTTATCACTCTCACACACCATAAACCTATCTCTCACACGTTCAATATTTCAAAACGTAGTGTTATATAAATTCATACATACTTAACATTATATTTTGCTTATCTTGTGCCCTTACTTTGATAGCGATCAATAAAACACTGAATTCCTATCAAACATCTTAAGTATATCGATCCTGTCATCAGGTGAAGTAGGCACACAAGAAGTTAGGTAATTAATATGAACAAACCGATAAAAGCACTGGTGTTAGCGCTCTGCTGCGGCTTTGGAGCGGCATCATCTTACGCCATCGAACTGGAACCTCTAGACAAGGATTTTACACTGCAAATTCTTGGCTCTGGCGGACCAATCTCGGATGATCTTCGGGCATCATCTGGTGAGCTAATTTGGTGGAAGGGAAAATCAAGAATTATGATTGATGCCGGTGGCGGCAATTACTTGAGATTTGGTCAAGCTGGAGCAAAACTTGAAGATCTTGATTTACTCGCCATCACCCACTTTCACACAGACCATGTCGCTGATCTTCCTGCTCTATTAAAAGGGGCTTATTTCTTCAATCGTGAAGATACGCTTGATATCACAGGTCCTAAAGCAGGATCGGCGTTCCCAAGCTTAACCGGTTATATCGATGCGATGTTCAACCAAGATCACGGTGCCTACGCTTATCTAAACGGACTATACGACGGCAGCGATGGACTGTTCCCAATCGCTCTCACAGACGTCCCTTACACTACAAAAACCCCACAAAAAGTTTACGAATTAGATGGGCTTACCGTGTATGCCTTGGGCATCCCTCATGGTGATGTTCCGACCTTAGCCTACCGTATTGAAAGCAACGAAGGCGTCATCGTAATCTCAGCTGACCAAAACGGCAGTAATCCCGCATTTTTAGACTTCGCCAAAGGTGCAGACATCTTAGTGATGCCAATGGCTATTCACGAAGAAGCTGATGCCATTTCCGCCTTTATGCACGCTACACCATCCGTCGTCGGTCAAATTGCCGCAGAGGTCAATCCCAAGCTCTTGATCTTAAACCACTGGATGGGATTAGGCCTCAAACGCAAAAAAGAATCTGTCGCCATTGTGAAGAAGTACTACAACGGCAAGATTTTCTCCGCTCGAGATCTCTCCAGCTTCCCCGTTGCATCTCTTAAGGAAACACCAAATGAACAATAAACTCGTTATCTCAATCACTATTACATCACTCGTCTCACTGCACTCAGCTATGGCCGCAAGTGAACAGCCTGTCGAAGCACCAATCAAAGCGCAACCCACAGAGCAACACGGAGGTAAATGTGCTGCGGGAAAATGTGGCACAGAGAAGCGTTTTGAAAAACAAGAGCTGACCAGCAACCCACAGGACAAACTGGTTCGTGCAAGAGATGGGAAGTGTGGCCTTTCGGCGCAAGGTATCAATACGCCATACAATTCGATTATGTCAATTGGCAATAAAATGACAGGTGGCGTATGCGGACAATAACCAGCACCAGTAAAGGAATTGGTCTGCGTATGGAGCACATCGATATACTCAGCGAGATGCCCAAGCACCCGGACATCGATTTTTTGGAGCTAGCACCGGAAAATTGGATGAACATTGGCGGAGAAAAACGCGAACGTTTGAATGAGATCGCACAAAAATATCCACTCATTGCTCATGGCCTAAGCCTATCAATTGGTGATTGCTTACCGTTGAACGAAGCATTTTTAAAAGATATTGGTCATTTTTTAAATGAGTTTTACATAGAGATATACAGCGATCATCTGTGTTATTCCCGCGATAGTCAGGGATATTTGTATGACCTACTTCCAGTACCAAGAATGGAAGAAAATATTGCCTATCTAACGCCACGAATTAAACGAGTCCAAGATCTTCTTGAACGGACACTGGTATTGGAGAATATTTCCTTTTACCACCGCTACCCTAACGAAATGCCTGAGGGAGAGTTTTTCTCCGAGCTGATAACGCAATCCGGCTGTCAAATGTTACTTGATATCAACAATGTATACGTCAATAGCGTGAACCATAATCATTGCCCGTATGAAATGTTACGCACCTTGCCAAGTGATGCTATTCGCTACTATCACATCGCAGGGCATTTACAGCAGGATGATACATCGCTCCTCGACACTCATGGAAAGCCAGTACCAGAGTGTGTTCGTGAGCTTGCGCACTACGCCTTCAACCTCCACGGTAATAAACCTTTACTACTTGAGAGGGATCATAATGTGCCCCCTCTCGTCGTACTCACAGAGGAATTACGCGATATTCATCGTGAAGTGAAAGCCTCTGAACCTCAGTTTACCCCATCCGTCCAAGGAGCCTACTATGTGTAATCCTCCGGGATTGATGCTGCGCCAAACGGAAGCGTTGGCTAAATGTATTCGTTCGCCACAAGCGATGCACTCTCACTGTCAATATGGCGGCTTTATTCGCAATAATATTCACAGTGTCGTAAGAAATACTTTCCCTTACTTTGCTGAACAAGTAGGGCAACATAAACTTTATCGCCTAATTGACGACTTTCTGTTACGACATAGCGCTCTCGAACCTGAGTTTCATCATATCGCAACAGAATTTGTGCAGTACGCACAGCAAAGCCAACAATTAGATACGCTCAGTACTTCGGTATTAGAGTATGAATGGGCCGTATTTAGTGTCGAGATCGATCAAGCCTTTACACCACAAGGGGTAATTTGGAACGACAGCATCCATGCTCAACCCCACGCATACACTCTGAGCTGCAACCCGACGCTTCAACTGTTAAAACTTCCGTTTGAAATAACTCAGCACGCCGTCCCGTTACTAGAAAACAATGTAGATTCGCAATATTACTGCGTCTTTCGAACCGTTCAACATCGGGTGGTTTCACAAAAACTCAGAGCGATTGATGTCGCGTTGATTCAAATAATTCAACCTGTATCTCAACTGAACTTGCTCGATTTTCAACAACATACCACCGCTCAACTCACCTCATTTGACGCCCTTCAATGGACGCAACACTTCACAACGCTAGAGCTTGTGCAACTACAAGCCTTAGGAGATTAAAATGATTAAGTCAGTCATTACTTGGTACGACACCATTATCGGAAAATGCAAAAAAATCGATTATCTGGTATTACTCTCGATCCGGCTCTACCTGATACCTGTTATATACGTGGGCGCCCGTTCAAAAGTATTAGGGTTTGCCGGAACCGTCGCTTGGTTCGGCGCTTCTTCAGCAGATGGCGGATTAAACCTCCCTTTTCCTGAATTTCTTGCTTTTCTTGCCGCTGCAACAGAAGTCGCAGGGTGCATATGCATTGCCTTAGGCTTGTTTACTCGCATCGTCTCAATACCGATGATTTTCATGATGAGCGCCGCAAGCGCTATGGTGCACTGGAAACACGGTTGGGATGCTATTGCGACAGGCGATATGGAAGCCACCCTCCGCTTAAACGGTTTTATCACTTGGCTCGCCGAGAACTTCCCCGGTCGTTACAACTACATTACTGAATTGGGTGACCCCGTGATGCTCAACAATGGTATGGAATTCGCGGCCACTTACTTTGTCATGCTTATGGTGTTATTTGTCTACGGTGGTGGGCGCTACGTAAGCCTAGACTACTGGTTTAAAAAACCCTTCCTAAACAAGCCTATTTGAACCTAATCACTCTCGTTTTTTACTTTTTCTACCCGCTACATCAGTAGCGGGAAGGGGATACTATGTTATCTGATGTCGTTGATCTGTCGCGTCTGCAATTTGCCAGCACCGCACTCTATCATTTTATATTCGTTCCACTCACTATCGGGCTCTCGTTCCTTCTCGCCATCATGGAGTCTGTCTATGTCATTACGAGAAAGACCATTTACAAAGACATGACCAAATTTTGGGGAAAACTATTTGGAATTAACTTTGCCATTGGGGTTGCAACAGGGTTAACCATGGAGTTCCAATTCGGAACCAACTGGTCTTACTATTCACATTATGTGGGTGATATTTTTGGCGCTCCTCTTGCCATTGAAGCTCTCATCGCGTTCTTCTTGGAATCAACTCTGGTTGGGATGTTCTTCTTTGGGTGGGATAGACTGAGTCATCGCCAGCACCTCTCCGTCACTTGGTTAACAGCGTTAGGATCAAACTTCTCCGGGTTATGGATTTTAATGGCCAACGGCTGGATGCAAAATCCTGTGGGCGCTGACTTTAACTTTGAAACCATGCGCATGGAAATGACCAGCTTTACCGATATTATTTTCAACCCAGTCACTCAAGTTAAATTCGTTCATACCGTGGCAGCAGGATACACAACAGGGGCGTTATTTATCATGGGGATCAGTGCCTACTATCTGTTAAAGAATCGAGATGTGCCCTTTGCTCGTCGCTCATTTGCCATTGCCACCTCATTTGGTATGGCTGCGATTCTCTCTACCCTCATACTTGGTGATGAATCAGGGTATGAGTTAGGTGATGTTCAAAAAGTCAAGCTTGCCGCTATTGAAGCAGAATGGCACACAGAAGAAGCCCCTGCTTCATTCACACTATTCGGTTTCCCTAATCAAGACACCATGACAACAGAATACGCCATTAAAATCCCGTATCTCATGGGCATCATCGCGACTCGATCTATCGATAAACCCGTCCTAGGTATTAAAGATTTAATGTCCATCAACGAGCAACGAATTCGGAATGGCATGATTGCCTATGGATTACTTGAACGCTTAAGAAACGGAGAAACATCAGAAGATAATATTCGTCGATTCAATGAAGTAAAAACTGACCTTGGTTATGGGCTGCTACTGAAAAAATACACCGACGACGTCCCTAACGCCAGTGAGCAATCCATACAAAATGCCACTCAAGACACCATTCCCCATGTGGCGCCTCTATTCTGGAGTTTCCGTATTATGGTGGCATGCGGCATCTTGATGTTCAGTATCATTGGCTTCTCGTTTATCCAAGTCTGTCGCCAAAAAATCGGCTCGCAGAAGTGGTTACTTAACGGCATTCTGTGGGCGATTCCACTACCTTGGATTGCCAGCGAAGCAGGTTGGTTCGTTGCAGAATATGGCCGTCAACCGTGGGCTATCGGTGAAGTGCTGCCGGTAAATATGGCCACTTCAGATTTAGCTGCCAGTGATTTGTGGATCTCACTTGGTGCTGTTTATCTGCTGTACACACTCTTCCTCATCGTAGAAATGTATTTAATGGTGACCTTTTCTCGCCGCGGCCCAAGCTCGCTAAAGACTGGCCGCTATCACTATGAGAGTCACTCCTCTCTAGACACTCTCATTGATAACTATAAATAAGGAGATGTGATGTTTGATTACGAAACACTCAGAATTTTTACGTGGGCCATCGTCGGTATCTTGCTAATAGGTTTTGCCATCGCCGATGGTTTCGATATGGGCGTCGCGGCGCTGTTGCCTGTGGCTGGAAAAACCAACCTCGAACGCCGAGTCATGATTAATATCATCGCTCCGCATTGGGATGGCAATCAAGTATGGCTTGTGACCGCAGGAGGGGCCATATTCGCTATTTGGCCCGCTATTTATGCCACCGCATTTTCCAGCTTTTACTTGGCGCTAGTTCTGGTTCTAGCGGCACTTTGGTTACGGCCACTCGCCATGGATTATCGCAATAAAATCGATAATGACCGTTGGCGACAAGTTTGTGATATCTCGCTCACCGTCAGCGGAATCGTGCCTCCGCTCGTATTTGGCGTTGGTTTTGGCAATTTATTTACCGGAGTTCCTTATACGCTCAATGCATTTCTGATGATCAGTTACCAAGGTGGTTTTTGGGATTTATTCACCACTTTACCGATAATTTGTGGCTTAGTTGCCGTAACGATGACGCTACTCCAAGGCGCGACGTTTCTTCAGCTAAAAACAACCGGCGCACTGCGCAATCGAGCTCAACGTATTGCGGTTTGGAGTGCCTGTGCATCGCTGGCATTATTCATTGTGGGTGGTTTGTTCGCCGCCCAATCAGATGGCTATATTATCCAAAGTCTGATGAATAAGAATGGGGTGTCAAACCCACTGACGAAAACTGTCACCGTGATGGAAAATGGACTGCTCCACAATTTTGTCGACTCTCCTGCACTGTTTATCGTGCCGCTGACCGCAAGCATCATGCTCCTGTTATCCGCTATATTATCCATGGCCAAACAAGCAGGCAGCGCTTTCTTATGTTCCAGCCTTGCAGTCTTGGCAATCATTTTGACTGCCGGTTCCGCGCTGTTTCCCATGATCATTCCCTCCAGCCTAAACCCATCACATAGTTTGACGCTATGGGATGCCACTTCGAGCTATAAAACGCTGAGTATTATTTCAATCGTCGCTATCGTCGTCGTTCCCATTATTTTGGGTTACACCTCATGGTGTTACTACAAAATGTTTGGTCGTATCGACAACAGATTTATTGAAGAAAACACGACATCGTTATACTAAAGAGAGAGAAGTATTATGTGGTATATCTGCTGGGGGCTGGGAATTTTACTGGCATGTTCATTTGGTATTATTAACGCACTTTGGCTTGAACAAAGGGATCGTAACCATCATTAACAAATGTTAATTAACCAACAAAAAAGGCTCCTCTCATTCTTCGATGAGTAGGAGCCTTTCTTCATAAAGAACGGTTAGTCTAGTTCAACTAAGTTCTTTTCAAATACATCATGTTGATCTTGCACGTCTTTCGAAGGACCGCCCGTTAGCGCACTCACTACGACGATGGCGATTGTTGACAAGATAAATCCTGGAACAATTTCATAGACGTCGAAGATGCCACCGGTGATTTGTTTCCAAACCACGATGGTAATACCACCAACCAAAATACCGGCAATCGCACCATTACGGTTCATACCCGCCCAATACAGGCTTAGCAGTACCGCAGGACCAAATGCTGCACCAAAACCTGCCCATGCATAAGAGACAAGACCAAGAACTGAGCTATCTGGCGTCATGGCTAGCACCAAAGCAACAATAGAAATAACCACAACTCCAACACGACCAACCGTAACGACTTGCTCTGAAGTGGCTTCTTTATTGATCACTTGCTTGTAGAAATCTTCCGCTAGTGCTGAAGATGACACCAATAACTGCGAATCTGCTGTACTCATAATGGCGGCTAAAATCGCTGCTAGTAGAATACCGGCAATGACAGGGTGGAACATCGCATTCACTAGCAACATGAAGATTTTTTCACCATCGGCTAGCACATCACCACCCGAGTTCGTCACGTACAGCAGACCAATCACACCAACTAGCATTGCACCAGCCATAGACAATGCAGACCATACCACAGCAATGCGACGTGCCGTTGTCAGATCTTTATTGCTGCGTGTCGCTTTAAAACGGGCAAGAATGTGTGGTTGACCAAAGTAACCCAAACCCCAAGCTACCAGCGAAATGATCGCGATCGCAGATAACGGCTGACCTTTGGTGTCGTTCCATAGGGTAAGTAGCTCTGGGTTGATAGCTCTAAGATCGCTAACTACCTGTCCAAATCCACCTTGCATCGCCGCCACAGGCACAATCATCAGTGCCGCGGCCATGAGCAGGCCTTGTACTAAATCGGTCCAAGACACAGCAAGGAAGCCACCAAATAACGTATAAGAAACCACACATACGGTGCCAATAATCACCGCCGTGGTGTAATCCAAGCCAAAGACCGTTTCAAACAGTTTACCGCCCGCCACTAAACCAGAACTGGTATAGAAAAGGAAGAAAAGCAAAATAAAGAACGCAGAAATTACCTGAATCATTTTCGAGTTGTCATTAAAACGACGAGAAAAATATTCCGGTAAGGTTAGCGCGTCAGTAGTAATACTGTAAGTACGAAGGCGTTTAGCACACAGTAGCCAGTTCAGCCATGTGCCTAACAGCAAGCCACCAGCTAGCCAGAATGCTTCAATACCAGCGGCATAGGCATAACCTGGCAGACCCAGCAATAACCAGCCACTCATATCAGACGCACCCGCCGACAAAGCCGCAGGCCATGGTCCTAATGAACGTCCGCCCAAAAAGTAGTCACTTGAGTTTGACGTGCGCTTATAGGCAATCACACCAATGGCAAGCATCATCGCTAAATACGCGATAAAAGTTGTCGTAATAGCAAAGCTATTTTGAATCATTATTATTTCCTCATCCTAGAATTCAGCCTTCACCTGAGTATTCAAAGTGAAGGCCGATAGGGGGCATTAGCAAAAATACCGTTTAACTACCGAGTTCTAACAAGGTAGCGTTCCCCCCCACTGCTGTAATATTGATAGTTCGAGTTCTTTCTGTAATAAACTTCAATACTAGATTTGGATCGTGTGACGTTGGCATTGACGTCAGATCCGTTTCAGACACCAACAAACCAATCGCACTAGTGCGACTCGCTAATTGATGATTGACCTGCCATAACGTGTCTTCAGATCCGACCAACCCTACTACTCGAACGTCTAAATCGATAAAGGCATTGGCTTCTTCTAAAGGTACGATATGAACAAGCTGTGATGGCAATTGAGAACGCTCAACCGCCGAAACTAATAATTGATTAAAGGCCGTATTGTTTGAGCTAACAATGACACCGTTACCTGCGACTAACGCGGTTGTGATCTGAGCAATGGCCGCAATACTCGCTTGCGCATCTTCGCTTTCAACAATAATAAGCACCACGCCACGACCCGCCGCATAGAGCTCATTGGTTTCACCCGTTGGTCCCGGCATTAAATGAGGCGTGCCCAATAGTACATTCGCCTGCTGGATGTGATACGCCATGACGCTGGCTAACGTCCCGTTCACTTCATTCATATTACGTTGCAGTGACAGTACGCACTCTCGCTGCTCGGCAAACTCGGTGATGTTCCATTGCTCCCAAGCACTAAAAACATCAGAGAAAATTGTTGTGTTATTGACCATGATTTTTCTCCTTATTTCGATACTTGAATAGCATCAGTAAAACGGTACAAATAGTGTGGTCCACCCGCTTTAGGCCCAGTTCCAGATAAACCTTGACCACCAAATGGTTGCACGCCCACCACCGCACCTACTTGGTCACGGTTGATGTAACTGTTTCCGACACGAGTATGTTTTTCTATCCAACGGTAAGTGGATTCGTTTCGACTGTGGATACCCAAGGTGAGTCCAAAGCCAGTCGCATTAATGCGCTCAACAACACTTGGTAACTCGGCGGCTTTAAAGCGAACAATATGCAGAATTGGACCAAATTTCTCTTCTTTCAAAATAGACATATCATCAATTTCAAAAGCACTTGGTGCCACGAAGTCCCCTTCCGCACACTCACTGTCTAACGACAATTGCGCCACTTTCTTGCCATGGATTTGCATCGATTCAATATGACTAAGAAGCTTTTCCTTCGCTTTTGTATCGATGACAGGTCCCACATCGGTTGCATGTAAGTAAGGCAGTCCGACCTTAAGCTCCGCCATCGCACCTTGAATCAGGTTAACAACACGGTCGGCAATATCGTCTTGCACAAACAGCACACGTAGGGCTGAACAACGTTGCCCTGCCGATGCAAACGCGCTGCGTACCACATCACGTACCACTTGTTCAGGTAGCGCGGTAGAATCAACAATCATGGCATTTTGGCCACCGGTTTCCGCAATAAAAGGAACCGGGGCAACTTGACGAGCAGCGAGCGTACTGTTGATACGTTGCGCCGTCGGTGTTGAGCCCGTAAATGCCACACCAGCAATCGCATCGTGAGAGGTCAATGCATAACCAACATCAGCGCCATAGCCGGTAATAAGCTGAATCGTATTCGCGGGGAAGCCCGCTTCAAGCATCAACTCAACGGCTTTAACTGCAATCAAAGACGTCTGCTCTGCAGGTTTCGCGACCACCGTATTACCCGCGACTAATGCCGCTGAAATCTGACCTAAGAAAATCGCCAATGGGAAGTTCCAAGGGCTAATACAAACGAAAACACCACGTCCCTGACGAGTAAAGGTTTTCGATTCACCGTCAAAGCCAAGTAATGATTGAGGCTCAAAGACCTGCGGCTGTTTCGCGTAATAGCGACAAAAATCGACCGCTTCACGCACTTCATCAATAGAGTCGTGAATGGTCTTACCCGCTTCTTGGTGACAAAGTGCAACCAGCTCATGCAAGTTATCTTCCAGTGCATCCGCAAGCTTCAACAAACACGCGCTGCGTTCTTGATAACTCACCTTAGACCATGAGGCATAACCTTGATCAGCGATCCGGATCGCTTCGGAAACATGATCATGGTTTGCCATCGCCACCTGACCCACGACAATACGACGATCATAAGGCGCCGTGATCGTATCCAGTGTCGCTCCTTCCTTGATCATGCTTTCGTATAACGAAACACCGTTAATGATCGGTGCCCCTTTCCAGTGCTTACTCAGGAAGGCTTCAACTTTGTGCTCGTAGTCTTTCGCTTCCGATTCGATATCAACATTGACACCCACGGAGTTCTTGCGATCAGCAAAAATACGCGGCGGCAACTCAATCTGATCATTATGCAGAGTGGTATTAGCATTCAGCGCATCGACAGGATGAACCGTTAATGTCTCTACTGGGCAGCGGGCATCCACTAACCGATGGACAAAGCTACTGTTAGCGCCATTTTCTAACAAACGACGAACTAAATAAGGTAAAAGATCTTTATGGCTGCCAACCGGAGCATAAATACGGACAGGTTGTTTATGCGTATCCATCACATGATCATAAAGAGAATCCCCCATACCATGCAGACGCTGGAACTCATAATCGGTGTGCGGTGCCATCGTGGCAATCGCTGTCACCGTATGCGCATTATGGCTAGCAAATTGCGGGAAGATATTACCGCGAACATTGTCATTTAAAAGAAATCTTGCACAGGCTAGATACGCCACATCTGTCGCTTCTTTACGAGTGAAAACCGGGTAAGCATCATAGCCCGCTTGTTGAGACCACTTCACTTCGCTGTCCCAGTACGCGCCTTTAACTAGACGTAGAGGGACAAGGTCTCCTTGCTGCTTAGCCAATGCGTTAATCCACACCAGTACTGGCAAAGCACGTTTTGAATACGCCTGAATAACTAAGCCAAACTTGCCCCAACCTTTCGCGACATCACTGCGATAAACTTTTTCAAACAGCTTTAACGACAGCTCTAGACGATCGGCTTCTTCTGCGTCGATGGTAATCGCCACATCAAGCTCACGTGCTCGTGTTAGCAACTGCGTGAGCGTGTCACACAACTCGGTCAATACTCGTGCTTCATTCGCCACTTCATAGCGCGGATGTAGCGCCGATAACTTAATGGACACTGAGGGTGCTGGGCTAGTATCAAGTCCATACTTATCGCCGCCTACGGCCTCAATCGCCATGAGGTAGTCTTTAAAATACTTGTCTGCATCGGCTTTTGTTAATGCCGCTTCACCTAACATGTCATAAGAGTAGGTGAAACCGCGGTCGCGCATTTTCTTACCGTTCTTTTGCGCTTCACTGATACTGCGGCCAAGCACAAACTGATGACCCATGATCTTCATCGCTTGGTACATTGCTTTACGAATTACTGGCTCAGAGAATTTATTCACCAGCTTATTCATTGCCTTAGCAGGGCTTTGTGTTTCCTGATCGCCCAGTCCTACCACTTTACCCGTGAGCATTAAGCCCCAAGTAGATGCATTGACAAACACGGAATCTGAACTTTTCAGATGCGATTTCCAATCCGCAACGCTGAGTTTGTCACGAATCAGCGCATCAGCCGTGGCAGAATCAGGTATACGCATTAACGCTTCCGCCAAACACATCAACAAGATCCCTTCTTGGGTATCAAGGCTGTATTCCAATAGCAGCGCATCAATCATTTGAATAGCATTTTTGTCGGCGCGAATCGCCTCGATTAGCTGCGTGGTTTTCAGCGGAATTTGTGTGGCTTCATCACCGCTAGGCGTTGCCAAAGGTAAAAGCTGTTGTAACCATTGTGATTCATCCACCATGTATAGTGGAGAGATCAGTGACCAGAGCTGCTCAAGCGGTTGCTCGGCAAACTCTTTTTTAAGCACATCAGTTGCTGTAAACATGCGTCATCCTCAATCTCGCTCCAACCGCAACAGGCGGTAGGCGTACTACAATGGCAGGGAGTGTATTGTGAGTGCACGACGAATACTTGTCAAAAACTCCGAGCTTTTTGCTGTTTCCTACGCTTATTAACAAAACTAATACAATGTCACATATCAACAAGCAATATGAGCTGTTACTTTCTGCAATCAAATTAACATATTGTTTCGTTTCTAACACTGACGTTTACTGTGAGGTTGTCATTGCTCACAAAAAATAGACGATCAAAAATATTGCAGCGAAGACAACGCTATAGCGTCACCAGCAATATCTATTAACACTTATTTGTGGGACTTTTGCCCATTTTGAGACCTCCATCCGGTATACTGCCAGCGAACAAATCGATGCTAATAACATAAATTGTTGCCAAAAATATAAATCGTTGCCAAAAACAAGAGTACCGACTGACTTTGCTTAAACGTTGCTATCACCTCTTTATCGCGATAATGATTACAGTGTGCTCTTACACTGTGAGCGCGACAGAGTACGCATCATTTGAGACATCCCCTCACTCGACAGCTAGTGCATCCCTTGCCCTAGATTTGACTCAACTAAGCTCGACTCAACTAGCCAACGATACGTTAGATTCACTGGATACTGATGACGATGGTTCGGCAGTGAATGACAACATTAGTCCCTATTTTCTTTCGGTCTCTCGCCGAGCGATCAGTGACACCCATTGCGCAGAATACGGTACGTCACCGGATTACTTATTGCTCATCGCTTTTTTGCCACCACCTCTACTAGAGATGGCCACCAAACCCACCACGATTCTTTCGACTCAAATGCACTGGACGAGCCGCGTAAGCGCTTCGCCTTCGCGCTTATCGGGCTGGAAAGACGCCAACACTCTCTATTCACACCAACACGCTAGATTTAGCTGATTCTCTCATGCTCAGAACCGCCTGAGCCGCACCACCCTCGCTCAAGACCAATCACCACAACTCTCTTTATGTCGTGTTCTTAATTCATTTTAAGACAACATATTAGGGATAGTTCTATGTGGCAGCTTTGCTTGGTCTTGTGTGTTCAAACCATAAATGAATGAGAGAATTTTCTTTTGAAAAAACACACCCAGCGTTCCATTAATCACTTAGCTAAATGGAAATACATCGTGCTCGCTATGACGTTACTAGTGATGCTATTTAGTGCATTGCCATCAGTATTTGGTGAAAATGCCGCCTTGCATATCAATCATCGTGGGCAGCCGACGGATGCCACGTTGTTATCCCATACCCTTACGGAATCCAACATTACTCCTATGAGTATCGAGCAAAATGGTGACACCACCGTCATGATCTTTGATGACGCGACCCAGCAAGCTCAAGCTCAAGTCTTGCTTAAAGAGCACTTACCAGAATCGACGACCGTCGCACTAGCGATGGAGCCAGCGGCACCCCAGTGGCTGCTTAATGCTGGGTTTTCACCTATTGCCCTTGGTTTAGACTTACGCGGTGGCGTGCAGTTTTTACTAGAAGTCGATATGGAGCCGGTGTATCAAGCCCACCGTCAAATGGTGATTGATGAATTTTCTAGTGAGATTCGTTCTAGCCGCGGACGTGAAGTTAACGACTCGGTCCAAATCAATCTCTATAACGATCAAGATGTCACGGCAGCACGTACCTTACTTCGTAGCCAATTCGCCCATTGGGACAGCCGCATCAGTGGCAGCACCGTCACACTGTCGCTATCCGATGATGAAAAGGTGTCGCTGCGAAACCTCACGGTTCAGCAAAACTTACAAATCATGCGCGGGCGCATCGCCGAGTTAGGCATTACTGAAGCCTCAGTGCAGCGTCAAGGTGAAAACCGCATACGAATCGAGTTGCCGGGCGTTCAAGACCCAGCCGCAGCGAAAGACGTGATTGGTGCTACTGCTTCGCTCGCCTTTCACGCAATGCCCACCACGCAGACCCGACAAACGCTCTCACTTCTCGACAGCGAAGGTCACCCTGTCAATGTGAATCGACGCGCCATTTTAGCGGGCGAGCATATTATTGATGCCAGAGCTGGCATTAGCGACATGGGTACAGCAGAGGTCAATATTTCTCTGGACTCGGCAGGCGGTCGAAAGATGTCACAATTTTCTCGAGCCAACATCGGACAACCTATGGCGACCCTCTATAACGAGTACAGCCGTGATTCGAAAGGTGAAAGCCAACAAGTCAGTGAAGTGATTAGTGTCGCGACTATTCAATCTCAACTTGGTAGCCGCTTTAGAATCACGGGAGTGGGAAGCATGCAGGATGCTCAAGAGCTCGCTCTGCTGCTGAGAGCGGGGTCGCTGACCGCACCGGTTACCATCATCGAAGAAAGAACCATAGGGCCATCGCTAGGAGCTGAAAATGTTCAAAATGGCTTTGCCGCGCTTGCTCTAGGGTTAGCACTGACGCTGAGCTTTATTGCACTTTGGTACCGTCGTATGGGCTGGGTGGCCAATGTAGCCCTGCTTGCCAATATGGTGTGTTTGTTCGGGCTCATCGCTTTACTACCCGGAGCGGTACTGACTCTGCCAGGCATCGCCGGCATGGTATTAACCGTTGGAATGGCGGTCGATACCAACGTACTCATTTTTGAACGAATCAAAGACAAGATGCGCGAAGGAAGAACCTTTGCACAAAGCATTGATAAAGGCTTTCACAGTGCCTTTAGCTCTATATTCGACGCCAACTTAACCACCATGATTGTTGCGATTGCGCTATACACCATTGGCAATGGACCTATTCAAGGGTTCGCCATCACGCTTGGACTTGGGTTGCTCACGAGCTTGTTTACCGGAGTATTTTTATCTCGCGCCATCATCAATCTCATATGGGGGCGTGATCAGCGCCGTGAAGTAAGGGTTTAGCCATGAATATCTCTCAATACTCACTCACTCGTGTTCGCTATGGCATGTCAGCAGTGTCAGCATTGCTCTTTTTAACCGCTACGTTATTTATCACCTTGCAAGGGTTTAACTGGGGGCTAGATTTTACCGGCGGCATCGTTGCAGAAGTTCGCCTTGATGAGGCGTTAAATTTAACCGACATCAAATCCTATCTTGAGCACGCTTTAATGCAAGATGTTCAAGTCATCAGCTCCACTGAGCCCGGACGCTGGATACTTCGCTACAACGAACTAGGTGACCAAGCACTGGCGTTGTCCCCTATTCTTGAATCCGTCAGCCAACATGTAGAAGTGCTCAATAGCAGTATTGTTGGTCCACAAGTAGGACAAGATATGGTTGAACAAGGCGGCGTTGCGATCTTGGCGTGCTTTGTATTAACGATGTTATATCTGAGCTACCGATTTGAATGGCGCCTTGCACTGGGTGCGCTCGTGGCTTTAACCTACGACGTGATTCTGGTTCTCGGGCTTTTCGCCATGACTCAAATTGAGTTCAACTTAACTATCCTTGCCGCTGTTCTAGCAGTGCTGGGGTACTCTTTGAATGACTCAATCATCATTGCAGACCGAGCTCGTGAACTCTTTAAAGCTAAACCCAAAGAGTCCGCCGACACACTGATTAATCAGGCAGTTAAAGCCACATTTTCGAGAACACTCATCACGTCAGGGACCACGCTGGTCACTGTCTCCAGCCTATGGTTATTGGGCGGACCTGCTCTTGAAGGATTCGCTATTGCGTTATGTTTGGGCATCGCCAGTGGTACATGGTCATCAATCTCTATCGGCGTCACCTTGCCTCAACTGATTGGTATTAACCCATCGCACTATCGCGCCGCTAAACCAACACCTGAGGAGGTTTCGCCATGACACGATTCATCAAGCAAGAGTTTGTTTTCTTACTCGGTCTACTCACGGTCGTACTGTTCAAATTTGGCGGAGAGGGCATACTTCAGACACAAATGCGATCATCAATAGGGCTTCTACTCACCGCGGGACTGTTTGCGGTTGTCATGGCAGCGATATTTGCCGTTGTGCGCCATTCGGATGCACTTGCAATTAAGCTTGGTGACCCTTATGGCACACTAATTCTGACCATCTCCGTTATTTTGCTTGAAGTTGTGATGATTTCATCCGTCATGCTCACAGGAGACGCCAACCCTGTATTAGCACGTGACACTATGTTTGCCGTGATCATGACGGTATTAAATGGACTCGTCGGGATCACGCTGTTAATAGGAGGACTCAAGTATCACACGCAGAAATATAACCTAGATGGCATAAAGTCGTACCTAGTTGCCATTGTTCCTCTCGTGTTGTTATGTCTTGTGCTGCCAAACTTCACCAGTATGGATGAGCTAGGTTCGATGTCGAGTACGCTCACCGTAACCTTAGTACTGGTCTCCATCGTTTTATACGCGGTATTTTTATTCATACAAACCAGCAGCCATACTCACTTTTTTATGGATGAAGATCATCAAGATGAGCATGAGTTCCACGGTCCACTAGGCAGCAACCTCTATCACTCCCTCATGCTCGTTGGTTACCTGCTGGTGGTGATCTTGCTTGCTAAGAGCTTAGCCATTCCTATTGATGGCACTGTCGGCTTACTTGGTGCTCCACCAGCATTAGGGGGCTTAATCGTTGCTATTTTGATCTTAGCTCCGGAAGCCGTAGGGGCGGCAAAAGCGGCGCTCAATAATCAGCTGCAGCGGGCTATGAATCTGTTCTTTGGTTCAGTGCTTGCGACCATCGCGTTAACGGTGCCAGCGGTTTTGCTTATTTCCAGTATTATCCACCAACCGATTCAACTGGGGCTCGCGCCCGCAGAAATGGTATTACTCGCCACCACACTCGTGATGACAAGTGTCAGTTTTAGTAGCGGGCGAACTAATTCCCTTAATGGCGTTGCTCATCTCGTCCTATTTATTGCCTACATCATTTTGATGTTCGAGTAATACCACCCATCTACCTTGTGCTGCTCGGCACAAGGTAGTTCATATTACGGAGGGACTTCCCAATGTTGGATATATTTGTTGCTATTTGGCACCACGATTTCGAGACGCTGCAACAAGTCAGCTCATTAAACGGATTTTTACTTCTGCTCGCGTTTATCTTGCTACTCGAATCCAGTTTTGTCTTCTTACCCTTACCAGGAGATAGTCTAGTATTATTCGTCGGTGGGCTAGTGGGTCTAGGGATCGTGGATTTTTACCCTGCCGCAGGCGCACTCTGTTTGGCAGCATCACTTGGTAGCATTAACGCCTATTTACAAGGTCGGGTTCTTCACAAAACACGATTGGTACCCTTTTTGGATCGCGTACTCCCCCATGACGCTTTACCTAGAGCCAAGGAATTGCTGCACCACTATGGGTTCCTATCACTGTTTATTTCGCGCTTTATTCCCTTTGTCAGAGTCCTAACCCCAATGTTAATGGGATTGTCTAAATTAAGTATGTGTCGCACCGTCATTATCAGCATTACCAGCTCAGTAATTTGGTGTTTGGTGTTAATGCTGTCAGGAAAATGGTTAATGATTCATCCAAGCCTAAGTGACTACCAAGAACTGATTTCTAAAGGTTTAGTCATCATGAGTCTCATATTAGTGATGGCTGCTATTATTGGATTGTTTTATCGTTATATGACATCAAAAAGCGAGCGCGTTAATCTCTAGAGCCTACTGTCATGTGGGTATAATTCGTCAACAAACTAAATAGTAAACGTCACAGCTTGGACGTAACAAGGCTAAACGATAATTGTCACTTTCTCGTAGCCCTAGAATTACTAGGGCTCTGCCTTGATAGAGTTTGTGACATAAAAAGTTGAGCGTCAAAACAAACCAGACTCCCTCTCTGGATTATTTACTTAATTGCCAGTTCAAAACGGGCCAATTACACGTTTCATTTTCCTTCGTCAGCCGACGACAGGGGTTCACTAAATACGCAAAATCAGCGTATTCACACAAAGGCAAATCGTTAATTGAGTCGGTATAAAAATGAATAGCCTCATAGGTTCGACTTTCATCTTTAAGCCATTGTTTCAAGCGACTAACCTTACCTTCACGATAAGTTGGGATACCATTTATCTCTGGCGTATAAGTGTTATTTTCTTCAACTAAATCGATACCCATCGCAACATCAATACCAATACGTTTAGCTATGGCTTGAACGAGAAAGCTGACCGATGCCGAAATCATCACCGTATCGACTTCATCACGTCGAAGGTTCGCAAGTAAATCGCTTGCCTGAGGGTAAAAACGAGGCATTATCTTCTCGTCGATACATTGTTCGACCCAGCATGCGATGTCTTGTTTAGGTACCCCTTTAAGCGGCGACATCGAGAAGGTCAAATAGTCCTCCATCTTCAAATCACCTTGGGCATATAGCGCCATTAAACGCGTATCCTCTTCAAGAAAACCCGGTGTTGTCGCAATCCCTTTTTCTATCAGAAATTCATTCCATAATACTGCGCAGTCGGCATCAAAAAGCGTTTCGTCCATATCGAAAACATAGAGGTCTTGAAGCATCATCCGTTCCATTGTCATCTAGCGATTGTAAGAACGTTAGCGATGTCTTCACTAACGATTAGCGGTCAAATTGGGCATCATGCTAATCACTCATTGTGACAATTTGATGTAGAAAAGGAGGGAGGAGAAAGAAGCCGCTATCGTCGACTTAAAGAAATCGCTTCTTAAACTGAGAAGGGGAGATCCCCTGTAAACGCGAAAAAGCATGAGTAAAAGTGCTTTGACCAGAAAACCCCGTTAACTCGGCCACTTGACCTAAGTTCAAATGCCCTTGCTCAATCAGGCGCTTGGCGGCATCAACCCTTTTATTTAACACATATTGGTGCGGTGTAATGCCAATCTGCTCTTTGAATAACATATGAAATTGGCTTTCCCCCAAGAATACACTTCCCGCTAGCTGCGATACCGATATTTTGTGGGAAAGATGCTGATCGATATAGCGATCAATCTGTTCAAGATCAAAACGAGAATCTCGTAGCGCAGTTTTAAATGCGGAAATATGACGTTGTAGCAATGCAACAACCGTATCATTGCAAGCGCGGCTCAATAACAGATCATCGGGACTATTCTTCATTTCGGCGACCAACAGCTGTATCAGCTTTTGGATCTGTGTATCGAGTTGGAAATAGGTTTTATTCTTAGATAACTCATTGATACGATGTAGTAATACTGGGTCGTCATCATTAGGTATAGGTAAATTCAGCACCAAAATATCGGGTTGATCAACCACGCCACCGAAAGCATGATCAAGGCCTGATGTGACAACGCACCCCTGACCCGGCCCAACTAAGTTACCCACGCCACCCACTTCAAACTCTGCCTGACCTTTTAAACCAATCACTACCTGCGAATAATGGTGATCATGAGAATCCATATGAGAAGGTAAACGGACTATTTCTGCCGGTTTTGGGGAAGCATGATCAAGAGGTACGTTTGATTTATTCGGCATGGTTCAAGGCGCCAGTCATCGCGAGGAAGAAAACGAGAGTATAGCGATTTCACTCGATTTTTGAAAAGATATTCATGGTCGAATGCCGAAATTGACACCCACAAGTACTAAATTCAAGCAGTTATGGAACACAGCAAAGGATCCTCACTTGATCAAGCTTCCGGAACCATGATCATGAAGCCATAAGTTACGGTGGTTGTAATTTGAACTATTTCACGATTTTGATATAAAAAAGCCGCAATAATTGCGGCTAGATATAAAAACAATTAACGCTCAGCGGAAATAGTTAAGGCGCTAAACGCTCTATGTCCCACTGACCCACACCATCTTCTGTAAACAAAAAGCGATCGTGTAAGCGATTTTCTCCGCCTTGCCAGAACTCTATGGACTCTGGTCGAATACGATAGCCGCCCCAAAATGATGGCACTGGAATTTCGCCTTTTTCAAACTTCTTCTTTAGCTCAAGGTACTTTCCTTCAAGGACACCACGAGCTGAAATTCGGCTACTTTGCTTACTGGCAATTGCGGCAAGTTGGCTCTCTTTAGGGCGCGAAGAAAAATACTTCATATTCTCTAATGTGCTGAGTTTTTCCGCCACACCAGTAATATGCACCTGACGTTCCAATGGATGCCACGGAAAATGTAAACTGACTTTGCTATTGACGGCAATATGCTGTGCTTTGCGGCTACCCAAATTGGTATAAAAAACAAAGCCGTTTTTATCAAAATTTTTAAGCAACACAATGCGTTGAAATGGTTGGCCTGTTTCATCAACCGTTGCCACTGTCATCGCAGTCGGATCCGTTAACTTAGCTTCAACAGCCTGCTCTAACCATGCGTTAAATTGATCGATAGGATCTGCGAGTAAATCCTGACGACGTAACCCACCCTTTGAATATTCACGGCGGATATCTTCGAGTTCCATAACCATTCCTCAACGTTTTTCTGAATTTTGCGCTTATCGTCAGCAGAAAACAACCCTGGATACGACAACTAATCATCGATTTTTGATGGTTATCTTCTAGTTTGTCTGTATCAGTCATCAGAACGAGACAAAACAGACAATATTTCGATATATCATTACTTTGCATTCACAAAAGTAGTACTAAACTTTACTATGTCATCTTGTCTATAAAGACGACTACTTAAATGCTACTCAATAACCTTCACCGTTATTGCCAAGTAGATCGAGTCTTCAGTGTACGCCAGTTACAATTTGACAACAGTAGTAATAGTATTAAACGATCGGATAGCGTCATCCGATACCAATCGCGGATAGGACATGAATAAGAACGAATACAATAAAGTTTCTAACGCCGAAATCGACTACATCGACGATAAAACAGCTGCGCTGCTGCTTAATACCCCCACCAGCGCACGGATCATGTTGTGGGTGGTTGTGCTCTTTTTCATTTGCGCTGGCGTTTGGGCGTCCTGGGCTGAAATCGACAAAGTGACCGTCGGTCAAGGCAAAGTGATCCCATCATCCCAAATCCAAGTCATCCAAAATTTGGAAGGCGGATTGGTTAAGCAAATTTTAGTAAAAGAAGGGGATACCGTTAAAGAAGGTCAACAGCTTCTTCTGATAGATGATACCCGCTTCCGCTCCGACTTTAGAGAAAGAGAACAGCAAGTCCTTAATCTGACGGCGAATGTACTGCAATTATCCGCATCACTAACCAGTGTGGTCATTAACGAAGACGTGGATAATAAAAACTGGCAACAGTCGGTCACTTTGCAAACCGACAAATTAGCTTTCCCCCCTACTTTTGAAACCGACTATCCAAAACTTGTTAGCCGACAGCGGGCAGAATATAGACAAGACTTAAACGAGCTACGTAACCAGCTTTCTGTTCTTGACTACCAAGTGCGCCAAAAACAGCAAGACCTAATCGAAATACAAGCACGTGTTCGTAACCTACGACAAGGCTATAACCTAGCCAGAGATGAACTTAACATAACCAAGCCTTTAGCCGATGAGGGGGTCGTCCCTAAAATTGAGCTGCTTAAGCTTCAGCGTCAAGTGAATGATACCCGACGAGAATTAACCTCTACCGAACTCAAAGTGCCGGCACTCAAGTCTGCTATACAAGAGTCCATGTTAAGCCGAATCGATATTGCACAGAAATTTCGATCTGAGCAGCAAGAAAAACTCAATCAGGCGCAAGATAAACTCTCTTCAATGACCGAGTCAGCCGTTGGTTTAGAAGACCGAGTCAATCGAACCATTGTGGTATCTCCAGTGAATGGTACCGTTAAGACGCTTAATGTTAATACCGTGGGTGGTGTCATTCAGCCCGGTATGGATCTGGTTGAAATCGTCCCGACCGAGGATACCTTGTTAGTTGAAGCTAAAATTGCCCCACAAGATATTGCATTTTTGCGCCCCGATTTGCATGCCATTGTTAAATTCAGCGCTTATGACTTTACCAAGTATGGTGGTCTAGATGGCGTACTCGAACACATTAGTGCTGACACCACGCAAGATGAAGAAGGGAATAGCTTTTATATTGTTAGAGTGAGGACCGAAATAACGAACTTTGGTCAAGGTGAAGAGTTGCCAATTATTCCAGGGATGACAGCTTCGGTTGACATTATTACAGGAAAACGAACGGTTCTCGATTATCTATTGAAGCCGTTAATCAGCGCCCAAAATAACGCATTGAAAGAGTAAAGCGGACTGTGTTAACGGATAAGCGGACAGGGAGTCTGCCAATCAAACTTAAACACTGCGTACTCAGTATCGCGGTGACGACGGTGTTATTGCTTGCTGGACATTCAGGGGCCTATACGAAACAAGAGCAAACTTGGATTAACACGGTTTCAAGTGTTTATGGCGAACGAGCGGGCAAACGCGTCGAAACATGGCGAACTATCCTTGCGGAGTTACAAGGACAGTCGGAGCAGAAGCAACTCGAGGGGGTTAATCAGTTTTTCAATCAACTGAATTTTGTTGACGATATCGATTTGTGGGGAAAAAAAGATTATTGGGCAACACCTTTGGAGTTTTTAGGTAGCAATGCTGGCGATTGTGAAGACTTTACCATTGCAAAGTACTTTTCATTATTGGAGCTCGGCATTTCCGACAAGAAACTTCGGCTAGTTTACGTTAAAGCCATTGAGCTTAACCAGTTCCATATGGTACTTGCCTACTACGAAACACCTCGCTCTCAACCAATAATTTTAGACAACTTAATTGGTGAGATTAAGCCCGCATCAAAGCGAAATGATCTACTCCCGATATACAGCTTTAACGGTCGAAACCTTTGGGTGATGAAAACCACACAAGGAAAATTGGCTGGCAAGTCGTCGAGACTTAAATTATGGAATGATTTGCGCTCGAGAGAGCGCTCATTGAAGTTAAGGAAACCCAAGGTAAATTACGACGAGTAAACAATTATGACACTATACAGACAGCTAGTGGTTAGCATGATAGCAGTATTTATTCTGCTCTTAACGTCGGTGTTTATCATCGAGTTTAACACCACAAAAAACTTCCTTGAGCAGCAGCAACGTTCAGAGGTGCACAATACTATCAATACCGTCGGTCTAGCGCTTGCTCCGTATTTGAAATCGCAAGATACCGTTGCCGTCGAGTCAGTCATCAATGCCTTATTTGATGGCAGTACCTACTCGACCGTCCGTTTGGTCTTCCTAGAGAATGAGCAGGAAATCGTTCGCAGCTATCCGATTCAGCCCAACGGTGTCCCTGAATGGTTCACTAACCTAGGGATCTTCAAACCCATCCACGACTCTAGAGTTGTCACCAGTGGCTGGCTTCAGCTCGCTGAGGTGGAAATAATCAGTCATCCTGGTAACGCCTACGCGGAGCTTTGGGGCGCACTAAAACATCTCGTCATTGCTTTCACGGTGATTTTCATCTTCGGAATTGTGGCAATATCCTTCATCTTGCGACGAGCACTAACCCCTCTAAGAGCCATTGTTCAAAAGATGGAACAGGTTGCCCACAAACAATTTGGTGCCCCTCTGAAGCGCCCAAGTACCAAAGACCTGATCGCTGTTGTCGATGGTATTAACAGCATGTCATCACACGTAGAAGAGTCATTTAAACAGCAAGCTAAAGAAGCGCAAAAACTCCGTGAGCGCGCCTATATGGACCCGGTCTCACAATTAGGTAACCGTGCTTTCTACATGGGTCAGCTCAATCAATGGCTATCTGAATCCTCGCTTGGTGGCGTCGCAATTCTTCACGCTGAATTTATTAAACGAACGTACAAAGCCGAAGGCTATGAAGCGGGGGATGGCCAAGTTAAAGAGCTCGCGGATTTATTATCATTGAGTATTAATATTCCCAACGCTGTGATCGCACGGATATCTACCGATGAATTTGGTTTTGTCTTCCCAAATATTGATGAAAGTGAACTCAAATTAGTCGCCAGCAGCATAGTAAGTTGCGTGCAAGACCTCAACTCGGATCCAACCGGGCTGAGCAAAGCAAAATCGGCACTAGGGGTTGTATTTAATGAAGAACGTAAGAACTCAACACAACTACTATCGGTGTTAGACAATGCGTTGACGAAAGCCAAAGCAGATCCCGCGCTAGATTATGGCTATGTCACCACAGAAACGACTGGCGCGATTCTTGGTAAGCAGCAATGGCGCAATATGGTTGAAGAAGCCATTAGCAACGATTGGGTCACTTTCCGCTTTCAGGCTGCGAATAGCAGCTGGGGCGAGACCTATCATCGCGAGGTCTTCTCTGCGATTGAAAAAGACGGTGAGCGTTTTACCGCCAATCAATATCTGCTTGCCCTTGAACAGCTTAATGCTAGCCACATATTCGATGAACACGTTATTGTTTCGGTAATAAATAAGCTAGAGAAACAAGAGATGTCCGATCCTATCGCCATCAATATTGCACCAACCAGTATTGCCGAACCTAGCTTTATACGCTGGATATCTCAAACACTTGCCAAGCATCGCCATATTAATGAAAAGCTGCATTTTGAGATCCCGGAGACGTGTTTCATCAATAACCCGCATCACACGGCGTTATTCTGTAATGCCCTGCGTAATGAAGGGGCTAAATTTGGTGTCGATAACTACGGTCGAAATTTCCATTCTCTAGAATATATTAGTGAATTTAGACCTGATTACGTCAAACTCGACTACCTCTATACACACCAGTTGGATGACGAAAAACAGAAATTTACGCTCACGTCAATTTCTCGAACCGCACACAATTTAGGTATTAAAACTATCGCCTCTCGAGTGGAAACACAAACTCAGTTAGATTTCCTATCTGAGCATTTTGTGGATGTATTCCAAGGCTTTATCGTCGATAAATAACAAGGTGCCGATAGCATGAAAGACCCAATACTGAATTCGCTGATCTACATCAGCCGATACTATGGGCTTGCCAACTCTCCCGAAGCGCTGGTGAATGGCTTACCACTGTCAGAAGGTAAATTAACGCCATTTCTGCTCCCTAGAGCCGCCGAGCGAGCTGGGCTAGTCGCAAAAGAAAATCGTTCAACACTCGATGGTATTCCGTCCATTGTTTTTCCCGTCATTTTGTTGCTAAAAGGGGGCGATGCCTGTGTCTTGAACAGCATCGATTCTGAGAACAACGAAGCAGAAGTGATAACACTCGAATCTGGTTTAGTGCCTATATCTGTTCCCTTAGACGATCTAATTGAGCAGTTTATTGGTCGATACTTTCTGGTAAAAAAACAGTTTCGCTACGACGAACGCTCGCCAGAAGTACTCAAAACCCGCGAAGGACACTGGTTCTGGGGCACGATCTGGGAATCAAAGCACATCTACCGCGATGTCTTAATGGCATCGCTAGTCATCAACATATTCGCAGTTGCCGCGCCTCTTTTTACCCGTTTAGTTTATGACAAAGTGGTGCCTAACCTTGCCTTTGAAACCTTGTGGGTGCTCGCGGCGGGGATTTTTATCGTCTTTGGTTTTGATCTTGTACTCAAACTGATGCGCAGCTACTTTATTGATGTCGCTGGGAAAAAGTCCGATATTCTGATTTCATCAAAGCTTTTTAGCAAGGTGATGGGAATACGAATGGAGTCGCGACCACCATCCGTTGGCGCTTTTGCTCGTCATCTACAAGAGTTTGAGTCAATTCGGGAGTTCTTTACTTCTGCAACCATCGCATCTCTGATTGATCTGCCCTTTGCGCTGCTGTTTTTAGTACTCATTTGGTTAATGGCCGGTAACTTAGTGATTATTCCCATTATTGGCGTCGTCATTTTAATTATTTATTCGTTACTTATTCAAGCACCGCTACGACGAGCCATCGAAGAGGGCTCACGCCTTGCTTCACAAAAATACGCCAACCTTATTGAAAGCCTGGCTGGCTTAGAGACGGTTAAAATTTTCGGTGCTCAAAGCCAGTATCAATACCGCTGGGAAGAAGCCGTCGCGCATATGGCGAACTGGAATATTAAGAGCAAACGTATTACCGATGGCATCCAAAATACCGCAGGATTTGTCCAACAATCGAGTAACGTCGGCATGGTGATTCTTGGTGTCTACCTCATCTCTGGTGGTGAACTCACCATGGGGGGGTTGATCGCTGCAACCATGCTAAGCAGTCGTGCGATTGGCCCTTTAGTTCAGCTCTCATTGCTCTCTACTCGCTACAATCAGGCCAAGTCGTCAATGACCATCATTGAGCAAGTCATGGCAATGCCCGATGAACAAGAGGAAGGCAAACGCTATATCCACCGCCCAATTATTCATGGAAAAATCGAACTGGATCGCGTGACATTCCACTACCCAGATTCACCTATGGCGTCTATCCGAGATTTAAGTCTAACGATAGAGCCAGGAGAAAAAGTGGCGATCATTGGTCGGATTGGTTCAGGTAAAACCACCCTAGAGCGACTCATTATGGGGCTTTACCAACCCACAGAAGGCCACGTTCGAATTGATGACACAGACATTGCACAGCTTCACCATGTTGACGTGAGACGCAACATTGGCTGTGTTCCTCAGGACTGTAACTTATTCTTTGGGTCTATCCGTGACAATATTACCCTAGGGCGCCCTCTGGTCGACGACAGAGACGTTATGGACGCAGCAAACCGAGCTGGTGTGACCGTATTCACCCAGCAAGATCCTGCTGGCTTAGAACGACAAGTTGGCGAAGGGGGGTTATTGCTGTCTGGAGGACAACGACAAGCGGTCGCTATTTCACGTGCGTTCCTTGCTCGCCCCCCTATTTTGATCATGGATGAACCCACTAGTGCAATGGATAACCGCTCTGAATTGCACATTAAAACGCAGCTTAAGCAGCTCAAATCGACAGAAACACTGGTGCTGATTACCCATAAAACGTCAATGCTTGATGTCGTTGACCGGGTAATTGTTATGGAAAAAGGCGCCATTATTGCTGATGGACCGAAAGCGCAAGTTCTCAACGATTTAAGACAAGGTAAAGTGAAAGCAGCCAGTTAAGTGGCAACCATAAGCTAAAACAAAAAGCATAAGCTAACATTAAAAGGTCGACCTCACGGTCGACCTTTTTTTAGTTCACAGCTTACGCTCTACTGTCGCGCTTCACTCGACCCGAAGAGTTTCCATGACTTTCCTCCGTTACGGCTTTTTAATATCACACCATTATGCGCTTTGATTCCAGAGTACAAATTGACCTCTGCCGTGCCTCCGGTTTCAATCAGCTCCAGTGGCCAACGTTCTCGATATTCTTTCGCATTGTCGTCACTTAAGAAGTGATGATAGAAAAAGTAATTGAGATAAAGATCATCATTAGGGGCTACAGAGAGCTTATGGTAAAAGACACTATATCGACCTAGAGCAGGCACCACTATGCTACCCACATCCTGCCACGCCCCATCTTTATGCTTTCGCATATAATGTAAGCTATATCGGTCATGTTCATCGACTTTACGAAACACCATATGAATCGTATCTTGGCTATCAATCACCAAACCTGGATAGGTATTAAACGGCTGACCCAATGCATTTTTAGAAACCACCTCCACAGGATGGCTCCACTTCCCAGCAAGCTCACCACTGCTTCCTGTTTGAGCAGAAAGATACACAAATGGCGCCTGATGACTGCCAGCCATCACATGCAGAGCACCACCACTATCGACCAAAATAAAGGGGATATTATGGTTATCCGGCGATAGACAACAACTGCCAGTTGAGGTTAGGTATTGAGGTAGCGTCACCTCACCGCTTATGTGATTATAGCTAGCATAATAGATATCGGTATCCGTAATATTATTCCCTAAATTACTGTCTAGGCGAGCAAAAACAAAGTGAGTGTAATCGCCAATCGTGGCACTACTGTTCATCCCTCCAGAGTGTGAATAACCGGCAATAAATTCCGTGATACCACTACTTTCCAAAATCAATGAAACTGGCGTGTCGATGAGTAGCCCATCGCCTGTTTTTTCGATTGGCACAATATTAGCTTGATCGTAAATCAACACAGGAGGCACATCACGATTGGTATTCGGAGTCACCGCTTGAAAGTTATAGTGACCATTTTGATAACTGCACGTTTTTGCGCGCGATGGTAATGTGTAGCCTTGCCACTGCTTAAACTGCGCCTCACCTGACTTGGAATACAACAAAACCCAATGGTTTTGATCATTTATCGGCTCATTAACACAGGCAAGTAAGTAAGCATCACCATCATTATCGAACTCAACGCGTTCATGAATAAGCTTAGCCCCAGACCAAACACTGCCATCCCATGACGGTTTATTGAATGCACTACGCAAAGCGTCATTCACTGAGTATGACTTCCAGCCCTTTGCTGATTTCAACTGAATAAATTGCTCCGATGGAAAACCATAAGATGGATAAATCGTACTGTTGTCATCCTTCTTCTCGTAAGCACCAGCAACAATAACCTGCCGTCCTCGCCCATCAAAAGTCACAATATTAGGGTAGTATCTTGGATCATAACCGAATAGCTCACGCTCTCGTTGATACAGTGCGGGGTAAATTAACGGCTGAGATTCTGGTCGTATTGCACCAGGCCAACGCTCACTGTCCCATTCAGCTTGTCCCTTATCCCATGAAGATTGATCGAGAATGTCGTCAGTACCACGAAATAGCGACGAAATTTGCTCATCATTCAGAGACTGGCCGTAGAAGGACACTTCATCAATGACGCCTCTAAAGTGCTGTGTATTGTCTCGTTTAAATCCAATACTCAAGTCTCTTGATTGATTCGGTCTATAACGCATATTATTCGTCGTTGCTTGAAGCTGACCATCTAAATACAGTTTTGCTTCCCCAACCAAGACTTCAGAATCAACGTCATCCAGTTCGCCGCGGAAGGTCAATGTCACAAAAGTCCAAGTATTAGGCGTCACTTCTGGACCGTCTAATGTCGACAATACCTGACCATCCCCGGTTAAAAAGTGCCATTTCCCCTGCTCATCAATCGACAATTCATGAGTTCGTTTATCATCCGTAGAGCTCCACACCACCTGTCTACTGCCATTAAGCTTCTTGACTTTAACCCAGCTAGAAATCGTAAAATGAGGGGCAGAAAATGCGGGTGAAATAGGAATATCTATTCCTTCCGAACCCTTAAATTTAATGCCAAGGGACTTAACATCACTTCGGCGAACCGTTACCCGTTTGGGGTCATTTCTTAACTGACCATTATGGTTGTGTTCAGCGTCATATACCCACTCGCCCACGCGTTCAGAAAAGTGCCATTTAGCGATAGGCATCATAGCCTTAGCTCTAACCTCTGCTTCACTTAAAGCACCTGAAATCACTTCAACATCATCAATCTTACCTTCAAAGAAATACTGGTTATCACTGCCTCGGTAACCAATCCCCATTTTCGCATCAAGATTTTGCTGATAGTCGACGTCATTCAACCGTTCAAGCAACTTGCCATCTAGATAAAGCGCAGCGGTACCTTTTACGAGAGCGCTCTGTTCGTCCTCACTACGGGATATTTCGTCATCCGCTTCAAACGTTGCCACTAGGTGCTGCCACTGGCCCAATGTTGCCTTAGCGCTCCCCACTCGCGACCATGAACCGCCACTGTTGAGCCAAAACTGCCACATCTTATCTGGCGTTAAATATATTTGATAACCGCCACTCTCCCCACGCGAAGCAAAAGGTGTTTGATACACCGTACTCGACCCTTCAGGTTTCACCCATAACGACAAGCTAAAGTGTTGTAAATTGAGCTCGGGGTTTTGTTCGATCATCACTCCATCGTTTAATCCATCAAACGCCAAAGCGTAACCAGAACCTGTGGCCGTATCTTCAGACCAATGAGGGGCACCAATTCGCAATCCAGGATGATTAAACTGCAGAACATCTTCCGGGTTGGGATCTTGCGAGAGGGGCTCGGTAACTTTGGTGCCTGTCCCCTCATTCATCTGCCACATAGCCAACAAGCTATCTGGACGAGTATTACTGTTGAAGTGCGCCTCAACTTCCGAGGCATATAACGCCGTTTTATACACCTCTACTTGCGCGATATTACCGTGATAAAAGTACTGATTGCTGCTCCCTCTATACCCAACACCAATTTTGGCAAGCGTATCAGGTTGATAATTAGCTCTCGGGTTCTCCGCCACCTCTACGCCATTGAGGTAAAGTGATGCAATACCGGTTTGAACGTTATTATCCCCTTCAGATTCACTAAGAAACGTCGTGGTAATATGCGCCCATTCCCCCAAGACCACTTTGGGCCCAACCACTTTGGACCACCCTTCAGGACTTTGCAGCCAAAACTCCCAATGTCCTTGAGGAGAAATGTAAATCACACTGCCTTGGGCTGCACCTCGCGACGAATATACCGCTTGATAGCCTGCAGACACTGACATAGGTCGCACCCATGAAACCACACTAAAATCTGCCGTACCCATTTTCTTGTTGGCAGGGATCGTGAGTCCGGCACTCAACCCATTAAATTCAAGTGAATACCCTGACAAGTTTTCCGGTACATCTTCAGACCAAATAGGAGGACTGCCATAGGTAAGAAAGGAAGCAGTCAAATTTTCAGCGCGATAGAAGGTACTAATCGTATCTTTCACTATCGAGTCATGCGGCAATTCCATCTCCCAATGAGCAATGGTTGTATTTGAAACCGATGCCGCTCCTGCATACAACGGAAAGAAGAGCCATAATAAAACCCGGCCTCGTTTTTTATACCAATACTTCATGTCATCCTCCATAAAATTAAAGCTCCAACCCTCACTAAATCGCCCTTAATTTCAAATGTAGCAATACGAACTGAATTATCAGCCAGATGTGCATAAAAAATAATAGTCGTTTTAAATAAGAGTGGAGCTTAGTTATATTGCTAACCCGTTAGCAATGTTTATTTACTTCCATACATAACCAAACCCAACAACTAGGGCATTATTAACTGCGCTACTTCCATCCGCATTTTTCAAGCCATTAGCTTGGTTTCGCCATTCGACAAATGGTTGAACACCACTTCTTGTCCAAGTTAATCGAACTTCATTATCCATGGTGTTAACTTTCTCATTACCATAAAAATCTTCATTGCCCTTTAAAACATAAATATTCTTATACCAAATAGAAATGTCGTGGTCTTTAAATTGATAGGCTATTTGGTTATCAAAGCGATAATCCGTATCTGAGCTCTGTATTTGATCATCTCTATCCGCATAAATATGAGCTCGACTACGGTGATAAAGAGAAATACCGCTATCGAAGTTATAACCTAACTTAATCAAAGGTCTATATTGAATGGTTTCTCCCGCTTGAACGAGATTGTGATAACCCACCGATGCCCAGAATTTACTGTCTAAGTTTAGGTTTTGCTCAACCCCTAATGTCACAACAGGAGACGGAGCAATACCGTTTTTCATTTCTCCTAATGGAATACCATCTATTTCCATTAACAGCCGCGTTCCTGAGTCAAAGTTGTGCCCAACTTCCACAGTTGATGTCGACTTTGAACCATGAAGGTATGAGTCATGTAACTGCACATTGCCATTAAAGTAACTAGAAGACGATACGGCTTGTCCAGAAACAAGTGTGGCTAATAGTACAAAAGGAATACTTCTATTCATTAATAACTTCCTATGTTTATGAGTTTAATTAACACCAAATAGTGTCGGTAAATACATGGTAAAGAATGGGAAATAGGTAATAAGCATCAATCCAATAAATTGCAACGCAAATATAGGCAATAGCGGCTTAACAATACTTGTTATTTTCTCCCCCGTAACGCTACAAGAAACAAATAATACAGTCCCAACAGGAGGTGTGATTAATCCCATACATAAATTATAAACAATCACTACACCGAACTGTACTGGATCAATTCCGAGAGTCATCGCAACTGGATAAAAAATCGGCGTGAAGATTAATAATGCCGGTGCCATATCCATAAATATTCCGACAACCAATAGGGTCAAATTCATCAATAGCAATAGTAATATTTTATTTTCTGTCACTCCGATCAATATTTCACCGATGGCATCGGGAATACTCGCGAACGTCATGCTCCAACTCATTAGGCCAGAACAAGCAATTAAAAACAAAATCACGGAAGACGTTAAAGCCGAGTCAAAAAGTACCTTGGGTAGCGCTTTTACACTAATGGTTCCATAGCAAAATGACAAAACAAGGCTGTAAAGTACAGCAATACCACCCGCTTCTATTGCTGTAAATACGCCAGACAAAATGCCACCAATGATGACAAATATCATGGTTAGACTCGGCAATGTTTTCCAAACCGTTAGCGCAATCTGTTTCCAATGATAGTGCGTGTTATCAACTGGGTATTTGAGCTTTTTCGCATATAAATACGCGACGATCATCACCGACAGTCCCATCATAATCCCGGGTAAATAACCCGCTAGAAACATCGCCGCAATAGAAGCACTGCCACCGGTAATCATTGAGTAAATGATAAAAATGCCCGTTGGAGGAATCATCATTCCTGTCGGTGCCGACGCGGCATTAATCGCCGTCGAGATAGACATGTCATAGCCTTTCTCTCTTGCCATTGGCGAAATAATTCCACCTATCGCCGTTGACGCTGCGATACCAGAGCTGGACAAGCAGCCAAACAGCATATTGGACAAGACATTGGCCTGCCACAAATTACCGGGAATCCTGCGCCCTAACAGCATCGCGAGATCGATAAGTCGACGGGCAATACCGCCTTGGTTCATGATGTTGCCAGCAAGAATAAAGAAAGGTAATGCTAGAAATCCAAAGCTCTCTAAGCCTCCAAACAACTTTTCACTCGCGGTGACCATTAGGCTATGGCTATCAATTTGCAGAGATAACACCCAAAGCCCAGCAAACGCCAATCCCACAGAAATCGGCACATTCATCGCCAACAAAAAGAAAAATGCACCAAATAATAATAAGGTTGACGTCAATTCCAGATGTTCATCGACTAGATACTCATAGGTACCCGTTTGCTGGAAACCATGCCACAGTAAAAATCCCAAAATACCCATGGCAACGATCGATGCCGCCATGATCAGCGTTTCACGGCCTAGCCCAACGAGTTCAATGACTCTTTTCAGTTGCATTGACACAAAAAACACGCCTGACAACACCAGAATACTTTGTAGCGTCGACATCGAGAGACGCAACATTGGTGACGTAAACGACGCATTTTTTTCCATGGCATATAAGCCGCCATAGGCAATGATTCCTGCAAGGGCCACCGTCAGTAATGCACTGAAGATGATCAACCATTTTTGATTCCTTTCCGAGAGAGCATCAAAAACGATGGGCAAGCTTAAATGCGCCCCTTTAGCAAAGCACACAGAAGACCCAAGAAAGCTCAGCCAAATCATTAAATAGATAAGCAGTTCTTGAGATAGACCACTTGGGTCACTTAATACATAACGTGTAAATACCTGATAGATAATGAGTACACTCATCATCGCTAATATCAAAGTTACAACCTTAGATAGAATTCGTTCATTCCAATCACACACTTGATAGATCGCAGCCTCAATACGCTGACCTATCGAGCCGTTGTCATTATTGTTGTTGAGGGTGATGAGTTTCTCTCTCATGGTTCTCGCTCCTACTCCCCATGTAGAGTCGATTAGAAAAAGACAAAGGCTAGGGGGAGCCTTTGTCTCCTACTTTCCTTACAATGAGCGCTCTTGGAGCTCAAACATTTCTTTTAGGAACGGGCCTTTATCAGGGTCAGCAAAGGTTCTTTCATAAATTGGTTTCATCGAATCAATCAGCGGTTGTTTATCAATTTCAACAAATTTAACACCCAGATTTTTCTCAGCGAGCGCCATCGACGCCTCGGCATCAGCAACAATCACCTCTAGTGAGCGCTCACTTGTCTCGTTCATCAGACGTTTCACTGTTGCCACATCTTCAGGAGACATTTTGTTAAACGAGCGTTCATTGATAATAATCAGGTCAACCATGCGTGTTTGTTCAGTCAAAATGCCATATTTCGCGTATTCACCGAACTTAATATCCCATAACGTTCCTAAGCCTCCTTCACCGCCATCAATCATGCCTTGCTGCATGGCTGAATATATCTCGGTAAAATCAAGTGGCGTTGGCGATGCCCCCATTAGTGTCAACATTTCGATATAGGTTGGGCTAGACATACTTCTTAATTTGAGCCCTTTTAGATCCTCTATGCTATTCACGGGTTTTGTTGAATAGATACTACGCGGCCCGGTATCCATAAAACCAACCACTTCAAAACCTTTCGTTTGCGTCGTTTTAAAGAGCTTATCTTGAACCAAGTCGCTATTCATCACCGTTTTAAATTCTTCGAAATCACGGAAGATAAATGGCAAGTTCAGAACACCAAATTTGGGCTCAATATTTTCCATCATCGCACTGTTCACCAGCCCCATGTCCACCACACCGCTCTGTATTTGTTGTAAATACTGCGCTTGGCCGCCCAAGGTTCCGTTGGCAAAAACTCGAATTCGAACTCTTTTCTCCGTTTGATCCGTAACATTTTGTGCAAATTCTTGTAGCAGCTTACCAGTGGCACTGTCAGCAGGTACGTTAGATGCCAATTTATAGGTTTTCGCTGCCACCCCCTGTGACGACACAGCCAGTAAAGTCGACAATAAAACAGCAGCAATACTCTTAAGTTTCATAATTAATATTCCCTATTGGATGTAAAGTGATGCCATGATCACCAGAAAAATTTGCTATGTCCCATGGAGCGAAGCACAGCTTCGTAGTAGTAATAATCGCCGTAAGGCAGCATAGAATTCGCTAGGTAATCCAAATCTAAGTCATGAGCAACATGAACAAATGACGCGGCCTGGTTAAGCAAACCCTGTGCCTGAGGCTCTGCTGTGATATCGCAATGATTACGTAAAGCGTCAAGCATCTGAATACCAAATTCACGGTACTGACTCGACGCCTCCGGCTCCCCAAACGTATCCATAACCTGAGCAAGTAATAACGCACCAGAAGCGGTGACTGCGCCAGCTGAACTGTCTTTATAAGGCACTTCATGACTAGGCAGGCGGTAATCCCATATCGGCACTAGATCGTCGCTAATATGCTGCATAACGAACTTTAGTAACCCTGCACTGACATCAGCAAAACGCTTCTCTCCCGACATAAGCGCTAGTTGAGCAAAGCCGTGGATAGCCCATGCCTGTCCCCTTGCCCAGCAAGACTCATCTGCATACCCTTGGTAGTTACAGCCGCGAATTGGCTCATTGGTGGTCGTGTCAAAATCGAACGTATGATATGTGCTCCAATCATCTCTGATAATGTGCTTTATCGTGGTTTCAGCTTGGGCAATTGCCACCGTTTTAAAGGACTCGATATTGGTTTCAGAGTACGCCCACATCAGTAGCGGTAGGTTCTCCATACAATCGATAATAATTTTGCCTTGAATCTGCTCCGCATGTTCCTTGCCTTCAGAGCCTGCCGTCCAAGCAACAAGGTAGTTACCATTCCAGTTGAAACGATTTCTTAGCGCCTCAGCGGCGCGAAGCGCTAATGCTCGGGCTTCTTTATTGCCGGTCAATTTATAATCCGCAACCGCACTCAAACTAAACTGAAAACCGAGATCGTGATTCATTTGTATTGGTGTCGCGAGAATACGATCCAAATGTTCATATCGCATTCTTGCCATATTTTTGTATTTACTCTCTCCTGATACCATATACGCGAGCCAGAGTTGGCCCGTCCAAAATGAGTCCGTCCAAAAAATATCTTTTGGGTATCGCCATTGATAGTCATTGGGTCCTGCACCAACCATAGGGTTTCTTAAACCAATACGCGGTGCGTTTCTTTCAATGCTCGACAGTATATTGATACCTGTCTGTTCAAAGTGGAGGGTCATGTTCTACTGCATCCTAATTAACCATTCATTGCCAACTAGATTATTAACTTTTCTATTGATAAACCGTGACTATATGACCCTTTGAAACAACAAAAACCTATGAAACGTTTCATTGAAGGTGCGATCACATTATTAGTAAACGAACGGAATATAATAAGGGACATAACGATATAGTGACGTTATAGCGTCGGAAGTTGGTACAAAAACCACGATTTAGTGCCGCAATGGTCCACCGCCTATAATGAAACGTTTCATCATTAACCGGTGAAGGAGACAACATGAATAGAAAGAAAAAGACCACTCTCACCGATATCGCAGAACTCTGTGGAGTATCAAAAGCCACCGTCTCTAGAGTGATGAATCAAAGTGAATTGGTGAGTGACGACGTCGTTCGAAAGGTCCGTGCCGCGCTACAAGAGCATGGCTACAAACGGACTCAGCCAAAGCTAAAGATTCCGATGCCTATCCGAAAAATCCTTGTATTGGGTGAACATGACCTCAACTCCCCACATAGTTTTTTCGGATCCATACTAAAAGACTTAAAGCAACAAGCTAATGATCTTGATATCGCTATCGAGCTGCAACTTCGTGCACAAATTTCACATGACAACTCAGCTCAATTACTGACTCGAGCCCAAGCTATCATCGTACTCGGTATGGACGATTCTGAGTTACTCACCATGTTGCGCGCCACACACCTGCCTGTATTGCTTATCAACGGCTATGACCCAATGATGCAATTTTCAAGTGTCTCACCTGACTACTACCTAGGTGGGCAACTCGCCGCAGACTATCTGTTTTCCCTCGGCCATAAAAATATTAAATGCATCACCGCCAATATCAAACCCACCGTCTACCAACGGGCTGATGGGTTTAAAAGAGCCTTACTTGAGAACGGCATAACGCAACCTGACGAGCATATCATCGACCTGGCGCAGCATATTGTCGCTCAAACCATTAACGATGATGAAATCACCCAACTGGGAACCGACTTTGGCGCCCATAAGTGGATACCAGAAATGATCAGCAACGGCGTTTTTGCTAACTGTACTGCTGTCTTTTGTATTTGTGACATGATCGCAATGACGCTAATTGAAGCGTTTAGAACGCAAGGTATTCGTGTACCTGATGATATTTCCGTTTTGGGCTTTGATGACATTGACCTTGCCGAATTTTCAACGCCACCACTAACGACTATTCGTACCGACCACAAACGTATTGCCAAAGTCGCAATACATACACTAATTCAAGCCATCAATGACGGAGGGGATACCGTGACTCGAAGTTGCGTGTCCGTTTCTCTCGTATCACGACAAAGCTGTCGTCAGTATAAAAACTCATTTTGCACATCAACTTCGCCTAGCTAACAACGCAAAAAGCCGCAGAATTCTGCGGCTTGTAAACGATAGTACTTATTCGGGTATTACTAAAGCAAAGATATTCTTGCCTTCACTCACGACGGGCTCTAACTATCATGGATAATAACGATATTACTCAAGATACTGTTATCTACCCCCGTCACACCCTCAAGCTCGATAGTAACCGTTTTCCCATTACCTTTATCAATATTAATGAAGGTATTACCATCCTCTTCCGTCACGGCGATGGTGTTATTATCAAGCAAGCTTTGCAGCGTATCGTCATCATCAAACAAGTCAATAAAGTCAATCACATCTCGGTTTCCAGCTTCTTGAGAGAAGTCTGTGATCACGTCGTGACTGCCGTCCAAATCTGACTCTGTCCATTTGAAAGTATCGTCACCTAGACCACCCGTTAATACATCAGATCCCTGACCTCCAATAATCAGATCATCACCATCAGTACCCGTTATCACAGTCACACCATTACCGCCTTGCACAGCATAATCAACACTCTCTGCATCAAGGACATTACCGTTTGGAACAATGTTGACATCAACCGTAGCCGTTTCAAGGCTTGCTAATCCGTCGGAATCAACCGCACTGTATTCGAATTGATCCGCGACTTCAGCATCCACCACTTCAATAGACTGCAATACAAATCCCGCTTTTTTATCGTTATCATCAACGGCGACAATGCGCATTTCATCAAAGCCTTGCTCCGAGGACACGGAAATCGTTGCTTGATGATCAACGATCGCATCATTGTTCATCTGCACTGGTGTATTGCTGACTAAATCGCCTCCAGCATAGAGGTAGACTAAAATATTCGACTGCCCCCCTCCATTTGCGCTGGCACTAAACTGCCCTGTAAGACTGCCAATACCCACCAATGCTCGGGTCATTAAGCCTGCGGTAAACTTAATAGACATGTACTCTTTTTCCTGAGCTTCTGTCTCTTTCCCTTGGCCATTTTCATCGGCTCGTTTGGTATAGTAACCTCGCTGCTTCGCGGCTCCGGCACCATCAAATGCGATACTTTCGAGCTCGGTATTAATATGAGGTTGGAGTCCATCATAAGTGCCACCACTAATGGCTAACCCTTGTTCAAGAAGTACATTTAAGTCTGACTCATAGCCCGCTGTTGTCGCATCAAAGCCCACATCGAGATCGTAATAGACGTCGACACTGTCTTCCACTAAATCACCACTATCAAGATCAAACCGATCACCTGAACCACTCAAGAAATACAGCTGACCAAATTCTGGTTCACCTTCAATTTTAACGAACGTTTGCTTATCGTCGCTCGCATCATCTTCAAGGTCTGTCACCAGCTCAGAGAAATTAAGCGGAATCGTGTCGTCTTGTGCAAAAAACTCCACATCGGTCACTTCTGGCGCCGTATTCAAATTTGGTTGTGGATTCGGTACTACGGTTAAATTAATGACCTCTGAAACGGTTTGATCCGTAGTTGGGTGCGTGTCGTCATTTTCTGAAGACGTCGCTTCAATGGTGATTGGGTAGACCCCAACATCATCAACTAATACCTGTAGATCATCCAGCGCTTGCCACTGAGAGATATCCGCTTCAAGTGATTCACCAACAACCAACGTTTGAATCCCATTTGTCACAATAGTCCCTGCAGGTAATCCTTTTAACACTAGGCTTAATGACTCAGATCCGTCCATATCAGTCAAAGTAGCAGCGATATCACTTAGGTTGATATAGCTATCTTCATAACCATAATTGTTACGTGTGCTTAAAGATATGTTATCTAATAGCGCCCCATAACTATCAACCTGTTCGGATTCAAATAGTAGCCGGTAATTGCCATTTTCTGGCGTCTGGAACACGACATTTTCTGAGTTCCACGCTCTATCAACGCTATCATCAAACTCATATAACTCGCTTCGAACGCCTTGATCATCCACCAAAAATACTTTTACAGGTGAATCATTAACTCGCCTTGCAGCAATATCGAACGCTAGGTTATAAAAGGAACCGGCGCTGCCTTCAAAGTCTGTAAATAGAGAGTCGTCGGTATTGCGTCGACCTTCAATTTCAAAGATATGATTGTCGCTATCTTGTGATTGATTACCTAAGTAAACGCCCTCTCGTCCCACTTCACTCACTAAACTCGAGTTTTCTGTTCCCCAAACGCCCGTTGAACCATTACTGTTTAGCTCGGCATCGGAGACATTTCCACGCCACGAACGGCCCCCTAAACTCACGTTCTCAAAATCGATCGACGCGAGGATTTCCTCACCAGAGACATTCAGTACCGGTATATCGGTAACAGGCCTCACCGTCACTTCTAACGGTGCCTGTTCAATCAACTGATCTGCGCCATCAAGCGCATTGACCTGTAAGGTAAAATCAATATCACTATTCGGTGCAGGTTGAATAAACAGTTGCGCCAACTGAAGTTCATTAAGCGTGATTGTATTGTCGACAATAGGTATCTCAGCCACATCATCATAAATTTTTGCCCCGTCAGGAATGCCACTAATCACTACCTTAGTCGCATCGCTGTCAACCGGCAGGGTTACTGCCAAGGCAATTTTACTGTCTTCATCACCGATAGCTGGCGTAACAGCCAAATCTGGAACACTCATCACTTCAATGGTGGATAGCGCGGTATTGGAAGGTAGACTTAGTTCATCAAATGTCGTGATTTCGATCATTCTATTGGTCGTATCTGGGGTTTGACTGCCATTCTCAAACTGTATCAACTTGAGTGCGGCTTCATAGTCATCGGCGCTGGCATTACCATACAAGGAAATTTTTATTGCGCCAGAGCCTAACGTTTCACTCGAGTAAGCGATACCACTTAGCAATGGGTTACTTGGCGCCACAACATTAAAGCTATCGCCTGACTGAGGGTTAATTAAAATGACTTCCGCTAACGATATAATGTTGTTCTCATCAAAAACGTCTACATCATCATCGACAACACCAATCGCACTGTCCCCTTCAGTAAATACAGACGCAAAGCCAGTCCCTGCTTCGCTAGCATCAAGATCCAAGGTTGGTGCTGCGTTATTAATACGCTCATCAGCAATCGTAACAACCGATTCTTCACTCTCACCACCATCGGAATCTACCGCTTGATAAGTAAAACGATCATTCAATGCCGTTTCTAAGTATCTTAACTCCCAATTACCTGGACCGTCGGTACCCACGCTGATTCCGGTGATCAACAGCCCTTCTTCAATGTTCAGATCATCCACTGAAAAACTCAATTCGTGAAACAACTCGTCATTACCTGATGTGTCTTTTTGTACATCGGGGATATAGTCCACGCTAGAACCGTCGCTAAGCATCACTTGGATCGTGACCGCTGATTCATTACTATCGCCAAGCCCGCTATAGAAATAGCCGCCCATACCGTCTAGCCCTAAATTGATATGAGTTGCAGGCCGGTCTTCAAAAGCAATGGTAAGTTGTTCGCCCTGATTAATTCCCTGACCACCACCAATCCCCAAACCATGACCCACATGATTCTCTTGGACATCACCTCGATACTGCGTAAGAGGGCCACTGTTACTGCTAATGGTCACCTCATCACCATTTGCTAATTCAAGAGCACGATTCTTACTATCGACCTCATCACCCCAGTTATAAAACGTCTCTTGAGTACTCTCAAGATCACTGTCTGTCGGGATAACTCTAGTCCCTAGAATAAACCCTTGAGCATCTTCGCTCGCTTGATAAGTAATTTTTGTTGGATCGAAAGTATCGCCGTTATCCACTTGAGTTTGAGTGATCTCCACGCCGTCGTAATAAAGCGTACCACCGATAGGGAGTTCGGTAATTTTGACGTTTACCTGCTCGCCATTAATATCGTCCTCAATATCTGAAATATGATCGCTGCCAGCCCCTTCAATTGAGCCCACCCCCGTATCAAAACTCACACCTACCGGATCATTACCTGAAATGGTAAAGCTAAAGTCTTCAGACTCAGGAGGCGAGTTTACCGAGATAACATCAATCGTTGAAATCGCGACGTTAGAAGCTAAATCTTGATCATCAAACACGGTCACTTCAATCTCACGAGGCTCCGTATTTGGGTCTTCACTATCATTTTCAAATTCAAGTTGTTTGAGCGCCGCTTCATAAACATCCGCGTTCGCCTCACCACTAATAGTCAGTAATAACGCCCCACCTACTGTGCTAGTCGTTATGCTAAGCCCGGTTGGTAACACACCATTTAACGATAACGAATCATTGGGCTGCGGGTTTGTGAGTCTGATTTCGGCTTTGCTGATAACATCAATATCGTCAGTGATAACAATATCGCTATCAACAACCATAATGGGGGTATCTCCTTCGGTAAAGGTTGCGGTATACCCCGAGCCACCTTCACTGCCGTCTAAATCTAAAATTGGTGCATTGTTATCGTTATCTCCACTCGGCACACCGCCAATTTCGCCATCGTCAGAAATCGTGGCATCAGCAGTAACGCCAACGACCCCATTGGTCGTCAGCCCTGCTGGCTCGGTGATTTTCAGTGTAAAGTCTTCATCCTGCTCATAGTGTTCATCATCCAAAATACCAACGTTAATATCGATACTTGTCACCCCTACTGGGATTTCAATCTCACCGTTCACAATGACAAGCGGTACATCAGCATTGCCGTTGTTATAAGTCGCTGTCGTAGTGCCGAAGTCATCGCTATTGGTATCCGTATCTAAACGCGAAAGCGCTATGGTTAACGGCACATCTGAGGCGTGGCTTAATTCCAGTTCAAAACCGATACTACCCGCATCTTCGCTGACCTCACCACCACCAGATAAAGACAATGAAATAGGGTCATTATCAAGGATACTGCCAGCCGCTGACTGACCATCAATGAGCAAGGTAAAGCTTTCATCGCCTTCGTAGCGATCATCATTAACCGTGGGTAATGAAACGGTAAATTCATCCACACCCTCAGGAACTTCAAGCTCTCCTGAGACTGCGTTGTAACTCACCCCGTTGCTAAACGTCATACTGGAAGGGTCAACATCGTTGATTGAGGCGGTATCACCACTGGTACCAAATTCAATATCAAAGAACGTCTTAACGTTGGTCGTGCCATCTAAAGTGACTAAGTAGGATAGATTTTCGCCTTCTATAACACTATCCGCATCAAGATTAAGTTCAACACTTCCAACACCAATCGGTGCTGGATTCACTAACACATTAACGGTCGCAGTATCAAAACCACCCTTATCATCCGTGATTTGATATTGGAACTCAGTCCGTCCTGAGAAATCTTCTGGTAGATCAAAGATAACGTTATCACCTTCAATCCGAGCATCCCCTTCCGTCTCACCAAAGACGTAAGTAATACGGATGCTATCTCCGTCTACATCACTATCATTAGACAAAATTTCAGACAGCGGTATGACCACAGGCTCATCATGATCAAACACATAAGCCCCCGCTCCAACGACTTGAATGCCTTGTAAGAAATAATCTGAAGAATCGGTGCCACGAGCTGGCCCACCAGTAAATTCAACCGATTCAAAAACAAGACGGTCAAACGCTGCGCCGTTGGTTTCAATATCGAAGCTGCCTTCATGGCCAGAATCGTTATAAAAGTGATCACTTGCAACGAGGGTTCCCCCTAAATACGCCGACCATTTGCCTTGTTCATGACTGCCCGCTCCTCCTTCATTGGCAAAAAGATTGGTGACGGCGAAAGCCCCATCAACCGCTGGCTCTTTAAGCGTAATAATGAGTTGTTCAGACTCGTCATCTTCTCGGTTATATTGAATTTGAGATTCTGGACCAGCATTCACGGTACCATCAGGAATACCAATACGATCAGAGCTATCAATGTTATAGCTAACCGTTTCACCATCATACTTAGCAACGATGCTTTCAACGCCACTCCAGCCTTGATCACCACTGCCCATATCCCCTTGGATTAGGATATAACTCTCAGGATCATCCACCGCATCAGGATTCTGGTTACTTCTTTGATCGTCAATGGTCACTGTCGATTCTTCACTGTATGCACCATCAGAATCCAGCGCTCTATAATCAAACGAATCGTCTAAACTAGTTTCTAAATATCGTAACTCCCAATTACCATTACCTTCAGTGCCAACAGTAACAGCTTCAATCAATAAGCCTTCTGCTCCGGGAATATCTGCAATAGAAATATTCAAATCGACGTCTAAATCAGCATTTCCGGGACTATTTTTCTGGTAAGGGTCGAGCTCTACCGTAGATCCATCACTCAAGGTGACCGAAATAACAACAGAAGACTCATCGCTATTATTTAAATTCTCATCAAAAAAGCCACCTAACCCGTCAAGACCAAGAACAATCGAGGTTGCAGGGCGATCTGAAAAATCAATAGTGAGCGTTTCTCCTTGATTAATGCCGTGTCCACCTCCAACACCTAGCCCATGACCAACATGATTTGCATCGGGATCACCACTGTACTGAGTTAAGCTGCTTCCTGAACTGGTAATCGTAATGGTGTCATCACCGATAGTCAGCACTCGTTCTGCAGGAGTACTGCCGGGCTCACCCCAATTTAAGAAATCACTTTGACTACTTTCTTCCTCTGCTAACCCTTGCGGATCTTTGATTCCTAAAATAAACCCTTGAGCTGTATCATCAGGAAGATAGGAAATATTATTGGGGTCAAAAGCGGTTCCTTCCGCAACGCCATCAATGTGAAGATCGGCCTCGACGATTTCACGAACACTGACACCATCGTTGTAAAGTAACGTCCCGCCAATCGGAAGCTCAGTGATGACTACCGATAAGGTTTTGTCATCAGTAGTACTGCGATCATCTTCACGATCAGAGATATGGTCAGAGCCAGCACCGTCTATGGACCCTTCACCGGTATCAAAATAAACCGGTGTGGCAGCGCCATTGGTCACGGTAATAGCGAAGTCTTCAGATTCTGGGTCATCATTCAAGCCATGAACCGTTATCGATACCGTTTGTGGCTCACTAGGGCTTCCTTCATTATCAAGCGCATAGTAAGTAAACTCGACGACTTCTGACTCACCGCTAGTAAGCGACTGGAAATCTTCCCCCGGATTGAAGCTGTATGAGCCATCCGAGTTGAACGTTAGGCTACCTTTGTTGGCTGGAATGTCGTCTTGTAGCGCATAGGAGGAAATGGTGCCATCAATGTCTGACGCCGCAGGGACGTTACGTGAAATGGACGTATCTTCATCGGTCATTTCATCCGCAGGCAGCGCCACGGGCTTGTCGTTAATGCCCGTCACCGTGATAGTGATGGTTTGTGGCGCGCTCGCTAAACCTTCATCATCCAAGGCAATGTAGGTAAAGGTGACGTCTTCGGAATCGCCATTGCTGAGGCCTTGGAAATCTTCGCCCGGATCGAAACTGTATGATCCATCCGAGTTAAACGTCAGGCTGCCTTTATCAGCAGGCACGTCGTCTTGCAGGGCGTATGAGGCGATGGTGCCGTCAATGTCTGACGCCTCAGGCACGCTGCGAGAGATGGACGTATCTTCGTCGGTCATTTCATCCGCAGGCAGCGCCACAGGCTTGTCGTTGATACCCGTCACCGTGATGGTAATGGTTTGTGGCGCGCTCGCTAAACCTTCATCATCCAACGCGATATAAGTAAAGGTGACGTCTTCGGAATCGCCATTGCTGAGGCCTTGGAAGTCTTCGCCCGGATCGAAACTGTATGAGCCATCCGAGTTAAACGTCAGGCTGCCTTTATCAGCAGGCACGTCGTCTTGCAGGGCGTATGAGGCGATGGTGCCGTCAATGTCTGACGCCGCAGGGACGTTACGTGAAATGGACGTATCTTCGTCGGTTATTTCATCCGCTGGCAACGCCACAGGCTTGTCATTAATTCCCGTCACCGTGATGGTGATGGTTTGTGGCGCGCTCGCTAAACCTTCATCATCCAAGGCAATGTAGGTGAACGTGACGTCTTCGGAATCGCCATTGCTCAAGCCTTGGAAGTCGTCGCCCGGATCGAAACTGTATGAGCCATCGGCGTTAAACGTCAGGCTGCCTTTATCAGCAGGCACGTCGTCTTGTAGGGCGTAAGAGGCGATGGTGCCGTCAATGTCGGAGGCTTCAGGCACGTTGCGAGAGATGGACGTATCTTCGTCGGTCATTTCATCCGCAGGCAACGCCACAGGCTTATCATTAATCCCCGTCACTGTAATAGTGATGGTTTGTGGCTCACTGGCCAACCCTTCATTATCCAAGGCAATGTAGGTAAAGGTGACGTCTTCGGAATCGCCATTGCTCAAGCCTTGGAAGTCGTCGCCCGGATCGAAACTGTATGAGCCATCGGCGTTAAACGTCAGGCTGCCTTTATCAGCAGGCACGTCGCTTTGTAGGGCGTAAGAGGCGATGGTACCGTCAATGTCAGAGGCTTCAGGCACGCTGCGAGAGATGGACGTATCTTCGTCGGTCATTTCATCCGCAGGCAACGCCACAGGCTTGTCGTTGATGCCTGTCACCGTAATAGTGATGGTTTGTGGCTCGCTCGCTAAACCTTCATTATCCAACGCGATATAAGTAAAGGTGACGTCTTCAGAATCGCCATTGCTCAAGCCTTGGAAGTCGTCGCCCGGATCGAAACTGTATGAGCCATCGGCGTTAAACGTCAGGCTGCCTTTATCAGCAGGCACGTCGTCTTGCAGGGCGTATGAGGCGATGGTGCCGTCAATGTCTGACGCCTCAGGGACATTTCTATTAATTGACGTATCTTCATCGGTCATTTCATCCGCAGGCAGCGCGACAGGCTTGTCGTTGATGCCTGTCACCGTGATGGTAATGGTTTGTGGCTCGCTCGCGAGTCCTTCATCGTCTAACGCGATGTAGGTAAACGTGACGTCTTCTGACTCCCCGTTACTCAGCCCTTGGAAATCTCCCCCCGGATCGAAGCTGTATGAGCCATCGGAGTTGAACGTGAGGCTGCCTTTGTTGGCTGGAATGTCGTCTTGTAGCGCATAGGAGGAAATGGTGCCGTCAATGTCTGACGCCGCAGGGACGTTACGTGAAATGGACGTATCTTCGTCGGTCATTTCATCCGCAGGCAGCGCGACAGGCTTGTCGTTGATGCCTGTCACCGTGATGGTAATGGTTTGTGGCTCGCTCGCGAGCCCTTCATCGTCTAACGCGATGTAGGTAAACGTGACGTCTTCTGACTCCCCGTTACTCAGCCCTTGGAAGTCTTCCCCCGGATCGAAGCTGTATGAGCCATCCGAGTTAAACGTGAGGCTGCCTTTGTTGGCAGGAATGTCGTCTTGTAGCGCATAAGAGGCGATGGTGCCGTCAATGTCTGACGCCGCAGGGACGTTACGTGAAATGGACGTATCTTCATCGGTCATTTCATCCGCAGGCAGCGCGACAGGCTTGTCGTTGATGCCTGTCACCGTGATGGTAATGGTTTGTGGCTCGCTCGCGAGCCCTTCATCGTCTAGAGCAATGTAGGTAAACGTGACATCTTCTGAGTCCCCGTTACTCAGACCTTGGAAGTCTTCACCCGGATCAAAACTGTACGAGCCATCGGAGTTAAACGTGAGGCTGCCTTTGTTGGCTGGAATGTCGTCTTGTAGCGCATAAGAGGCAATGGTGCCGTCCACATCCGTGGCCTCAGGAAGAGTCGTCGTTAATACCGAGTCTTCATCCGTTTCAACATCATCGTCATAAGCCACTGGTGCATCATTGATTTCATTAATCGTGATTTCAACATTAGCAGACTGAACTGAGTTGGGCGCATCACGACCGTCATCAACGCTGTAACCTAAGCTCCCCACCTCTTCGCCTTCGTTGTAATCTAACGGGGCATCATATTGCAGGTTAGCGAGTTCATTTAACGTTAGCTCATCGCCAACAGATACCTTAGATCCATCCCCTAACGTGACCGAGCCCAAAACAGGAATGTTAATAATTCGGATAGTCAGCAGGTCATTATTAGCGTCCGTTGGCAGCGTGACCTCTAGAAGGTTGTCTTGTGATTCCTCATAAAAAGTTCGAGAATTATTGAATACAACCGGAGCAGAATTACTTAAGAATTGCAGTAAAGTGAGGGATTGTGTATTGGAAAGACCCTGCGCTTCTAGCCCAGAAGTATCGAACTGGGTTTGAGCAATAGTTTGCGTGTCATCGCGGATAATATTCCCCGATAAGGTAGGGCTAGAACTGCTCGCTTCACCTGCCGCAGGGGCTTGTTCTTCAGATTGAGTAGGGTCGGCACCCTCCTCAACTTGAGCAATTATCTGTTCGACATCCAGATCAGCAACATCAATTTCTTGTGCTGTGTTGTCTTCAGAAACAAATTGGACACTAAGATCATCACCAATTTCAGCGTTATCTAAGACATCGATAATCACATCCCCGGGACGTGGCGTGGCACCGTCTGGTAACAAAGCTAATTTACCAGCGCTGTCGAGTACTAACGTACCTGACACTTGCACTAACCCAATAAGAGACAATACACTCATGATTCACTCCTTACATTGCTCCTTTGCTCATAGAAGCAATGTCGTGTTTCGACCTAGCCAGCTCTAGTTGTAATAAATATTTATAATGAAGAAACGCTAAGCCAAACTGACAGACTTAACGTTTCCTTTACATTTAGATACCAGACCAAGTGTGTATTGGAAACCTTTCTATTGAGTTTTTTAACATTGTCTCAAAAACGAAAAAAGTCTCGCAAATGCGAGACTTTTTAAATAGTGGGTTGATATTAGCCGATTAGAGTAATGAACCCTTGAATTATTATGAGGTTAACAATGTCAATGAAAAATGCACCTACAATAGGAACCACCATAAAGGCTTGAGGAGAGGGACCGAACCGATTAACGATTGATCCCATGTTCATTACCGCCGTTGGCGTAGCACCTAGACCGAAACCACAGTGCCCACCCGCTATCACCGCACCATCATAATTACCACCCATAACCTTGAATGTTACGTAGTAGGCAAAAAAGCCAAGAATGACCGACTGTACTCCCAGTATAACCAAGAACGGTATTGCCAAATCGAAAATATTCCAAAGCTGTAAACTCATTAAAGCCATGGCTAAAAAGAGTGACAAGGACACCGTACCGAGTATATCGACTGTTTCTGCATCGACTTTATAAGCTTTTGATACTTCACAAATATTGGTAATAAACACCCCAATAAAAAGTGCGTAAACGAAGTCTGGGATCATCAACCACGACACTTCAAAGCTATTTACCCATGCATGCAAGTATTTCGCCCCAGTCACGCACAATAATAGGATAAACAGGACTTCTACGACCTTCTTTGCCGTCACACGATCTCGTTCATACTCATTGTAAGTCACCAATTCAGGAAAGCGCTCATGTGTGTCGTTGCCTCGGCCATATTCGGACTCAAAATTATTTTTATCAATGAGACGCTGAGCAACAGGGCTACCAATAATACCCCCAATGATCAAACCAAATGTCGCTGATGCCATTGCAATTTCAAGCGTATTGCTAATACCGAAGGTTTCTGTAAATGTCTGAGCCCAAGCTGCCCCCGTTCCATGTCCACCCGATAACGTAATAGAACCAGCAATTAGCCCCATCAAAGGCTCTAGACCGAGCGCTGTCGCCATCCCGACACCGACACCGTTTTGCACAATGATATAGGCCGAGGCAACCGCTAAGAAAAGAAAGACTTTTGCTCCGCCTTTCAACAGCTGTTTGTAATTGGCAGCAAGACCCACCGTACTAAAGAACATCAACATAAATGTCTTCTGCAATGGCAAAGAAAACTCTAAGTTAGTCCCGTTAAAATGCAAAACTGTGATGATAAAGGCCACAATTAAGCCACCAACTATGGGTTCTGGAATGTTGTATTTTTTTAGTGTCGGGAACTTACTATTGATAATATGCCCAAGAAAAAGAACACTAATTGCGATCAAAAAGGATTCCAACGTTCCAACAGAGATAGTGTTGCTCATATAACCTCTCTATATGTTTATCGCTCATCTTCCTTAATGAGGTTAGATTAAATTGTATGCGTGTAGTAAGAATTTAGGATAGATAACGACAATAACAACGTCACCCAACAACCTTGTTCGGTTTATCCTACTCTCTTTAATGGGAATGTAACTTGAACTCAAGGTATTGATGCACAAAGCAGCTTTGAGCAAATACGCATCAGCTTATACCGAAAATGGCGTCTATACTGAGCGAGACAATATAGTCAAAAAAGATAACTACACAGCGCGAATGTTAAGGTGGCGGATTATAGCACATGACATACCTGACACCTAATCGCCCTATATATAAGGATAATAGTTGACCATGAAACCCCTTATGCTAGCTGGATTGCTGTCCGCTAATTATGCCATTAGCAGCAATGCAGCCATTAACTTTGAATTTGAAACTGCGACGACGAGCGATGACATCCATGCTCAAAAGGTCCTTAAAGAAAGTGAGTTAACTACGCTTGTTTCTGAACTATCCGACAACTATTTTCGTTTCGAGCAACCACTGACCATCATATATGGCAGTGATGACGGACCATTGTATGACCCTCAAAAACATTCGGTGCTCATCCCCTACCAGTTTTACACCGATTCACTCAACTATTTCATCAAGCATGATTATGAAAAAAAATTTGGCAAGCCCCCTGAGCAAGGTGCCATCGATACTATGCTACACACATTACTTCACGAGGCTGGTCATGCTTATGTCGCTGACCAACGTATTCCAATCCTTGGCAAGGAAGAGGATGCCGTCGACAATTTTGCGGCTGTTCTGATGATTAATTACGTTGAGGGCGGCAGTGATGCTGTTGTCAGCGCCGCTGACATGTTCTCATTTGAGTCAGAAGAGCGTCCCGAATATTACGAGGTATCTGAATATATCGGTGAACACAGCTTTGATTTGCAGCGTTACTTTAGTGCACTATGCCTTGTTTATGGAAGTGACCCAGAGCATTACTCGTCACTACTTGATGAAATCGAGGAGGATTACCGCGACGAAAGAAAAGATGTTTGCCTACAAACATTCACACAAGTTGATGAAAATTGGCGACACGTGTTGAATATAGAGAATTCTGAAAGCGATAATGAATAGGCCACTCAATATTGAAAAGATGCTAGACCGCTTGCGTAGCATCTTTTCAAGTAAGCTCTATGTTCTACTATTGTCTGTTACGATCGATAGCGTTTAGATTTACATTGTAAAATCTAGCTTTCAGCATCACTTCGGACAGCCTTGAGCAGCACAGAGGTATCTGAACGTCCTTCTCCTTGAGCCGATAGTGTTTGGTAACGCTCTATCGATTGTTGAGTCAATGGTAGCGTTATCCCCTGACGCTGAGCTTCATCAAGGCAAAAGCCCAAGTCTTTTATCATCCAGTCTATCGCGAAGCCAAAATCAAACTTATCTTCTGCCATTGTATTTGCGCGATTTTCCATCTGCCAAGATCCCGCAGCACCATTTTTAAGACAATCGACTAAGGCAGGTATGTCTAGACCACTCTTTTGCGCCAACAGTAGCCCTTCCGATAAACCAGTTAATACCCCAGCGATACAAACTTGATTAACCATTTTTGCCCGCTGCCCCTGCCCTACGCTTCCCATCAGAACCGACGAGCGACCATACGCGTTAAATACTGGTTGAAGATTGGAAAAAACCGCCTCGCTGCCGCCACACATGATGGTCAAAACGCCATTTTCAGCGCCGGCTTGCCCTCCGGAGACTGGCGCATCAATAAACTCTATACCGTGTTCGTTAGCCGCTAACCCTAACTCTTCAGCCAATAGTGCTGACGTCGTGGTGTGATCAATGAGAATGGCACCACGCTTCATATTAGCAAGTGCGCCATTCGCTGCTGTGGTCATTTGACGAACATCGTCGTCATTGCCCACGCATACCGCAACGACATCGGCATCCTTAACACAGTCCGCTACCGTTTCTGCATAGCAGCCATCGTATTCCTCTGCCCAACGCTGCGCCTTTTCAATCGTACGGTTGTAGACTGTGACTTCAAAACCGGATTTGACTAAGTGCCCCGCCATTGGGTATCCCATCACGCCAAGACCAATAAAACTCACCTTCATTGCTATCTCCTTTATTTTTATCGAATCCACTACCGCAGTAAGCTAATGAGACGTCTTTCCATAAGCTCAGCGTGAATTACTTTTCATTAGTAGGTCTTTGTACACGAAAAATCGCCAACAATCACTACAAGCCCTCTCATAGCGCACATGAAGAAAGCTTGATCGCGCCAATGTCACAATTAAATTGGAATTATGTCATACCAATTGGGAAGAATGATCAAGGCGAGATGATCCAAGACCTTCACAGCCATGATCATCGTTCCATAGCCGTACAAGAATCCATTATAAAAAAGTAGGATAAACAGAAAGATAGGCATAAAAAAGCCCGCTAGTGCGGGCTATTACAAATGTATGCTTAGATAGCGTCATAGTATAAGCGAGTAACGCTTATACTGTTTACCTAAGTTATTACGCTTCAGCGTTATGATAAACCTGTTGAACGTCATCACAATCATCAAGCATATCTAGGAACTTCTGGAATTTTTCATCATCTTCCGCCGGTACCGCAGTGTGCGTTTGTGGAACGAAAGTGATCTCTTCTACATCAAGCACCAGCTCAGGGTACTCTGCAGTAAGCGCTGTTTTGGCTTTAAAAAACTCAGTGTTAGGCGCAAAGACAGTGATAACGCCATCTTCTAACTCGATGTCAGCGACATCAACGTCAGCCATCATTAGCGCTTCAAGTACTGCTTCTTCGTCTTCACCTTTAAACTGGAATACAGCTTGATGTTCAAACATATGAGCTACAGCACCAGGGCCGCCAATTTTAGCACCTGTTTTAACAAAGCACTGGCGAACATCTTGGAAAGTACGATTACCGTTATCTGTTAAACAGTCAACAATAACGCTTACACCACCAGGTCCAAATCCTTCATAGCGTGCTGCATGGTAATCTTCACCGCCGCCGCCATTCGCTTTATCTAATGCTTTTTCAATAACGTGCGCTGGAACTTGGTCTTTTTTCGCTTTTGCAATCAGGTGCTTAAGCGCTAAGTTCATGTCTGGGTCGCTACCGCCATTTTTAGCACTAACGTAAATTTCTTTACCGTATTTGGAATAAACTTTAATTTTTGCGCCTGCAGTTTTTGCCATTGAGGCTTTGCGCACTTCAAAACTTCTTCCCATCGGGATGTTCTCTCTTATTCAATTTAATGCGAGGATTTTATCAAATCACGGAGGCAAATCAATTGTGATGGGTCATGTAAACAATCACAACACACCCATCATCTTCTTGTATTTGGCCACACATTGCTCAAACCACGCTTTTTCAGCTTCATCACGGATATTTTCAAGCTGAGTTCTGATGGCATCAGGACCCACTTTTGCCTCTTTAAGCTGCCAAACGACATAAGAGGCCTGCTTATCCAGCTCAACTTTGTTTTTCTCTGCTGGAGGCAGTAACGATAAGTTGTAAGACATAGCAATTCGTTGATTAGTTCAAGTGATCGCAGAATATAGCACCGATGAAGCCCTGAACTCAAATCAAGTCGCTAAAAATACGAAAGGGTGGCATATGCCACCCTCTTAATTTGACGCTCTCGCTATTAATGTATCAAACCGAGTTCTCTTGCTTCTTCAAGAGTCAATCCACTCTCTTTGATTTCTCTTAACGCTTCAATGCGTCTTCTCGCCTCTGCTGATTTTGTTTGCTTCGCTGGGCGCTGTTCTTCCATGTACTCTTCAGAGTGATCCCATTTTGTCGTGATAGACGTCATATCTTCATGGTCGATAGAATTAATGGACATTGTTTCCTCCAGATAAACCATGTCTAGGACACCTAATCTGTAGCAAAGGATAATTTTGTTGTTAAGGGAAATAAGTTCAGAGTGTGACTCAATCAATACTTCTGAATAGAAGTTAAAAAATGTCAGAAATTAGCTTTGAAATTGATAACATTGCCACGTACATTCTGAGGATTACACTGTCAAAAACTGACGTGATCCAGATCCCTGTTTTTCATACCTAGCAAAGCTATTTCTTTTCCCTACCTTTGTACTCAAATGCGAGCTTCAAACAGGCAAAAAAAAAGCGAGTTCAAAAGAACTCGCCAAAAATATATCAGAATGAATGTAACAATATGAGCCAATCTACATGTTTAGATAGAGAGGACAAAAGGTTGTCTATTCGGAATAAATAATAACCATCTTATCGTTTAACATTGTCAATGCTTTGTCAGCGTTATGTCTGTATCTCAACAATTTTTCCCGTCAACAGGCACCTAGATTGAGACTTCATCCAAAACCCGAAAAACCGCTTCATCAACTTGGCCTTGGTAGACACTTTTACATACTTTTTTTCGCACCGCTAATGCCGAGATTAAACGTTCTATCGACAAATGTTTATTCTCTTGCCGAGAATTATATAACTCTACCACTCGGCTCAAGGTTTCATACGGAATCACGTTATTGTCGACACGTAGCCAATCAAGCTTCTCCATGAGCTCATAGCACTCTTGTTTGATTGAAGCCAGTGAATGTCCAGTCATTGCAGACAACGCCGTTATACTGCGTTCTAGAGCCTCTGGTGAGGTATATTTAGATAATACGATGGTAATCTCATCAGCATTGATCTCGACAAGATGCTTACGCTGCTTAACTCGTCGACCTAAATTCCCTTTCGGCGATGGTGCTTTACGTTGAATAGGTTCAAACTCACCATCAATAATGGATGAAAGCTCATCAAGCTGCTTTCGGCTCACTAATTCATGTCGCAAAGGGTTAGGCAACGTTGGTGCCATATTACGTTTACCAGCGTTTGTCGTACGAGCTCGAGAGTAACGCAATACCTCTTCCACGTCGCAGCGAATATCGACCTGAAAATCTGGCAATTTAGCTAAAGGATCCAAACAGGTTAATGTCAGGTGATAACCCCATAGATTCACGTCAAACTCGTTATCAGATTGAGGATCTTCTCCTAATCGTCTTAATTCTCGAAGAAGATCCATAGAAAAGCGTCGCCACTCAATGTTGCGAGCTAACTTTTGATTCAACTCGGAAAGCAATAACGAATCCGTATGACGACGTGCCATACGACTTCGGAAATACGAATAAAGTTGGAACACTAAGGTATGTTGTTTCAAGATTTCCGGTGGAAATAGGAAAAAGTAATCTCGAGTCAATAGTTCTTCATAAAATGACGGTTCCCAAACCAAAATGTACAAGTTCGGTTTGATTTTAATTTCGCCGTCAGCCCCTTCACGAGGCGCTTCTTCAGAAGCGGTAATTGTTCTGGCGATAAAGCGGAAACGATCACTTTTAAACCCTTCTGGCATATTTTCGCTTAGCCAGCGCCCTGTTAGTTCGTGAAGCTGAAAGTCAGTAAATTCGATGCGATCGATACTGTCACGAATAGAATCACGAGCAGGGCCGCTGTCTTTTTTGCCTCTCAATGACAAGATGTCAGTAATATAGAGTGGTGTCTTGTTTGGAACATGCTTGGCATCAAGCTGATATTCTTCATGATGATGATCATGGTATTGAACGGTAAGCGTAAATAACGCAAACAGTGTCATCAGATCATCGACGGTCATAATATTTTTAGAAGATCGTGTTTCAATTACCGCTCGAGTGCCAGAGATCGATACCATCGATTTTTGGTAGCTTTTCCTCGTTCTCGGTGGAGCTAGCGCTTGATCAATGATACCGGCCCAATTTGTCGGCGAAACAATGAATTGATCGGCCTCATCACGCATTGCTGGTGGCGTGTATAACCCATGTTCATTTAACAAACGTTTATTAACTTGAGTCTGAGCCAGCGCTTTAGATTTCTTTTGCTTTTCTGATTGCTTAACGGATTCTGTGATTAGGCTAGTGGCGCCTAGTACTGAGACGAGTTGGTTTGGGTTGATAAACCGATGTAACATTGTTTTCCCCGCTAAACCTTCTTCGAATTTAACCGGGAGTTGAGAAAACAAACCAATATTAACGGCCGCGCGAAGTCGCTGTTGTATGGCGGCTCGTGTAAGTTTGCCGTCGGTCGCGATAATAAGTTCGGTTGTTGATACGTAACCATCTTTTGAACTGAATCCACGTAAAGAAATGAGATTAAGCAGCTCAAGGATACTTTTTGTTACTCCCTTGAAGTGCTGGTATTGCTCAATCCAATCTACGGATGCTTCAGTAATTTCGAAGAGGTGTCCCCCTTTATGATCTCTTGGGAGCTTGATCAGTATTTTATTATTATCACTCATGATTAGATCTATATCACACTATCCGTAATTCCGATATTGTTCCAAAGAATAAAGAAAAACAGATCATAAATAAAGGATTATTTTTATCGATCTGTTTTTATGATCTATCTGTTAATACTGATCTAATATGATTAAGTGATCTAATGATCTGGGCCGAAATTAGCCTGTAAGGCGTTGATTGTATTGTGTTATTTTTAGAGCTGCTTGGACGCATGATCATGTCCCCCCCGAAACTATGATCATTAAATATAGAAAGCATGATCAATAGGAAAAGAAACGATGATCATGTACTGAGCGAAAAGATGATCAACTCTTATGAGGAACAATGATCAAGTGACAAAATTAACTTACCCACAGGTTATTCATTTTCATATCTAAAAATTTTCGATTTATCCTACTGATTCATTGGTTTACTAACGGAAGCATGATCAAGATGAGGGATAACAGCCATTTTTTGTATGGTTTTTCATCAATAGTATCCTCTACGTGATTTTCGAGTACTCAATTTAGCCGTGTTCGCGATATTATGAGGCATCAGCTCATTTTGGGAACCATGATCAAGTGATACAGAATGCTTCTTTTGTATTTCAATATTGTTAATAATAGACGCTGATTGCTTATATCCCTTATTCCACCTAGCATCTACCGTAGTTTGTTATAAAAATATCATGCTTCCGTGTCTTTGAACACTTGATCATTCTTCCTTGTTTTCGATCTTATTCGACATTCAGTTAGATTAGCTGAATCGGTGGCTTGTCCCTTGATCATGCTTCAGAACAATTCGTTTTGTTGTGTCCAAATAAACTATCTACCTTGATCATGTTTCCATTCTGTTGTTGCCGCCTCTTCATTCATTGTTCTGTAGCCCCAAGCAAGACTGACTTGATTTGGTTTTTTCTATAGGATTGAACGTAATTTTAGAAAATGGGATATTGTAGAGTTAATTCTGTCGTTTCTAACTCAAAATGTCAGCCGCCGTAATTTAGCGCTCAATCATAATCGTTCCGGACATATTCTTGTTTACATTGTAAATGAGTGACGCCGTAACACTTTAAAAGTTTACATATTCCATCAGCTAGTTGGTGACTATTTTTGTTCAATTAATCGTCATTAATCACAAATTGACAATACATTGTCAAAATAAGTGCAATTATACTCATTAAATGTATGGACAGCTTTTTTGTGAGAATGTACGATAATGCTGTACGTTATTTGATTAGGTTACTTGACTGGAACTTAGGTATGAAAAGAGAACAAACTATAGATAATCTTTGTCGCCTCGCAGAGCTCACTCAGCAGGTGCAAGCCGATCGTATTGAAATAGTATTAGAAGAACGAAGTGAAGAACATTTTCCTCCTATGTCTAAGGCTATGATGGAGACGCGCTCAGGCTTAACGCGTCGCAAACTTGATGATGCGATTAGTAAGTTAGAAGCTGACGGCCATCAATTTACTAAGAATAATGCCAATCATTATTCAATCTCGCTGCAAGAAGCCCATATGTTGATGGACGCTGCAGCGGTACCTAAATTCCATCAGCGAAAAAATAATCAAGATAATAAACCTTGGATTATTAACGTACAGAACCAAAAAGGTGGGACAGGGAAGTCGATGAGTGCGGTTCATTTGGCTGCGTGTCTAGCACTGAACTTAGAAAAGCGTTATCGCATTTGCTTGATAGATTTAGATCCACAAGGTTCATTACGACTGTTCTTGAATCCTCAAATTAGCTCTTCAGATCATGATAATATTTACTCAGCAGTGGATGTTATGTTGGAAAATGTCCCTGAAGGGACGGAAATCGATTTAGAGTTCCTGCGTCGTAATGTTTTGCTACCGACGCAATATCCTAATCTGAAAACTATTTCAGCGTTTCCTGAAGATGCGATGTTTAACGCAGAAGCATGGCAAAACCTGTCACAGAATCAGTCTCTTGATATCGTTAAGCTGCTAAAAGAGCAACTAACAGATAAGATTGCTGAAGACTTTGACATCATAATGATAGATACAGGTCCTCACGTTGACCCATTAGTTTGGAATGCAATGTACGCTTCTAATGCGTTACTTATTCCATGTGCGGCAAAACGTCTAGACTGGGCGTCGACAGTTAACTTTTTCCAGCACCTTCCAACAGTATATGAGATGTTCCCTGACGATTGGAAAGGGCTTGAATTTGTCCGTCTGATGCCAACTATTTTTGAAGACGATAATAAGAAACAAGTATCGGTTTTAACTGAAATGAACTACTTGCTTGGCGATCAGGTTATGATGGCGACGATTCCACGCAGCCGAGCATTTGAAACTTGTGCCGATACTTACAGTACGGTTTTTGACCTCACTGCCGGTGATTTTGAAGGCGGTAAAAAAACATTGGCTACCGCGCAAGATGCGGTGCAGAAAAGTGCACTAGAATTAGAAAGAGTGTTACATAGCAACTGGGCATCATTGAACCAAGGGTAATAGAAGATGGCAATTAAAACTTCTGATCTGAATGCAAAACTATTTGGAAAAGCCAATAAACGACGCGCTTCTACGCCTCAAGAGGCGCAAAGCGCTGCGAAAGAACAAGCACAAGTTATCGAACTCGCAGTTGCTGGTGAAGATCTTGTGTCATTTGAATTAATTCGTATCCCAGCCGATCAAATTGAAAAAACAACCTTTGTTTTCCAAGAAAACGCTCGTGAACAATCATTTCTAAATGAGCACGCGTTGTCGGATGTACTGGCGACATTACGTGACAAAGGGCAGCAATATCCGGCAGTTGGACGTCGACAAGAGGATGGTAGTATTGAAGTCCTCGACGGTAGCCGTCGTCGAATGTCTTGTATTATCGCTAATCAGGAATTCTTGATTTATGTCGCTAACAATATTAATGCTGATCATGCTAAGTTCTTATCGGATGTAGCGAATGCCCATAAACCGCTGTCGCTATACGAGAAGGGCAAAGAAATGTTAGCTAAGCTCGACAGTGGCGAAGCAGAAGACCAAAAAGCATTGGCAAAAATGTTTCAATGTAGTGAGGCGTTAGTCAGTGGTGCGCTTAAGGCCGCCGATTTACCTCTAGAGTTGCTTCAAGCTTACCCTAATGTTAGTGATTTAGGGCGACCAACCATTGTTAAGCTGCATAAGCAGTTTAATGAGCTTGGCGATGATAACCAGTTTAAACTGATTGCTCGTTGTGGCGAAACGGATGGTTTTATCTGGCAGCAAAGCAGCGCTCATGGTGTTGCCCGAATCACTAAAGAAGTGTCAGAAACCCTAGAGACTTGGATGCACGAGCTTGTGCCACCAAAGCGCACCAAAGTGACCAAGACAGAGTTAGTTAAAGGGCGAGCGAGTTATACCCGCAAAGGACCTAACCTAGCGCTTAATTTGAAGAAGGTTGATGACCAAACAATGGACGAGATATTGGCGTTCATTAAATCCAAAATTCAATAACAGATACCCCGCAGAAGCGGGGTATTTTTTTATGCTAATATAGACGTAGCCTTTTTTACTGTACAACGCTATGTCACATATAACCTCTAAGCAATATCAATCCATCAAGCCTATCCTTTATGCCGCAAAAAAACATTTTACTCGTGGCGTATTCCTACTCGAGGGAAACTCGGACTGGGTTCAATCCTTTATTTCTGAATTTATGGTCGATGCCGAGAACTTGCCGGTTTGCCAATTAGGTGGCGACGCTTTCTTCGGTACTCACTATTATTCCTCCAAACAAGGCCGCCAGCTTCTAGGTGTCGAAAGTCGCTCTATTGTCGTCTCATTGGATGATGGGTTCGATGCAAACAGCTTTAACGCCGCCGTTGGCAGCTTAGTGGGTGGTGGGTGTTTAATTTTAGTTTGTCGTACTATCTCAGGGCTCGCCCCTTGGCTTCAGTCCTATCTTTCATGTCTTCCTATCTTGCCTGAAGGGCAGGAGAGTGTTTGTAATACTAACCAGTGGCTAAGCAACACGCAGGCGTTAAGTATTACCGAAGGTGAAGTGTGTTATGAGCAGCAATGCCATGCCATAACGCTTATAGAAAAAGTGTTAAGAGGACATAGAAAAAGACCATTGGTTCTAACGGCTAACCGTGGTCGCGGGAAAAGCAGCGCGTTGGGATTGGCGGCCAAACGACTTTTGGAAAAAGCACCGCTGACAATTATCGTTGTCGCACCAAGCAAACAAGCAGTTGTACCTATTTTTGAACATGCTGGCGTATCGCACTGGCATCAAGGTTCTTCACTTATGTTTGTTGCGCCAGATGAATTACTAGAAAAGCGACCGAAGTGTGATTTACTTTTTGTTGATGAAGCCGCAGCAATACCTGTGTCTATGCTCAAATCGATTATTGGAAACTATCATCGTGTCGTACTGACGACCACAATTCATGGCTATGAAGGTTGTGGAAGAGGTTTTAGCCTTAAATTTGTGCCTTGGCTTTTGGATGCTAGACCTGGAACTCAGGTTTACCAAATGGATCAACCGATACGATGGGCAATGAACGACCCTTTAGAGGCGTGGTGTGCGTCCACATTTATGCTTGACTGTGAGCTAGCCGACGTAGATTCAGCGTTACTCGACAAGCAGATCGAACATTCGAGCTTATCGATGACTACGTTTACGAGTAAAGACCAATTAAGGCAAAGCCCTTTATTACCACAGGCATTTGCACTATTAGTTAACGCTCATTATCAAACGTCGCCTAACGATCTTATGTTACTTCTTCAGGACGATAATGTTGAGCTGCATATCATCACGATTGAGCAGCGCGTTGTCGCGAGTATGCTTGTTCATTACGAAGGTGCACTATCAATTGAAACCGTAGATTCGATCATGCTTGGGCTGTCACGCCCCAAAGGACATTTGATACCGAGTGATTTGAGTAACCATTTAGGGCTTTCCGAACCTGGGACACAACGATGTGCACGCATCATGCGAATCGCTGTTCACCCAATGCTTCACTCTAAAGGTATTGGTCGAGAACTGTTATCTCGTTACGCAAATAATATCCCCAGACCTGTAGATTATCTTGCAACATCGTTTGGGCTAACACTTCCTTTATTGGATTTCTGGCTCGACAGTGATTATTTGCCCGTGAGACTTGGCGCCTCCAAAGACCAATCTAGCGGCACATACAGCATTGGGTTGGTGCGCCCAATGCTTCCTGTTTCTGATGTGTGGGTAAAGCAGGCTCGTGATACTTTTAGAATGACGATCCCATCTCAACTGGTGGGGGCGAATCGAGAACTTGAACCGAAGTTAGCATGGGCGCTGTTCAGTGAAAGTTGTCAGTCACATTCAGAGGCGTCTGTACCAAAGTTGCTAGACTTGTACGCAAGAGGGGGGAACGCTCTTGAAACTTGTCGCTGGGCTTTACCAGAATTTTTGCGTACCTTGGCTAGTCGTCACATTCAGGTGGATAGCTTGCTGTTAATTGGTGTCGGGCTATTACACTGGACATGGAAAGAGTGTTGTTTGCATCTTAACTACGCGGGTAGAAAGCAAGCCGAAGCCGAGTTAAGGAAAGATATTCAGCACTATATTCAATGTTTACAGTGTAAATCCTAGATTCTGATTATCGCTACAATTTACACTGTAAAACAGAACTATGATGTTTACAGTGTAAATTGGCCTGCGTTATCCAGTTTTACACTGTAAATTATAACCGTCCTTAGAATTCCAGTTCAATGTATTGATTATAGACCTTGATTTAACTAAACGACGGCTTGTAAAAATCAACTGACACAACGTGACCGCAGATCGAGTTTTAGGAAGTTTTTATAGTCTCAAGATTGAGACTGAACTAAGATAAAACTATATTCGTTGAAGCGCGATCACACTTTGTTTGAAAAGCGTAGGCGGTTAATAAGGAAGTTATACCTGTCATGTGGAAAAGTGTTCTCCAATTGTCTAGTAACAAACAAGAGGTCGTGGCTGTATTGCCGCAAGAATACGAACAGGGGCTGAGTTTGGAAAAGCTTCTACTTGAAAATGCGCTGTCCGAACTTGACGTAAAGTCGCTCTATATTGATGAAGCATCAGTTAATCAATTTATCGCCTTTGCACAACAAGCAAAACGAGAGGCTTTTCATGGCGTCAAACTTGCCTATATAAAAGATGCTTCGGTATCTGTCACGTTAAGTGAGCAAGATATGTTGGCGAGCATGACAGTAGAAGGCGCCTATGGTGGTGAACCGCTGACCGGAGCGGAAGTCATAAAAACGCTTGCTGATGCAAAAGTGCTAAAGGGAATTAATAAACTAGCGCTAAAGAAAGTCTTATTGCTTAGTCGCCAATTAGAGGCTGGTAAAACCTACGTTCAACCCGTCGCTGTTGGCAAGCGACCTGTTGAAGGTAAAGACAGTCAGTTCATCCCACTTATTCTCGATCCTAAATCTCGTGTATTGAAACCTCAACGCCTAGGCGAATCTGATAAGGTTGATATGCGCGATCTTGGTGAAATGGTGACAGTGGGAGAGGGGGAAAAGCTGATGAGGCGCATTCCTGCCATATCGGGACAAAATGGCTATACCGTAACGGGTAGTATCATTCCTCCTAGAACAGTCAAAGATACCTTGCTGAAGGTGGGTAAAGGTACCGCTATTTCAAAAGAAGACCCCAACATACTCATCTCTACTATTTCCGGGATGCCGATTCTCAAGGCGAATGGCGTTGATGTTGATGAAGCACTTTGTCTATCAAAGGTAGATATTTCCACGGGTCATATTCGCTTTGAAGGTAGTGTGGTTATCTCTGGCAATGTTGAAGCGCAAATGGAAATTGTGGCCTCGGGCTCGATTACTGTTGGTGGTTTTGTTGAATCAGCAAAGCTTGAAGCAAAAGGTGATGTTATTGTTTCAAAAGGTATCATTGGCCACAACGTCGATGATGGTGATGATAAAACGTGTGTTATCCAATCAGGAGGCGACATTGTGGCCAATTATGCACAGTTTTCTGAGTTGACCGCAAAAGGCGATATAAAATTGGCTGTTCATAGTCTCAATAATGACTTACGTTGCGTTGGTGATTTATTGGTGCAAGGCAACAATAAAAAGCAGGGCACGTTGAGTGGCGGGCAGGCACTAGTGGGTGGGAAGGTGGTTTGCAATCACCTCGGTGTTGAAGGTGACACGGCAACATATATTGAAGCCTTCTCTAATCACAAGGTGTATGTTGAAAAAATTGAAACGTTACAAGATGAATATACCGCGCTACAAGAGGCTAAGATGGCGGCGATTCGTCGAGAAATCGAATTAAAGAAAATCCCAAAATCCACGCGTACAGAAGAGCAGAATCAAGAGCTTGCCGATTTAAATAGTACCAATACTGATGCGATTGATAGTCTAAACGCTAAAAAGGCGGCGCTCGAAGAAGAGTTGTTTGCAAAGTTAGAAATTAATACCGCAGAGTCGTTAGTGCAAACTCATACTCGTGTCACCGTTGCCATCGGCGGCGAAAAGGTGACAACGAAAAATACTCACGGACCGGCTATTTTTCATCTAAAAAACAATGTCATGCATTTTGTACCAAAGCTGAAAGAAGAGGATTTAGCGGTCTAGTTTGAGGTTTTAGATTTCGTCCAAAGGACGGGGCCTGCACCCTGACTCGCGAGCTCGTCTTCAGGGTTACGTAACTTACATTTAGTCAACGACAAGCAGCCACACCCGATGCATTCTCCCAATTCATCTCTCAATCTAGACATTAATGAAATTTTTGCATCTAAGCTTTGTTGCCACTCCATCGCCATATTCTGCCACTCATTTTGGGTGGGAGCGCGATGGATGGGAAGCGAACTCATTGCCTGTTTTATTTCTTCCAGTGTCATTCCCAGCTGTTGACCGGTTTTAATGACGGCAATACGCCTTAATACTGATCCATCATAACGGCGTTGGTTCCCTGCATTTCTGTGGCAGGCTATTAGCCCTTTTTGTTCATAAAAATGAATCGCAGAAACGGCAATATCTGCACGCTTCGCGACTTGACCTACCGATAATTCCATTATCGCTTCCTTTCCATAGTTGTGACTGTCAATAACTAGTATACGTGGTGAGAGTGGATGAAAGAAACGGATCAGATGAATTGACGTCTATTTTTGTGCATGCATGCAGACAGCTGTTATGTGGATAGGGCCTGTAGCGTGAAGGGTGCGCCATTATTTGGGTTTCACCGGCTCGGCTGGCAACGGCGTTGGATGTGGAGTATTGGATTCTTTACCCGGCGTAACTGTGGTGTTTGAAAGGGAACGTATAAAGCGGCTCATATACAGTTCTTTAACGATGCTTTCGCATTGCTCATTGGAGAGTTGCCTACGCCATACTTCAGAGTCGACAGAGACGGTGGTTTGGTTCGTCGCTCGATAACCGTTAGCGACTTCGCAAAGCTCGATTGTGTCCATGTTATTAGGGTAGGTATTAACAGATGAAGATCGCAGACCAAGCTGATTCATTTGATGTGAAGAGCATGCCGTTAATGATAATGCCGCAATTGACGAGACAGCCAAGGAAACAAAGGAGGTTTTAAAGCGTGTGGGCACAACGGAGCTCGTCTAATTAATACAAAGTGGCGAAGATATTATCAGGTGAATAGTCGAAATAAAATATTGAACCAATCTGAAGTCACTATACGGGAAAAATTGACACTACTCAGACATTTAGAGTGTTTATACTGCTGAAAGTAGACACAAATTAGTTCGTGGTCATTACAACGTATTGGTAGGAGAAAGTTGATGTCAGAATCTATTCATGTGGATGTGGCGGTTTTGGGGGGAGGCCCTGGTGGTTATACCGCGGCTTTTCGAGCGGCGGACTTAGGGCTTTCGGTGTGCCTCATTGAGAGTAGCGAAACCTTAGGGGGAGTTTGCGTTAATGAAGGATGCATTCCCTCTAAAACGCTTCTTCATGCCACGTCCATGTTGACAGAGGCGCAGCATGCCCAGTCCATGGGGGTGTCATTTGGAGAGATACAGGTAGATATTGACGCAATGCGAGCGCACAAGGTCGCAACCGTTGAAGCGTTGACGAGCGGGATAGCAAAATTAGCAAAAGCGAGAGGAATACAAAGGGTTAAAGGGATTGGTGTGTTTAAAACTAAACACTCACTGCAAGTGACGGGAGAAAGCGACACGAGTGTAGTGACCTACGACCATGCCATTATTGCCACAGGTTCTAAACCTGTTGAAATACCTGGTATGCCAAAGCATCAACGAATATGGGACTCGACAGATGCTCTTGATTTAACATCGATACCGAAGCGCTTATTGATTATCGGTGGCGGAATTATTGGTTTGGAAATGGCGCAAGTCTATGCGTCCCTAGGTTCTAAAATCACCATCGTGGAAGCCGCGGAGCAAATAATACCTGCAGCAGACAAAGATGTGATTCAGCCATTGCAGAAAAATATTAAAAAACGTTATGACATACTCACGCGCACCAAAGTCGTTGATATGGTCGTTGAGGATGGCGGTGTCGTTGTCACTATGGAGGGGAAAAAGGCTCTAGAACCTCAGATGTTTGATGCAGTGCTGGTAGCGGTTGGGCGACGTCCTAACACGATGGCAATTAATCTAGATGTGCTGGAGATCTCCTTGCATGAAGACCAGCGAATTCCAGTCGATGACACAATGCAAACGTTACAACCAGGGATCTATGCGATCGGCGATATTGTGGCGGGCCCAATGTTAGCGCATAAAGCCACACATGAAGGCAAAGTTGCCGCTGAAGCTATCGCTGGAATCAAAATGGCAGCCAAGCCAGCGTTAATTCCTTCAGTCGCTTACACGTCCCCTGAAGTGGCGTGGGTTGGTTTGACAGAAAAAGAAGCGAAAGAGCAAGAGGTAGAATACGATATTGGTAAAGTACCTTGGTTAGTGAGCGGTCGAGCACAAAGCGTAGGTGCCGCTAACGGCATGACGAAAGCGCTGTTTGATAAGAAGACTGGCGCATTGCTTGGTGCGAGCATTTGTGGAGAGAATGCAGGTGAGTTAATCCATGAAGCAGTAATCGCAATGACGTTAGGTGGTCGAGCGAAGGATATCGCTCATGCGGTCCATGCGCATCCAACCTTATCGGAAACGTTCGCATTTGCCGCAGAACTTGTTGAAGGCACTATGACAGACATGTTGCCACCCCGTAAGCGTTAGTAGATCGGCTATTTATGATTGGCGCTGTGCCTTCATTTCGTATTGATTCTGTCTAATATCAATTATAGATGATTGAACGTAAATTTTGACGCAGCTGCCATATCAGCAAGATAGTATTTGAACTACCTAATCAGACCAGTTACTGTCATAAATAACAAAGCATTAACATTTGGTGGCAGTATGCATTTTGACGAACTATTAAAACACGCGGCTCAGTGTTCCTTAAATGATGGATCAATGACGATCCCCACTTCTTGGGGGCAGGGAAGAACCGTATTTGGTGGCGCTTCAGCCGCGATCTTATACGCCGCCATGCGATCAAAGTTAAAAATAGATCGCGCCCTTCGATCGCTCAACACCAATTTCGTTGGTCCTTTGTTAGTTGATGTACCATTTCACTTTCAATTCGAAGTACTACGCGAGGGAAAAAATGTCTCGCAGATTTGCGCAAGGCTGATTCAAAATGACCAAGTGGTGGTCTTTCAACAGGCATGCTTTGGCGTTGATCGTGACTCTCTGATTACAGTTAAGAATTCAGACAACCATATAATGCCGGAACCCAGTGAATTATCGCTCTTTCCCGATGTTGCAAAAGGTGCTCCTAACTATACCGCACATATAGATTTAGCCTTGGCTCGGGGTCATCTACCATTTACGGCAAGTAAGGACTCACATTCCTATGGATGGATGCGCTTTAAGCATGCACCGCAAGAAATAACCGATGCCCATTTGATCTGCTTGGTTGATGCGTGGCCGCCAGGTGTGTTGCAGATGATGGCGCAGCCTGCTCCAGCCAGCACCATGATGTGGAATCTCGAATTTATTCATCCTCATCAATCCGTTGGCGTTGAAGATTGGTTTGCTTATCAGTCCCATACTCGTCAAGCTGCGCAGGGGTATGCTCATGCAGAGGCTAATGTGTGGAATCATGTTGGGCAACTCGTTGCTATCAGTCGACAAAGCATAGCGGTATTTGACTGATTACTTATCCGTCGTTCAGTCGTGCAAATTTATAATACGAGCGGCTAATCATGAGTTTACACTGTAAACATGCGATGACTCAGCCCTTCATCTATGACAACGGCATTGAGTGTTGAGCTGTCCGTATGAGGCGACTCACTATCGGATACGCTCCTAACGTTTATAAAAACAGTCCACATAAAGAAATATTAATCTCACCCTATTGTGTTGAAGTTCACATAGAGGTTGGTATCCTTGCTCGCTGATTTTCACCTTCAAAATCTCCCCTTGCATTACGTTAAAAGCCACGCGTGTAGTGTTTCCCCATTTTATAATTTAGAGGTATATATTTATGGCTATCGGTTTTGACTATGGAACGGCAAACTGCTCCGTTGCCCATATTATCAATGGTTCAGTACAGCAAATACCTTTAGTTGGAGATGACTGTTATATCTCATCCACCCTCTGTGCCCCTACAGCCGAAACGGTATCAGAGTATTTGTTTCGTTGTTTAAATATACGTCCTGCAAATGAGGTTGGAGATGCTGTGCTGCGTCGTGCTATTCAAATGAATCGAGACGAAGGAATCGAAGTTATCCCTTCAGATGTTTTATTTGGGCAGCAAGCACTGGATCTTTATTTAGAGGATCCCAAAGATGTCTATTACATTAAATCGCCGAAGTCTTTCCTAGGAACCATTGGATTGCGCGATATGCAGCTGTCATTTTTTGAAGACTTGGTTTGCGCAATGATGGCTAATGTAAAGCATCGTGCAGAAGAAAGCCTTCAGCAAGACCTCACACAAACGGTTATTGGTCGCCCAGTTAACTTCTTGGGGCGTGGTGGAGATGCATCCAATGACCAAGCCGAAGCGATATTATTGCGCGCGGCTAATCGAGCTGGCTTTAAGGATGTTGCGTTTCAGCTTGAGCCGGTAGCGGCTGGATTGGATTATGAGTCGACACTGTCTGAAGACAAGAATGTTTTAGTGGTTGATATCGGCGGTGGAACAACGGATTGCTCATTTATTAAAATGGGGCCGAGTTGGGCAGGGAAATTAGATAGAACGGGTTCTCTTATCGCTCATACAGGCCAGCGAGTCGGTGGTAATGACTTAGATATCTATATCGCCTTTCGCCGCTTGATGAGTGCTTTTGGTATGGGGACGAAGCGCCATTCAGGGCTTGATATACCCGTTACTCAGTTCTGGAACCCAATCGCTATTAACGATGTTCAAGCGCAAAGAAAGTTCTATGCCCAGGAAAACATGAAAGAACTAAAAATGCTGTTGAAAGAAGCAAAAGAGTCAGACAAAGTGGCTCGCCTGGTGAAGCTGCATCAAGATACTCTTGGATATGCAGTCATTAGAGAAGCAGAAAAGGCTAAGATTGCACTTGGAGAAGCAGATCAGTATCGCGCTTTCATTCAGCTCATTTCTGAACAGGTAGATATTGATATTACTCGAGATGAGATGGAGAGTGCGATTGATAACCCGAAGCAAAAAATAAAGGCGTTGGTGCAAGAAGCGGTGAAACAGGCGGGAATACAGCCTGACGTTGTGTTTATGACTGGTGGTTCTGCGCGATCCTCGGTATTGCGTCAGGCTGTAAACGAGGTTTTGCCGAATACCCCCTTAGTTGCTGGAAACTATTTTGGTTCAGTAACGGCTGGTCTAGCGCGATGGGCTGATATTTGTTTTAAATAAAGAAGTCGGTCTGCGAATCTTCTTGTATATTTTCCGACACTTACTGTCACTCTCCAGTAATAATAGCCGGATAGAACGAGATTATTATAGTGTCTGGGAAATGGACAAAATGTAGGAAAGTAATAATTATCGTAAGAATAACTGTCGGAGTTTTCTGATATTAAAATGGAGAGGTATACCTCTTTAGTATTAATTGAATCAGCGTGCTAGGGGAGAAAGTTACTGGCTGTCAATTCGACGTAATTATATGATTTTTCGGTAGTTAGAGGAATGTGACACAGTTCGAATAGTTTAATATATAACCGGAATAAATGTGCTGATACTCTTGCGATAGGTCACGTTATGCGCATAGAATGAAAGCGACTCTCTTAAGCCGAGGGTCACCTAGCCAACTGACGTTGTTAGTGAATGACTATTGTTCACAGTATTATGAGCCAATCACGATTTGTTGTGATTGGCTTTTTTTATTGCCTGCTATATAGAATACGCAAATATCGTTAGTGAATTAGCGGTTCTAGTTACATCACTAGAGACGAAATAATACCGATAACGCCACCAAATATTCCTCCCCAAACTACCAACCAGCCTAGATGTTGCTTAATTAGGTTTTGTACGATCTCTTTGACGATTTGTGGGGTTAGCTCATTGAGTCTCTGTTCAATGATGGAATCAATATTGTCTTTCACTTCGTCCATCATTGAAGGTGATTCAAATTGTTCAACAAGAGCTTGTTTGACTGAGTCACTTTGAGCGATATCTGCCATTGCTGCTTTCATTTTTTCGACAAACGGGGCTTTTAACGGTTGTAGAGCCTCCGTACCGCCAAACATAGCCAACATACCTCCGAATTGTGACTGCTCAATGACGTCAACAAGAGAATCGAACGTTGGGTTGAAATCCACTTTTTCGATAACGGGTTCTAAATCAAGAGAGAGCCCCGTTCCCACTTCCTGTTTAAGAAATTTATCAATATTACTGTCTGTAAAGAACTGGTCCATCATGAGGTTTTTGATCGCGATTTTAAAATCTTCAAAGCGTGCCGGGATAACACCAGAACCATAAATACCCGGTATTTTTTCAAATAGCATATGAATCGCTAACCAGTTGGTTACCGCGCCAGAAAAAGCAAACAGGCCAGCATAGAGAAGAATAGAGTTGTCGAGTTGGTAGCCTGCACCAAGTAACCCCAATGCGACGAGGTTGGTAATCATACTTTTGTTCATAATTTTCGCTTAAGTAGACGATTAGGATAGTTGGCAGGGATTTTAAGAAAAAATGACGACGATAAACAGTAACTTCTTGCCGTTAGGTTAAGATTCGAGTGAGCCTTGCGATGCAAGACTGGCGGATTGACGAATATTTTTAATCTTTTCAAGCAATACTGATTTATTAAATGGTTTGGAAACATAGTCATCCATGCCACTTTCGCTGCAGCGACGTATGTCTTCATCGAGCACACTTGCAGTCAGGGCGATGATGGGCGTTCTAGGTATATTGTATTGGCGTTCATAGGCTCTAAATTCAGCAGAAGCGGTAAAGCCATCTTTAATCGGCATCATACAATCCATCAATACGGTGTGATACTGGTTAGTTTGATCGCAAAGGTAGTCTAAAGCCTCTTGACCATTATTCGCTACATCGACCTCATACCCAGATTTCTTCAACAATAATGAGGCGACTTTTTGATTCACTTGGTTATCTTCAACTAGCAAAATAGGCAGTGATACTGAGGTCTCTTCAGTTTGAAAAAGTGGCAGGTGAACGGGCTCCTTGGGTAAGGAAGCGACAGGATCAACTTGAAATGCATTGTGGGATTGATTTGTACTCGTTTCTTGCTGTTTCAGTCTTAAAGCATCATGTTGAGTGTGAGCATTTACTAGGGTATCTATTAGTCGTGTACCTAGTAATGGGAAAGTAATAAGACCAGATAGCAGTGCTTCGTATTCTGATTTTGGTGCCGATTGACGCTGCACAAGAATTAACGGGCTATCAGGATAGGTGATCGCCATTTGCTGGAGATCGTCAATGGCATCTCTATCACTCGATAGACAGTAGATAATGGTCGCCCCATCAAGATCTTGAGGCGGCATGTGTTCAATCGACGTGAACTGAAGCGTAACTGGTAAGGAAAAGTGTGCCATCTCTAGAGTCAATTGCTCCAGCAGATTTTGCTGATTGCTAATAATACAAAACTGTTGGACAAGTAGCTTGTTTTGAGCCGGAGGTACTTGTTGTACAACGGCTGAATCAATCTCAAAATGAAACGTACTGCCTTGATTTTTTTCTGACTCTATCGCTATTTTACCACCCATGAGTTCGACAAGCTGAGACGAAATCGCGAGTCCTAAACCCGTACCGCCAAATTGCCGAGTGACGGTACTATCTTCTTGGGTAAAAGGCTTAAAAATGGCGTCTTGCTTGTCTTTGTCAATCCCGATGCCAGAATCACTCACTGCGATCATTAATCGGCATGTTTCATTTTTAATAGGCGTGACGTGAATGGTCATTTTTACAAAACCGGCCTGCGTAAATTTGACGGCGTTGGACATAAGATTCATGAAAATTTGGCGCAATCGATGATCATCAATTAACAGCATGTGAGGGAAGTTAGCTGAAAATTCTATATGAAGATCAAGATCTTTTTCATTGGCTTTAGCAAGTACGATCGCAAGCGTGTCATAAGCGATCTCGCGGAGGTTTGAACGGTGCAAGGAGATCAGCAAATTTCCAGATTCAATTTTTGAGATATCCAGAATGTCATTAATCAAAATAAGCAGCGTTTGAGAAGAGGTTTCAATGGTATTGAGGTAGTCTCGCTGAATTGGATTGAGATTAGAATCAGACAAGATACCAGACATGCCAATTATACCGTTAAGTGGGGTACGAATCTCATGGGACATATTGGCGAGAAAAGAGCTTTTTGCTACGTTTGCTCGCTCGGCTTCTTCTTTGGCTGCAATCATCCGCTGTTCATTTTCTTGGCGTTCTCTAATGAGAGTATTCATCTTTTGACCAAAATGGCTAAACTCATCGTGACCGGTGGTAGAGGCGGTGATATGAGGGCTACTAGAGCTCTCGAGCTGCTCAAATGTGTCGAGTGTGCTGTTCAAAAAGAAAATGATGCGCCGAGTAATATTGATGCTGAGGATGAACAGCGTAACAATGAGTATCAAAGTGATTACTAAGCCAACCCAAAGTCGCTGTTTTAGGTTACTTAGACGTTTAACCATTTCGTTAGATAATTGCTCATTAATCTGATTGGTGACTTGGTTAATTAATACTAGTCTTTGGTCAAGAGTCCGTGCCCCCAGCCCTTTGTCGTTTTCTGATAGGGTGTCAAATTCAGAGTTCATAACACGATCTCTAAAATTAATGCTATCGATAAAAGAGTTATCGGCGAACGTTTTTAACAGCAAATTGATTTGTAGTGGGTCAGCATTGATGGAAATGAAGCGGTCTATGAGATATTGCTGCCTCTCAAATAGTGTATTTAGGGTATGACGTTGCTCGTGTCGGTCGTAAAAGTTGACATCATGGTCGCCGTGTAAATCGAAATGAATAAGCCAATTCTCTTCCGTCGCCCACATTTTTATCCAATTGAGCAAGAACAGGGCATTTAAATGTGACTCCAGCGCACTTGAACTAGTATCGACCGAGATGCCTTCGATCTTACTGGTTATGCCCTTTAGTTGTTCAATATTCCAAGCACTCCACTCCTGCAATTCTTCAGAACTTGCAACTAAAGCCAGTTCATTGGATGAGGCCAAAATCTCATCCAATGCATTAGTTATATTGGTTGGGGTAGAGGTGGCGTAAATTTTATCGATTTCATGGCGCATAGTTTGAATGCTGGTCGTGAATTCTTGAACTTTTTTGTCATTGTTTTCATCAACAGAAAGGTGGTGATGAGATTCTGAAAATCGATTATGTAATGAGTTGAGCCTTAAATAATGTATTTCATGTAGCGCGGTAGAAAGTGCCCCAAGAAACGCGACCTTATCGCTAAGTCGCGCCATTTGTTGCAGTTGAACATTAGTTTTTGATGTCTCCCAAATGGAAATACAAACGATGACAAAAAGGGGTAAGACAGCGAGTAAAATGATACGAGCTTTGATCGACATCTTATTTAACAAATCCATTTCACCGATCCTTGATAATAACCTTGAACACATAAACTAATGAACTAATCTATGAGTAGTCTAGGATAGGAATCCGTGAGAGTGTAATGAAATGGAACAAACCGACAACATTGTGAAAATGGTTAAACAGTGTTTAATCAGCTGTTTAGCAGTAGTGGGCTTGGCTGTACTAATTGGCTTATCTTCGGACAGTCGTGCATTTGCTGCTAATGAATATGCGGTGTTTACACTAAATACAAATTTTGAAGAGTTATCTCGCAGTAAAGCGAGAATGGTTTACCGCGGTAAGGCCAAATCTCTGCAGGGAAAACGTATAGAAATATCGGATTGGCCAGAGAACTCTTCTGAGCGTTCTGAATTTTACGAATACCTATTAGGTAAAGATATCGCACAAATGAATGCTTATTGGGCAAGCTTGTCTTTTTCTGGCAAAGCAAGACCGCCAAAAGAAATTGGAGACGCTTCGGTTACTGCACTTATTCATTGGTTGAAAGAGAAGCCGAATAGAATTGGGTATGCGCCATTAGATGCCTTACCTCAAGATGCTAAAATTCTATACGTTGTCAGCGGGGAGAAATAACCATGAATAACAAATTGCTCGTCTTAGCCATTTCTGCCATGAGTGCACCTTCTTTTGCTGCTATTGACCTTTCAGATAACTTTTCTATTAGCGGATTTGGCTCAACCTCTTGGGCGAAATCTGACAATGCAACACCGTTAATGGTGAATCGAAATATCAATGATGAAAATTGCTATGATTGCGACACGACGTTTGGTGTACAGCTAGATTATTATCGCGAAGCATTTAAAGCCTCTGTGCAAGTGGTTAAGCGTCCGCAGGACCACTGGAGTGAGCCACAATTAGAGTGGGCGTATCTTGGGTATTCCATTGGGGACTTTGAGGTTAGAGGTGGGCGATTGCGCCTACCGGTATTTTTAGCTTCTGAGTACTACTACGTTGGACATGCCTATACCACTGCTCGCCCGCCGGGAGAGGTCTACAATAGCATCCTTGGGGTAACTGCATTTAATGGAGCAAGTGTAACGTGGAACCTCGATATTTCAGATGAAATGCAGTTAGCTTTGACGCCATTTGTTGGCTTTAAAGATACCAACGAAGTGGATTTGAATTCGATTACCACACTGAAGTTTGAAACGAAGAATATGTGGGGGGCAAACGCCCAACTAATCGGTGATAATTACCGAATTAATTTTGCCTTTTTAGATTCAAATTTTGATCAAACAGTGACATTGATGGGAACGGAATTTCCAACAACACCGGATCAAAACATTAAGCTTTACTCTCTAGGTGGCGAGTATGACTTTGGAAACCTCAAACTCACTGCCGAAGGTCAGAAGAACGATTTAGCTATGGCTTGGTATGGAATGGCTGCTTACCGAATTTCTGCTTTCACGCCATATGCGGTCTATGGGCAAGAGTATGACGAGGACAATAATAAGACGGGGGCGAGTACTACGTTAGGACTACGCTACGACGTACGATACAACGTATCGGTTAACGCAGAGTGGCAAAAATTTGATGCTTATGATAATGCGAGAGGCGCGTTTGTATCTAGCCCTCGTGTAGATACTGACGCTAACCTTTATACCGTCATGGTTAACTTTGTTTTCTAAGGCTCACGTTAAGTGACAGCGGTTTACTCTGCAAAGCTCGAAGGATAAAAAAGGCCCCGACATTGTCGGGGCCTTTTGGTTTTATTTAACATTGGGCAAAATTATTTATCACCAGGCTCTGCAATTTTCTCTAGCCCTAATACTAAGGCAATACCAACAAACATCATGACAACGGCAATAGCCAGTTGAGAGGGGTGGCCAGAGACAGACTCAAAGTTAAATGGCGATAGATTCTCTTGGATAAGTGGAACCTGTTCACCGGAAGAATTGGTTCTCCAAGAAATGGTTTCTTTCCACGGCCAAAGCTTTGGTAGCGTACCCAACATTAAGCCAGTTAGGAAAACCAAGGCGAAATCACGGAAGCGTTTGAGTAACCAAGAAAGGACGTGAGAGAAGCTTAGTAGGCCAATCAAACACCCGGTTGCGAAGATTGCCATTACGTCAATCTGTAGCCCTTTGACTGCCGCAAGTACAGGTGTGTACATGCCAAGCAGCAATAGAATAAAGCTGCCAGAGATGCCAGGTAGGATCATGGCACAGATAGCAATCGCACCCGCAAAGAAGATATTGATGTTAGTCGGATCCATCTGAGATGGTTGCAACACTGTAATGCAATACGCAAAGGCGACACCAAGCAGTAAACACACGAAACGTGAGAATGTTCTTTGTTCAACTTGCTTGAGCATGTGGTAAACCGAAACCAGAATCAAACCAAAAAAGAATGACCAAACTGGAATTGGGTGGGTTTCTAATGCCCAAGAGATGAACTTTGCAAGTGTAAGAATTGACGTGAGAATCCCGCCAAATAACGCGATCAAAAAGAAACCATTGATGTGATTGAATGCCGCTTTAAATCCGTCGCGTCGCCAGATGCCAAATAGGCTTGGGTTCACACGACGAATGCTTTCTAGCAGCATGTCATAAATACCGGTAATAAAGGCCACAGTACCGCCCGAAACGCCAGGGACAACATCAGCTGCGCCCATAGCCATTCCTTTTAGAAAGGTCGTCAAATAATTCATATTATCTTTAAGGTTAGAAAAGTTGTCGCAAAGTATATATGGATGTGAGCGTGTATGCACCTAGAGAGTGATCTCATCTTACTGAGCGAAATAACATCAAACTATTGTGAACCTTCATACTAGATAAGCTGTAATAAACCGACTAACCAATACCGAATTAGCTAAAAATATCAGCCGGTTAAGCTTGTCTATACAAGTTGTTATCGCCCTTCTTTTGTTACGAATCAGACATATAAACGACACGTAATGTTCATGTTTTGCCGTCAGAGTATACCTAACCCAATAGAGAGGATGTGGTTGCTCAGAGCATTCATATGACATTCGTTTAGGCAGCGTAGAGGCCTATGTACTGAAACTTATCTAGATAAGTAACAAGGAAAATGATGCCAGTTTATTTGGATATCGCCTCGGTGTTAGAGCAGGAAGTGAGAGCGTCCTTTCAGCCCGGTGATTACCTTCCAGCCGAATCGAAGTTAGCACAAAGGTTTGCGGTTAATCGCCACACCTTACGCCGTGCGGTTGATGAATTAGTGAATATCGGCATGGTTCAGCGTCATCAAGGAAAGGGCAGTATGGTTGTTCGCCAGCCAAGTCAGTATCACATTCATTCTTCCGCCTACTTCACCAAGAATTTCATTGAACAAGGCGCACAGCCTCGTTGCGAAGTCCTATCTTCTCGAGTGATCTCAGCCCCATTAACGGTTGCTACCAACCTCAATATTGAAGAAGGGCAGCGCATTATCCATATACGCACATTACGTAAAACCGCGGATATGCCACGAACCATCATTGATCATTACTTATCAAATGCAGATTGGTGGCCGATTTTGAAGAATTTCAAAAGTGGATCGCTCCATCAGTTTATCAAACGCGGTTTTGCGGTCGAATTAGAGCGCAAAGAAACCAATGTAGGTGCAAGAGCACCAACCAATGAAGATTGCCGCTTACTGCAGATACCAGCAAGCACGCCAATCTTAAAAATTAAAACGAAAAACGTCATAAAAGGTACGAGCATTATTGCGGAGTTTTCAAGCTCCAATTGCCGTGCCGACGCCACAGAAATAGTAATGGAGCATTAAATGACTGCGGTGACCGAAAGATCAAAGTGGATGTCAGTATTAGCACAAAGTCGATTTGATGACTTACAGCATCATTGGAAAGCATTACAGCTGGAGGCTGAATATCAGATTGTTCGTCAGCCTGAGATTGGATTGACACAGATTCGAGCCAGGATGGGGGGGACGGGACGTCAGTTCAATATGGGGGACGCCACAATAACCAGAGCGGTGGTAAAGCTTGCCAGTGGTGAACTGGGCTACAGCTATATCCGTGGTCGAAACAAAGCGCACGCTGAATTGGCCGCAGTGCTTGATGGGCTTTTACAAACTCAGCCATCACAAGCTCTATTGCTCAGTAAAGTGATTGAGCCATTAGCTGCTATTAAGCAAGAGCAGGAGCAGTTAAGGGCGGCTGAAGTGGCTGCAACGAAGGTGGACTTTTTTACCTTGGTTCGTGGCGAAGATTAACACTTTTCAAAGACCATCATTACGCATTGGTGAATTCATCAACCCAACAGGTAACACTCATGACAACAATTACACCAGCGTTTCAAGACGCTGTTCATGACAGCCAATACTGTTTTAGGCTGCTACTCAAAGCCATGTCCGAGCCCGGGAAACGCGTCACGTTAGATAAGAGCCATGGCTTTGGTGATATGCAGGCCGCAACGGCACAAATTCTCTTGAGCTTAGCGGACAATGCGACTTCTGTATGGCTATCTCCAGCACTTCAGAGCGATGAAGCGGTACTCGATAATGTGCGTTTTCATAGCGGTGCGCCAGTTGTAGCTGCGCAAAATGAAGCGGACTTTGCAGTAATAGCAGAAAGGGATCTTATATCGTGCAGCAGTCAGTGGTTAGCGTTTAATCAGGGCAATGAGGAGTACCCTGATCAGGCAACGACTGTGATTGTGGAACTTGATTCATTAACCTCTGGTCAGCGTATTTCTTTATCGGGTCCGGGTATCGAGACGCGATGTGATGCTTATATTGGTGACGTGCCAAGCGAGTTTCTGACTTTCCTGATGTCACGCCAAGAGTTGACAGACTTTCCACTCGGTATCGATTTGATTCTAGTCCACCAGCAAGATGTGCTGTGTTTGCCACGCACGACTAACGTTGAGGTGTCTTCATGTATGTAGCAGTAAAGGGCGGCGAGAAAGCGATTCAACGCGCCCACCAACTTCAGGCTAAAAAGCGTCGTGGCTGTTTGGATCTTCCTGAGTTAAGTGTGGCTCAGGTGAGTGAGCAACTATCAGGCTCGGTAGACCGCGTGATGACCGAGGGCGGTATTTACGATCGCGAACTTGCTGCCTTAGCTATAAAGCAGGCCAATGGTGATTTGGTTGAAGCTATCTTCTTGCTCCGAGCGTATCGCACAACATTGCCACGTCTCGCGGTATCAGAGCCAGTTAATACTAGTGATATGCGAATCGAACGCCGTATTTCAGCCACTTATAAAGACTTACCTGGTGGTCAAATTTTAGGCCCTACTTATGACTACACGCATCGACTATTGGATTTTAGTTTGCTTGCGGAGGGAGAGGCGCCTCGGTTGGACACTGAACCGTGCGCAGACAGTGAACCTTGCCCGCAGGTGTTAGGGATCCTAGAGCATCTCGACATGATGAAAGTTGAACGTGATAACGAACAAGTGCCAGAAGACATTACGATGGCACCAGTCAATTACCCCTGTGATCGTTCTGCGCGACTGCAAAACTTAGTGCGAGGCGATGAAGGGTTCTTACTAGCGCTTAGTTATTCAACGCAACGTGGTTATGGTCGTAATCACCCATTTGCCGGTGAAATCCGTACAGGGATGACCGTGCTATCACTTAACCCAGAAGAGCTGGGGTTTACGGTTGATATTGGTGAGATTGAATTAACAGAATGTCAGATGATCAATGGCTTTGTTGGCAGTAAAACAGAGAAAGCGAAGCTCACTCGTGGTTATGGGCTGACATTTGGCGCAACCGAACGCAAAGCCATGTCGATGGCGTTGGTGGATCGTTCACTTCAAGCGCCGGAATATGATGAAGAAGTCGCAAGTCCTGCACAAGATGAAGAGTTTGTTTTGTCTCATTCCGACAACGTAGAGGCAGCGGGTTTTGTCTCTCATCTTAAATTGCCCCATTACGTTGACTTCCAAGCGGAGCTAGAGCTGCTTCGTAAAATGCACAAAGAACATGATGCCCTGATGCAGGAGAACCAGTCATGAGCGAAACACAGACAATGTCATCAGCACCAGTGAGTCATGCTCAAGGGGTGACGGGGTATAACTATGGCTATCTTGATGAGCAGACGAAGCGAATGATTCGCCGTGCGCTACTAAAAGCCGTTGCGGTGCCAGGTTACCAAGTGCCATTTGGTGGTCGAGAAATGCCAATGCCTTATGGATGGGGCACGGGTGGTGTACAAATCACCGCTGCGATCATTGGTGAGGCTGACACATTAAAAGTGATTGACCAAGGTGCCGATGACACCACGAATGCGGTTTCTATTCGAGAATTTTTTAAATCGGTTGCGGATGCGAAGACCACGGAAAGCACCCGTGAAGCATCCATCATCCAAACCAGACACCGTATTCCAGAAGTGGCGTTGCAAGCTGATCAAATATTAGTTTATCAAGTGCCTATTCCAGAGCCGTTGCGATTTATTGAACCACGAGAAACGGAAACGCGAAAAATGCATGCTCTGCAAGAGTATGGCGTGATGCACGTCAAGCTGTATGAAGATATTGCGCGTTTTGGTCATATTGCTACCGCGTATGCGTACCCTGTCCGAGTGAATGATCGCTACATTATGGATCCGTCGCCAATTCCCAAATTTGATAACCCCAAAATGGACAACATGCCAGCACTGCAACTATTTGGTGCCGGACGTGAGAAGCGCATTTATGCCATTCCGCCTTTCACTAAGGTGCGAAGTCTAGACTTTGACGATCATCCTTTCGAGATTCAAAAGTGGGATGACCCTTGCGCTATTTGCGGTGCAACGCACACCTTCCTCGATGAAGTGGTGCTGGATGATAAAGGTAATCACATGTTCGTTTGTTCCGACACGGATTACTGTCGCGACCAAGTGGCTGAAAATGACAAGACACAATTACAAGAAGGTGTGGCATGAATAACGTATGGAATGACCAGTCAGAGCGCGCGCTAGCTCAGGCGCAAACCGTCGACGCCGAAGCGCCGCTGTTGTCGGTACGACACTTAACGAAATTATACGCACCCGGCAAAGGCTTTAGTGATGTGTCTTTTGATATTTATCCGGGAGAAGTCCTGGGTATCGTGGGTGAGTCTGGGTCCGGTAAGAGTACGTTATTGAAATCATTATCTGGTCGTCAAACGCCAGACAGTGGTTCTGTCTTATACGTTCGAGGGAAGGGTGACGCTCAAGTGGCTCAACTTGAGGACTTGTATGCCATGGCCGAAAGTCAGCGACGTCACTTGCTTCGCACTGAATGGGGAGTCGTTCACCAGCACCCAATGGATGGGTTGCGTTCTCGCGTTTCTGCGGGAGGCAATATTGGCGAGCGCCTTATGGCGGTCGGAGATCGTCACTATGGCAATATTCGTGAAGCGTCGAGTAAGTGGTTAACGGATGTCGAGATCCCGCTTGATCGTATTGATGATATGCCAACCACGTTTTCAGGCGGTATGCAGCAAAGATTGCAGATCGCGCGCAATCTAGTTACGCATCCTAAGTTGATCTTTATGGATGAGCCCACTGGAGGGCTGGATGTTTCTGTACAAGCGAAGCTATTGGATCTGCTGCGTCGATTAGTGACAGAGCTTGATCTTGCGGTGGTGATTGTGACTCATGATCTTGCGGTTGCCCGTTTGCTGGCTCACCGGTTGATGGTGATGAGTCGTAGTGAAGTCGTCGAAAGTGGACTCACAGATCAAGTGCTTGATGATCCACAGCATCCTTACACTCAACTTCTTGTCTCATCTGTGCTGCAGAACTAAGGAACCTCATAATGAATGCTAAATTAGCCAATGTTCGATTGCAGGTATCGAATGTCAGCAAAACTTTTGTTTTACATAACCAGGAGAGTGTTGAGCTCCCCGTTCTTTCCCATGCCAGTTTCACCGTCACTGAAGGGGAGTGTGTGGTACTCAATGGTCGCTCTGGTTCAGGAAAATCGACATTACTGCGTGCCTTGTACGGTAATTATTTGGTCGATAGTGGTGATATTGAAGTTGAGCATCAGGGGCGCTGGCTTAATCTAGCGACGGCGACACCAAGAGAAATCCTCAATGTCCGTAAACAGACTATCGGCTGGGTGAGTCAGTTCCTTCGTGTGATTCCACGCATCAGTGCTTTAGAGGTGGTGATGCAGCCAATGATTGAAATGGGGGGTTGTCGTGAACAAGCACAGGCTAAAGCTCAATCCTTGTTAACGCGATTGAACGTCCCCGCACATCTTTGGAACCTTGCGCCAGCAACGTTCTCTGGCGGTGAGCAACAACGCGTCAATATTGCCCGTGGCTTCATTGTTGATTATCCCATTTTGCTATTGGATGAACCGACGGCCTCACTGGATGCGACAAACAGTGCAGTGGTGGTAAATCTTATCAAAGAAGCCAAGGCTCGCGGGGCGGCTGTGGTGGGAATATTCCACGATGAGCAGACTCGAGATGAAGTTGCTGATCGCCTTTATGATGTTAAAAAAGGGGCGCCTCAGCCGACATCAGAGACCGCTTTGTCATCTATGTCACCGTCATCATCCATTTCCGCGTGCGCGTAACGGAGAACAACGCATGATTATCACCAATGTAAATCTAGTATTAGAAAATGAAGTAGTGCAGGGCTCTCTAGAAATGAGAGATGGCAAAATTGCCAGTATGTCGGATTCTCCTAGCCAAATTTCTGGTGCTTACGATGGAGAAGGCGGTTATTTGATGCCCGGCTTCATTGAGCTCCATACCGATAATTTAGAAAAATACTTCACCCCTCGGCCCAAGGTCGACTGGCCACCATTTTCTGCGATGAGTGCACATGATACGCAATTGATTGGCTCTGGTATCACTACTGTATTGGATGCGGTGGCACTTGGTGACTTTCGAGAGGAGAAGCGCCAAGCAAACCTCGATTTATTCATTAATACGGTCATTGAAAGCCAAAAGCGTGGATTGACTCGAGCTGAGCACCGTTTGCATCTTCGCTGTGAAGTCCCTCATGAGACAACGGTTGAGATGTTTGAGCGCTTTATTGATTTGCCAGAGGTTCAATTGGTGTCATTAATGGACCATGCTCCTGGGCAGCGACAATTTGTCAATGTTGAGAAATACCGCACTTACTATCAAGGTAAATACAACATGAGTGATAGTGAGATGGCCGCGTTTGAAAAAATGCAGGTTGATCTGTCACAACGCTGGTCGAAACAAAATCGTGATGAGATTTGCCGTCAGTGCCGTGAGCACAACACGCCGATGGCGAGTCATGATGATGCAACGACTGAGCACGTGCTTGAGTCAAAAGCACTCGGTATGGCTATCGCGGAATTCCCTACGTCAGTTGAAGCGGCAAGAAAGTCTCATGAACTTGGTCTTAAGGTGTTAATGGGGGCGCCGAATGTCGTTCGTGGTGGCTCGCACTCGGGCAATGTGGCGGCGCATGAACTCGCTGCCCAAGGTGTACTCGACATTCTCTCTTCGGACTATTACCCAATGAGTCTCCTTGAAGCTATTTACACGCTTGCAGCGGATGAACGTAACACGTTGACATTGCCACAAGCGGTACAGTTGGCGACGAAGAATCCTGCCCAAGCCCTTAACTTGAATGATAGAGGCATCATTGATGAAGGTAAACGTGCTGACTTGGTCTTAGCGCGTCAAGTTGATGGCCATCCGTTGGTGGCGCGAGTGTGGCGTCAGGGGAAGAAGGTCTTTTAATTCATGCCATATCAGAATATGTCAGAGAAAGAAGAGGTGAGTGTTTGCTTACCTCCTTCATCTTTTAATGCAAAGGTGTATTACGTTATTGGTCCATCTGGTTCAGGCAAAGATACCTTGATAGAGGCGATTCGTGCGCAATTTTGTCGAGAGATTGTTATCGCTCATCGTTATATTACGCGACCTGCTGATGCGGGAGGAGAAAACCATGTTTCCCTTAGTCGTGAGGAGTTTGCAAGCCGGCAAGCCAAAGGCTTATTTGCACTGAATTGGCAAGCTCATGGTCTATGTTATGGCGTTGGAGTGGAAATCAAGACCTGGCTCGCGCAAGGGCTTTCTGTTGTGGTCAATGGTTCTCGGGCTCAGTTAGAACAAGCGAAAAGGGTGTTCTCTGGCCAGTTAATTCCGGTTGTTATTGAGGTTGAAGCGTCTATTTTGAGGCAGCGCCTTACGGCAAGGGGTAGAGAAAATTCTGTTCAAATTGAGCAGCGTTTACAGCGTGCTAAAGCGTATAGCGTTGCGGATATAGAAGGATGTATGGGAATAGAAGAAAGTTGGGTGATTGATAATAGCGGGTCAGTGTGTGCCAGTGTGGCGCAGTTTCAGGCCAAACGTCAACAATTGGAGGTAGGTTCAGAATTGGAGGTGGACGCAGTATTGACCACGCCAGCGCAATGAAGTTAACGATGTTGGGGACGGGCAATAGCGCTATGATGCCAGTGTATGGCTGTTCGTGTGAAGCGTGCCTATTAGCAAGTTCAAACCGCCAATTAAAGCGGGAAAAAACGTCGGCCTATATTGAGCATAACGGACACATTCTACTTTTAGACGCGAACGCCCCTGATTTGTTAATTCGCTTTCCTGCAGGGAAGATCAGCGCCATATTGGTGACACACTACCATATGGATCATGTGCACAGTTTGTTTGATCTGCGATGGGGGATGGGCGAGCCCATTCCTGTTATCTCACCAGATGATCCGAATGGTTGCGATGATCTTTACAAGCATTCAGGGTTGTTGGATTTTTCCCAACGCGCAACGCCGTTTCAAGCGTTTACGTGGCAAGGCATTACGGTTACCCCCCTACCTCTGACGCATTCAAAATTATGCTTAGGCTATGCGTTTGAATGGAATGGACAGTGCTTAGCGTACTTGACCGATACCAATGGATTACCCACGGAGACCAAGGCATGGCTTATCGCTAGGCACGTTCAGTGGATTATTACGGATTGTAATTACCCACCGATAGAGTGCGAACAGACGCGCCTTGCTCAAAACCATAACGACATACACCAAGTCGTGCAGATAGCAAAGGACTGCCAGCCGGACCATTTAGGGTTGGTTCATGTGAGTCACGATACTATCAACTGGCTTAATCATCACCAGCACACACTGCCCCATACCATCCAACTACTAAGCGATGGTCAGGAGATAACATTATGACTCAACCACAATCAACGGCACTATCCGCAGCGCCGAGCGTCTCACCATGCGTAAAATACCATCAAACTGAGCTAGGCTACTGGACTGAAGTGTCGGAGCGCTGCGTGCTCAATAACGTGGTGTTGGGTGACTACAGTTATATTCAAAACGACTGCAACCTGATGTTTACAGAGGTAGGAAAGTTCACGTCGATAGCGGCTAACGTGCGAGTAAACCCAAGCAATCACCCATGGTGGCGTCCGACACTACACCACTTCACGTATCGACCTGGTAAGTATGGTTTGGGAGAGAACCCAGCCACACTGGATGATGAAGTCTTTGCATGGCGTGAAGAGGATAAAGTCACCATTGGCCATGATGTGTGGATTGGTCATGGTGCCATTGTCCTACCGGGTATCACGGTGGGAAATGGTGCCATTATTGGCGCGGGTAGTGTAGTCACCAAGGATGTTCCTGCCTACTCGATAGTGGTTGGAAATCCGGCACGAGTGCTACGAGATCGTTTTGATGACCCTAGTTACGCTTCACGTTTGGAAGCGTTGGCTTGGTGGAATTGGAGTGAAGAAAAAATCGCCTTAGCATTACCTATTTTTCAGAAAGGTTGTGGTGAGTTTTTGGCTCACTTTGAAAATAGTCTGTAAGGCGAGAGATGAAATAGCGCTAAAACTCAAGGTTTACAATGATGCAACCGGAGCACGCTCGTCGCTGCGGTTGCTCTAGTCCCATACGGCATCGGCGATGATGTCATCTTCTATGTCTTCTCGGATTGAGTCTGCGACGATTTCATCTGCGATATAGTTGTCACAGTCAACCTCGTCATAAGCGCCTGATATGACACCTGCAGTTGCCCCTATTGCCGCGCCAGTTGTGGCATTGCCTGCGACCGCGCCTACGACTCCGCCAACCACAGCGCCTTCAACGGCATCAGTGATTTCATTGCCGCCATCACATGGATGGTAGGCACTCGCGCCAGTCGCAATTAAAGTCATGAGTAAGATGGATTTTTTCATTCTATTTACCTATATAAAATCGTGATAGAGAGTGAGTAAAAGAGCCTTCCTTTGGCGTGTGCTCACTCTACCTAGGTTCTGATGCAGCGCGAAACTACAAACTATCGAAGAGATGAATAGGTGATAGAAGACCTTTCAACAGCATGATATTTGAGATAAAAAAACCAAGCGTTGCGTAGCGCAAAGCTTGGTGAATGAGTCATTTTGTATGGGGAACAATGATGTCTCTGCAGGGGTTATGGCATTTTATCAGGCCCACACGGGACGCGAGTTGATGGCAACTTAGGTTTAAATCGCCCATGTTCGCGTAGTCTTTGTAAGGCGATAAAGAACACCGGAACAAGGACGCAGCCAATCACGGTTGCAGCTAGCATACCTCCAAAACTGGCGATGCCAAGGGCGTTACGACTGGCTGACCCTGCGCCACTGGCAATAACCAAAGGGAGGACGCCCAAAATGAATGAAAAAGCCGTCATCATGACTGCGCGTATCCGTAGAGCAATGGCTTGTTTAGCCGACTCCATAATGGATAATTGGTTGTCTTCGCGAAGTGTTTTAGCAAACTCTACAATTAATATGGCATTGCGACTGGCCATACCGATGAGTAGAACCAAACCGACTTGTGTATAAAGGTTTATGGTGCCACCTGTAGCGAATACAAATCCCAGCGCGCCAATGAGCCCTGTTGGAACACAAAGAATGATCGCCATTGGGATCAGCCAGCTTTCGTATTGGGCGACAAGAAATAAGTAGGTAAACAATAACGCAAGGGCGAAAAGATAGGGTGCAGCATCCCCGGCCGCCAACTCTTGATAAGTCATACCTGTCCATTCGTAAGCGTACCCTGAAGGGAGACTCGTTGCGGCAATTTTCTCCATCTCATCGATGGCTTCCCCTGAACTATAACCGTGAGCAGGAATCGCCAATATTTGCGCAGTGTTATAGAGATTGTATCGCGCGGTATTATCTGAACCTACTAGCGGTTTGTAGCGAGCAAATGTTGAAAGTGCGACCATATTGCCACTGTCTGATTGAACGTAGAGTCGACTTAAGTCGTTTTCACTGTTGCGAAACTCTTGCTCTGCGAGAAGGTTTACTTGATAGTTTTTGCCGTATTTGGTGAAGTCGTTGACATAAAGGTTACCCATCATTGCCGAGAGGGTTAGATTGACCTCTTGTAGGTCGACACCAAGGGCAAGTGCTTTTGCTCTATCAATATCAAGATACAGCTGCGGCACATTAGCGCTGTATGTGGTGAATGCCATCGCTATTTTTTTAGATTGATTTAGAGCATGTAAATAGCCATTCAGTGCTGGCGCCATTTCTTCTATTGGACGACCGTTGAGATCTTCGACTTGTAGGGTGAGTCCACCCGCGTTGCCCAGCCCCGGAATAGCGGGCATAGAAAATGCCATACCAGAAATATCTTGGTTACCATCAATAAGGTGCTGTGTTTGGGCCACTAAGGCAAATTCACTTTGTTCCGGTTCGCTGCGCTCGCTCCAGTTATCAAGCACAACAATCATCATCCCTGAATTTGGTGAAGCGGCCCCCTTGAGTAATGAGTAACCTTTAGCGGCGATGACATGTTTTACTCCACTGAGCGATGAAATATCCGTAACCAGTTGATCGACAATAATGTCGGTTCTGTCGAGTGCTGCCGCTTCTGGGAGATTGACGTCAATGATGAAGGAGCCTTGGTCTTCTGCGGGAATAAAATCACTCGGCGTAAAGGCGGCAAACGTGGCGATCCCCCCGAGAATGGCAATAAAGAAACACGCAGAAAGAAGAAGGCGGCGACCAAGGAAGCTTACCGACCCGACATATCCTCGAGTAATTTTCGCGACTAGGGTGTTAAAGGCCGCTAATATACCGCGTTGTTTTTTTTCTTCGTGTTTGAGCATGACGGCACACAATGCTGGCGTAAGCGTTAATGCCACTATGGTGGAAATAATGGTCGAGACTGAAATGGTCACGCCAAATTGCTGATACATTTGTCCCACCATACCGGGGGCAATAGACACAGGGCCAAACACGGCAAGTAACACTAATGCGGAAGCAATAAGTGGCGCGGTGACTTCTTTCATGGCTTTGGATGTGGCAGTTTTTGCATCAAGATGCTCCTCTTCCATGAGCCGTTCGACGTTTTCAATCACAACAATGGCGGCATCGACGACTACGCCGATCGCAAGGATTAAACCAAACATTGAAATCGTATTAATATCAATGCCCATAGCGGCCATCACGACAAAGGTGCCAATTAACGACACTGGGATAGCGATGGCTGGAATAATAGTGGCTCGCCAACTTTGTAAGAACAAAAAGGTTACGGCGACCACAAGCAACACGGCAATATAGAGTGTTTCGAATACTTCATCCATCGACACTTTGATGAATGTCGTGGAATCATAGGACACATCGTAAGCCATGCCTTGAGGGAAGCGCTCACTTAGAACCGTCATAATCTGGCGAACATCTTCAGCAACTTGTACGGCGTTCGCACCAGGCGCTTGATAGATGGCAAGAATTGGACTTTCATTTCCCGCATATGTCGCGATGGCAGAATATTGCTCGGCGCCAAGTTCTACTCGGGCGACATCTTTTAGATACACAAAGCTGCCATCGTTATTGGACGCTAAAATAATGTTGTCAAATTCAGTCGTATCAAGAAGGCGACCTTTGGTTTGAATGGTGTATTGAAACACTTGGTTTCCTGCCGTCGGTCTCTCTCCCAGTTTTCCAGCCGCTACCGTGGTGTTTTGCGCTGCAATAGCGTCGGCAATGTGTGAAGCTGTGATGGCACGCGCCGCCATTTTTTCTGGATTAAGCCAGACACGCATCGAGTAGTTTTGTTCTCCGATAACTTGTACTTTACCCACACCTTCAACGCGTAATAGTGCATCTTTGATGTTGAGTGAGGCGTAGTTAGAAAGATACAGATTATCGAACTTACCGTCAGGCGAGTACGGGTTGACGGTCATTAGGATGGAGTTGGCTACTTTTTCTACGGTAACACCTTGCTGTTTTACCTCATCGGGCAATTTAGCCATGGCTTTGTTGACTCGGTTTTGCACTAAGACTTGAGCTTTGTCAGGGTCGGTGCCAATTTCGAATGTGACATAAGCCAGGTAGGTATTATCGTTGTTCGATTTGGACTCAAGATAAATCATCCCTTCAACGCCGTTGATTTCTTGTTCAACGACACTGGCGACGGTATCTCGGATGGTATTGTGATCCGCTCCGGGATAGACGGCGTAAACCTCGATAGAAGGGGGAACAATATTTGGAAACTGGGAGACCGGCATTTTCATTAGGGTCAATAAACCAGCGATGGTCATGACGATCGATAGAACGATCGCAAATTTCGGACGGTTGATAAAAAATTCAGCCATGATGCTATCCTCTCTGGTTCACATCGACTTCCATACCTAACTTTATGCTTTGTAGTCCCTCTACAATGACACGCTCACCTCCAGACATACCCGATTCGACAAGCCAGTTATCATTGACTCGATCACTCACCTGTATGTACTTAGCCTCGACGATATTACGATTGTTCACGACCAAGACGAAACGGCCCTGTTGGTCTTCTTGAACCGCTAATTGCGGGATTAAGATGGCAGAACTGGGTTGGCTCTCAATACTTGTTACAGTAACGAACTGGCCTGGAATAAGCAGATTATCTGGGTTCGGAAATTTGACTCTAAAGCGGATTGAACCGTTAAGGCTGTCCATGTGATTATCAATGAAATTGGATTCGCCTTGGTGGCCATATTGTGCACCATTGGCGAGTTGCAAGGTAAAGTTTGGTGCTGAAAGCTCCCTACCTTTGATCAACTGCTCTTGTAGGTTGTTGACGTGTTGTTTCTCATCCAACTGGATATTCACGTACACGGAATCGAAGCTAACGATTTGGGTGAGGGCTTGGCTGCCTGGTCCCACTAAAGCGCCGGGGCTAAATCGACTCGCGCCAATGATGCCGTCAAATGGTGCGGTGATTTTGGTATACGATAATTCGAGTTCTGCACGTGATAGTGCGGCTTTTGCCGCGTCAATTTGAGCAAGCGAAGAGGTGCGTTCAGCGGTGAGCTGATCTAATTCTAAAGAGGAGAGGGCTTGCTTTTTGACGAGGGTGATGGCTTTTTTGTGCTTCTGGTCGATGATATTAAAATCAGCGGTTGTTTCTTTTAATGCGGCTTCTAGGCGTAATATCTCAATTTCAAACAACGCGGGATCGATCTCAAATAGCAGTTCTCCCTTACTGACTTGCTCTCCTTCGATAAAGTGACGTGACTTTAAGTAGCCCGAGACTCGTGGAACAATGTCGACTTTATGGATCGCGGCAGTTTTCCCTATAAACCGCGCTTGGTGGTAGTAGGGTTGAGCCGCGATCGTAACGACATCAACCGATACAGTCGTGTTTGCGGTGTTTTCTATTTGGGGTTGGCAAGCTGCTAATATTAAGGGAAGTAAGCAAACCGTCAGCGTTTTGGATTGGCGCATAAGGACCTCTGATATAATGAGAGAGTGCCTTATAATATTTCTGATCTTTTAATAGTTCGAATTAGTTATTATTCGATTTGTCAATACGTCATTATTGGTATTCGGGCTTAATTATCAATTTTTATGGGCAACGATAAGCTAACTTACACTGATTAACTTGCAGATTCGGTTTGAAAAACGTGCTTAATGTGTTCAATAACGAACGAATGTACTTCGGTTATTGGTTGATTTTTCGGCCAAATAACATCGTACTGTACCTGCAATTGGGTTTGTACAAATTCTGGTCGGATAGAAATGATATCACAGATTGGCTGCTGATTTAATCGATGTAAAAACCCCCAACCTAGGCCAGCACGAACGAGAGAAAGAAAGTTGTGGTACCCGTTGCTTTCCAGTAATGACGAGGACATTTTTGTGCCTTGACGCAATATAGTAAGGCTGCGACTAGAGGGACCAATTAACTGGGTGTGCGCCATTAGATCGTCGTTGCTGATGGTACGCTGCTTCGCTAAAGGGTGCGATTGACCACAAACAATGTCAATCATGCAGTTACCAATTGCTCGAAATTCGTAAAACTGACTATTGCCTTCCAGGGTTGGTGCAATAGCTAAATCGATGCGTTGTTCTCGCACTCGTTGAAGAATATCTTCTGGGGGCAGAGATAGTATGGTTAGCGTGATGTGTGGCCAGTTTTTTTGTAACGCTTTTAACAAAGGTAGAAATGGTTGAAGATCCAATTCTTCATCAATAGCTATCATCATTGTTGCAGGGATACCTATTGAGAGTTGCTGGGCATTACGCTGGAAGCGCTCAATACTCTCAACGGCCACTTTTGCTCCATCGTATAGGTTTCGGCCCGCTTCAGTAAGTTGCGGGTATTTTCCTTCTCGGTCAAATAGCATCACGCCTAAATCATCTTCAAGCTTGGCGACATTACCGCTGACCGTCGTCAGATGCTTGCCCAGTACACGCGCGGCGGCACTGAAGGACCCACAATCGGCAGAGGCAATAAAAGATTTGAGTAAATCCGGTTTAATCATGATGCGACTCGCTATTTCTACCCTATGATTAATTCATAGGAAGCCTAGTAACTACTAATGAAAATAATATAGATAATAGACGGACTTTCAACCAGTACCTTGCAACATGAAGGAGTACATTATGAAAAAATCCATGAAAACGATCGCTGTGGTTGCCTCATTAGCCGCCTCGATTGGACTTGCCTTTGCCGACAACGCTTTTGCTAATAATGACCATGCGAGCGCTTCCCCATCGAATCAGGTTCCAGTGACCATTGATACTTGGCAGCAACAGCGTCATGTTGGCCAAGCAGTGATGCCTACGTTTTACCCAAATATGATTGCGGTTAATGCGCAGGATGTGTTTAAAGTGGATCATCAAAAACGTGACTACCATTTACATGAGATTCCTTCTGTTGCTCGCTTATTGAATCACCCTGCTACAGGCGGTATTGTTGTGATGACGGCTGACGGCGACGTGTTACTAGAGCAATACCGTAATGGCCATGATCGTTCGACGACGTTTTCAGACCAATCCGCGACTAAGTCAATAGGTTACATACTGCTCAATAAAGCGATTGCTGACGGCAAAATTAAGCTCACAGACAAAGTAGAGAAATACATTCCTTCAATCGGCTCAGGGTTTAGAGGCCGAACCGTGGGGGATGTGGCGGCGATGAATGTGAATCATTCTGTTGCTGAGCTGGCAGCGTATAAGGGTGACCCCAAAGCGCTCGCGAACTTTGACAAAGATGAGCGTGTGATCGGTATGCAGCGTAACGATGAGCGCTTGGAATTGCGTGATTGGATTGAGTCGATAGAGAAGATGGGGCAAAGCAATGAGTGGCAAGGCGACATTGCAAACTATGCCACCATTAATACCAGTGTACTTGGCTGGTTAGTTGAGTCGGCTACGGGCGTAGGGCTTGATCAGCAAATTCGTGACTTGTTTCACGAGGTTGGGGGAGAAAATACCGTCTTTATGGGTACCGATTTTGCTGGAACGCCTGTGATTGGCGCGTCGATGATGTCTTCAACCATTGATTTTGCGCGTTATGGGCGCTTACTGATTAGTGACAAGCAGCAAGCTATTCAGGATATGAAAGTGGCAAACAAAGAGGGTGAGCCAGTACCCGCAGAGTTGACGCACATCGAAAGTCGCTATTATAAATCGGCGATTATGAATGAGTATGGCCTTGGGCATAGTGGTTGGGCGGGTCAATTGATTTGGGCGGATCCTGAGTCAGGCATTATCGTGGCGATTAACAGCATGATTCAGTCTGAGTTACCTGCGCCGTACGATCACTTTAACAAAGAATATGAAGCGGTATTTGACGTGGTGAAATACATGAGGGCTCAGGCTCAACAGTGAACTGATTATAGTAGTGGATTGGCGATAGTAGTGGATTAGCTATAGTCGTGGACAGGCTATATTGAAGGCGTGAAATTCAGCGCCGAAAAAAAGTGCTCAACATCAGATAATGTTGAGCACTTTTTTATGAAAAGAATGGGCTATTTCTTTAACGCATCCAAGACATCTTGCTCGGCAAAGATGGTTTCAAATCGGGTTTGATACGCTTGTTGGACATTGTTAATGATGGAGTCTCCTCCATTGTCTGGGATATTATCTTCTACGTTATAAACTCGAGTCAGCAGTGATTTTCCTTTCGAATCTAAGATGGTCATCGTGACATCAATATACACGCCATCGCTAAAGGCGTGGGTGTCGTACTTCCAGTTGCGCATTTCAAACAAAATAGACTTATTACCAGCACTGACTAAGGCACTTTTTACTTCAGTTGTGTCCATAAGCGGTGTCGTAATGACTTGTGTGACTTCGACCCCCGCTTTTTCAAAACCTGCGGACAATCTATCTGAGAGATAATCGGTTAACGGTTGCTTGGTGTAGGTTTCGTAGGAATAAGGAATCCCAAAACCAGAGCGTATTATGCCTTCAAATGCGACGGTTTTGTCGTTATCTAAGACGTAAGGACGCTGATCATGGAATGCCAGACTGATGTCACTGTACTGTGTATTGGCATTAATATCCGGTGCGGTTTGTTGTGCATTTTTGGAAGAAACGCAACCTGATAGAGAAACTAGGCCTAGCGTGATTAAACATGTTTTTATTATTAATTTCATGGTATTACCCTTAAATAGACAAGGTAATATTTTAGTAATTATAAGTGCTGTGAGTGTATCCCATAAATTCTGTAAGTGGATGACTTGCGAGGGACCATGCAAAAAAGGCATTAATTAATTCAATATTTCAATGGGTTATCGCTCCAGTATTGCCGGGTCTATTTAAAGAAGGCAAAAAAAGTACATTTTCCTATTAAAAGTCGCAACATGGCGATAATGGTGAACGGCTGCATTGTCGAATTTTTCGCCATGGTGCCTTGTGGGAATTTTCTTATCTTCCGTATTGGCAAGTATTCACGACACGTGTTGTGGAGTTAAGATCACAACCTCTTATGTTTTGCTTAGAAGTGCGTCGCATTCTCTACGACTTTGGTCATTGCTCAATAAATGGTCAGCTAACGTGATGGCAAGTCATTAATATCGTGAATCATCAACACTTCAGAATAGGGAACATTATGAAGAATGGAATGCGGCTTTCAGCACTGCTAATGATGCTAGCAAGTGGGTATGCGGTGTCGGCTGATATAGAGTGGATTGGGGGAGAGACTCAAGTCAACAATGGCGATGTGGTCAGTTATCAAGGCGAGTGCTATCAAGCGCAAAACAGCCCTGGACCTTGGGAAACCCCTTCTAAACAATCTACCTGGTTTTGGAGCTCAGTGGCCTGTTCATCACCCATTACTCCTCCAATCTGCCCTGACGGCACAGAGCTTATTAATAACGAGTGTGTCGCGCCACCTGAGCCACCGATCTGCACCGAGAACCAACAGCTTGTTGATGGTGTGTGTGTGGTTCTTCCTCCTACAACAGACACGAACGCTCAACCTTGGATTGAAGGGAAGACACCGGTTGTTGATGGCGATATCGTGCTTTATCTCGATAGCTGCTATGAGGCAAAAAACAGTCCGGGAATTTGGGAGACACCTTCCAACAGTTCTTGGTTTTGGCAAACGGTCGAGTGCCCAACAACGTCGCCTGAAGAGCCGATTACCTGCCCTGATGGTTCAGTAGTTAACAGTGTAAATGAGTGCCCTGTCTCGCCTCCGGTTGTGGAGTGCCCCGATGGATCTACGGTTGATAGTGCTGAGTTGTGTCCAGATGTCACTGCGAACTTCTACGTAAGTCCAACGGGTAACGACAGCAATAACGGTTCTTTCACCGCCCCTTTTTTAAGTCTTAAAAAGGCGTTAACTCAGGCATCAGCTGGGCAAACCATCGAGATGCTTGCGGGTCGTTATCAACAAGATCAAGTTGTCGATAAAATTAATGCCACGGCAAGTCAGCCTATTACTATTAGAGGCAATGGCGCAATATTTGACGGTAGTGTTGAGATCAAACAACCTTGGTCGATTCATAGTGGGCAGATTTATAAGACTCAATTGACTCAAGATATTTGGCAACTGTTTATTGACGATCAGGTTGTGATGCCAGCACGGTGGCCGAATGCTCAGATTAATGATGGCTCTTTGTGGAACATGAAAGCAACGTGGCGTCATCAAGCGCCGCAAAGTCAACTTGGTGTGATGATTGATGAACGTCCATACGAAAGTATTTCAGTTAAAACTGCAGGTAACGAATACGTTCATTTACCCGCAGGAGTAAATGAGCAGTCACTTGCAGACTCAGGGATTGATGCAACAGGCGCGATTGCCATACTTAACATTGGATCTTGGTTAAACTGGGCGCAAGTGGTGTCGGAGCATACACCGGGTAGCAACAAATTTACCTATAGTAGCGATTTTTCTGGCTCTGGTACGGCGATGAAAAATGCGGCCAGTATTTTAAGTAACGCGTCATTTTGGCAAAACAAAAGTGTGAAATATGAAGAGGGTCATTACTATTTAGAAGGCAAGTTAGCGCTGCTCGATAGCCCCAATGAATGGTTTTTTGATCGTAACAGTAAAACCCTATATTTGTGGGCGCCTGATAATCAGGATCCAAATCAACTGGTTATTCGAGGGAAAACCCAAACCTATGGATTAACCGTTCGTAACTCTAGTTATATTGTGGTTAAGGATATGGACTTCTTCGCCACCGCTTTTACCGTGATCAACTCACACAACATTACCTTTGACGATGTTGACGCAACGCATTATGCCTATTCGCAGCGAATGCTGGGTAATTTGACACGTCCAGACACCATCAAATTTATCAATAACAATTCAGCGATTACTCGCACCCACAATCGTATTGTAAATAGCTACTTTGCTTACACAGACGGCCCTGCAATGGAAATGATCAAAGAGCAAGGCGATGTGATTGATAATAACCTAATCCACGATATTGATTATTCAAACTTAGGAACGGGTGGGGAAGGTTCAATCAACATGGCTCAGCAGAGTCGGGATATTACCTTTAGCAATAATACCTTCCATACCGCAGGCAACTCTGAAGGTGTCAGGGTTGGAGCTGAGTCGAAGGTGACGGGGAATCATGTCTACAATACCAGCTTATTACAACATGATGGTGCGGCGATTAACGTGGGTATTGATGAGCAAGCAGGGACTGAAATTGCCTATAACTGGGTTCATAGTACGCCAAAAGCCGGAATTCGTTTTGATGGCGTAGAAGGCGCTGCGAAAACAGGGCGGGATGGTGTTGTGCACCACAATGTCATTTGGGATACTAATTTCTCAATTATTAAAGGTGACTATCAAGGCACTTACAATAACTTAGCGTTTAATAACCAAGCGGTTGACCTGATTATCTTTAATAAAGAAAGTGCCGGTGGCATCAACCACAATTCGGAAACGATGAATAATTTAGTGGGGAGCTTAGTGGGGAGAAAGTCCGGTACAGCAGAGCAGCTTACAGTCCCTGGCATCACGGGTTCGAACTTAACCGCGACGTCGGGTGATGTTTTAGCTCACCTTGAAGGCGCGTTATGGGGAGACTTTAGGCCTATTCAAAGCAGCCCTATCGTTGACACAGGCTCAAGTAATACTCGCTTTACGACACTAGAGTATATCGGTAACGCCCCGGATATTGGCGCTTATGAGCGAAATGACCCGCTTTATTGGTTACCTGGACATCAAGGGTTGAAGCCGAGTAATCCCGTGCCATTTAATGGCTCTGAAGGTGTGTCATTAAATCCCTATTTACGATTCAATGTGCAAGCTTTAAGCTCAGATGTCAGGGTACTTTTTGGCGCGACACCCACATCCTTAACGACGGTATCAGCAATTGATGCAGAATATAGAATGAATGGTTTAATTGCTAGCAAGACCTATTATTGGCGTGTTGATATTGTTCAAGGCGAACAAACTATTGAGGGTCCTATTTGGTCATTTACGACCAAACCATAGAGTGATGAGAGTACCATCGGAGAAAAGAGCCACTGTGCTTTCTTCTCCGATGCCCAGTGCCTTTAGTCGACATTGTCTAAAATGAAATCAATGCATGTTCTAATTTTTGGGATTTGGTACTTAGCACTTTGGTAAACGATAAAGATGTCTAAATTGCTGGTTTGCCCATTGGATATTGGATGGCATGTCGGCACTTCGACCAGTGAACCATCCCTTAAATAGGGACGAACCCACCATTCTGGAAACAGCGCAATACCCTCACCCGCTAAGGTGGCATGCATTAGGGCTTCACCATTGTTACAGCTAAAAGCTGGCACTAGCGTTAATTGAGTCCATTTCTCATTTTGGTATGCCCACCAAGGTAATATTTCTTTATTGCGTTGGTACTGAAGTGTGGGGATTGTCTGAAGGTCGTCGACCGATAATTCATTTTTCCCGTAGGACAGCATTAATTTTGTTGCTAGCTTCGGAGTGGCGACGAGCTTAAATGCTGAACTCGACAAAGGTTTGGCAACAATGCGATCTTGAGTTAGTTGGCCGGCTCGAATCGCAATATCAACCGGATCAGTCGTAAAGTTGACTACCTTGTCGGAGAAATCAATGTCTAATGTGATGTTGGGATATTGTTGCCTAAATTTATGTAACGTAGGCAGGAGAACGCGTTCGCCAAAGCTTGTCGAGACACTTATCCTAAGCCTTCCAACCATGGCTTCTTTTCGTTGTGATATTAGCTCATCGGCATCGTCCAATTGTTTCATACCGGGCACTATTTGTTGGTAATAAAGGGTGCCTAATTCAGTGGCTTTTACTTGGCGAGTTGTTCTTTGAATGAGCTCTATCCCTAGCTCATTTTCTAGATCTTTAATTCGACGAGAAATAGATGAAGGTGGGACATCAACTTCGGCGGCGACTTTACTAAAGCTTCTTAATTCAACAACCCGTTTGAAGTAACGCAACGCTCTTAATTTATCCATAATCGACCTAATTAATGCTCTATTTTCCAATTAAACTACCTGTTTATTGTCAAAATGACAAAACTGATTTCTATAAAGACCTCTGTTTCAATCGTGGAAGTGTCGTTACTATTTTAACAAATAGAGCGGAACGTACGGTGAATACGCCCTACTGACGCTAGGTAGAGTATTTCTAGAGAGAGGTGATATATGACTAAGAAAAATTTGCTTGTTTTAGGCGGTTCGGGTGGCGTTGGGCAGTGGTTGGTAAAGTTGGCGGTGGAACAGGGGTATAACGTCACCATGCTGATTCGTGCTTCTAGTCGTTACGTGGCTCCGCAAGGGGTTGAGGTTATTGTGGGAGACGTGCTTGATACGAATGTGCTAACACAGGCGTTGAAAGGCCAAGACGCAGTGGTCTCTGCGCTTGGAATTATGCGCGTTAAACCGAATAACCCATGGTCTGCGTTGGCGTCCCCGCCAGATCTCATGACACAGGTTGCGCAGAACTTGGTGAGCGCGATGAAGGCGCAGAGCGTTGAACGAGTGGTGGCTATCAGTGCGGCAGGTGTGGCGGAGAGTGAATCTCAAATGAGTGTTGCGCTGAAGCTGCTGATTCGCAGTAGTAATGTTCGGAAAACGTTTGCTGACTTTTCTCACATGGAAGATACCTTTGCGCAAAGTGGGCTCGATACGCTTTCAATTCGGCCAGTAGGATTAGTCGATAAAAATAGTCAACGCGCGGTTGGGATCGTCGATAAATTCAACCTTGGCGATCAAATTTCAAAAAGGGATGTGGCGCATTGGATGTTACAAGCCTTAGATCGTCCGAATAAGTTTGCAGTGAGGACGGAAATGATTGGTTGGACATAATGTGGCGGAAAATAGAGGCTTGGAGATAGAGTGTGGAAATACGCGACCGCCCTATGGCGATAACACCAAGGCTATTGGCTAAAAAACAACACACAACCAAAGTAAATCATCACCACACCGGCGATTCGGTTTACCCAAAAGCCTGCGGAGGAATGTTGCGTACTGCCCTTCATTTTCAAGATAACCAGCGCGACAAAATAAAACCAAGTTAATAGCACAAGACCGTGAATCGCCACTAATAGATAGGCATCGACATATTGGAAGTTATCAAAGTCGACAAACTGAGGAAAGGCTGCCAAATAAAACAGTATACCTTTGGGGTTTGAAAATTGAGTGAGAAAGCCCTCGAGAACGGATTTATATGCTTTGGGAGCGGCGTAGTGTTTCAAGCCGGGTACACTCGCTGACGCCTTCGCACTAAAGGAGCCGACGAGCATTTTTATCCCTATGTATAAAAAGTAGCCTGAACCAATGTATTTTAATATGTTGAAAAAATAAGGAGATCCTAGCAATAGCGCTGAAATGCCAAATATCCCTAAACTGGCCTGAATAAACATGGCTAGAATAAAGCCAACAATATTATAGAGTGCGGACCTTTTTCCAAACAGAGAGGTGGATCTTAGAATCAGTACCCCGTTGGGGCCTGGAGACATCACCAACAGTATAATAATTAAACTAAAAGAGAGTAGGTCAGCCATAGTCAACTCTTGATGAAATAGAAGTTCAAGTGTAGCAATCTTTTACTAGTAGAGTGTTGTTTAGGGTGAAGTTCGTGATCAATATAGCGGTTGAGCTAGCGCATGGCATCATACTATGTGTGGGTTTCCGGAATGACTAGCAGGGTACGCAGTGCAAAGTGAGTAGTGGGACTGTCTCGGCTGCGGAAGACTTTTTAGTGTACGCTCAGGCGCTAGATACGATGACGACGATTGGTGAATACACTTATGGTAGTACAGGACAGCCGTTATTTCGCAACTTACCCGGTGGCGGTTGTTTTAGAGTGTGCACAAAGCGAGATACTTATGCTGATGGACGAGATTTTGTCGGCACAGGGATTAAACCTGATATTCTCGTTTCGCCGACGTACCAGCATCTGATTGATGGTGTGGACTACGTTCTTGAAACAGCAGTCGAATTGATGACACGTAATTTACAAAATGAGGATTCACCATTAAATAGCACGGATTGCTAGGCTTAATGTGTAGCGGCGTGGGAATAATCTTGGATTAAGAGAGCGTCTTCCTACAGACGACTAAACTCTCTAAGCATATAGTTAATTTGAGGGATGTATTTCTCCCCCATGAAATAACCAGCATCCCTGCTATCCCCCCGTTGACACGGATTGTTGACGGGGGGATGTTCTGCTTTTACTCCACTATCTAACTCACGGTTCGGCTGAATCTAAGGCTCGTCATCCAAGCCAACACACCAATGACCATATAAATCGCGATGTGAGACCACCCTGCTTCTGGTATGGCACTCAGTGGATTAGCGGCAAGAATAGCGTGCAGCGGTAAATAGAATATGTCGGAAAAGAACTGGTCGACACCGTAATAACCAAATAGTGCGATTGGCATCCAGCGTAGCGCATAAATGGCAATTAATAACACTAAGAGCGGGGAATTCACTTTCTGAGAAATAGCCATTGCTGTCAGTGCGAAGGGTAATAGAAGAACGCCTGCTATTACCATTCTTAAACAAAATGAAAACCAGTTGAACACCACGTCCACGAGAGATGCATGACGATAGAGCAGCGCCAGCTGGTGGTCAGTTGAGGCATTGAGCATCCACAGCATCAGGTCGGCAAAAAAGACCAATATAGAGCACACCAAAGGAATCACTAATAAACCAAATACAAGTTTAACTAAGTGCGTTTTTACATCGCTAATGGGCATACTGCGCCAAAACATCAGGCTGCCCTCAACACGTTCTTTACGAAGTGTTCTTGGGAAATATTGGGTGCCAAGTAAAATGGACAGCAGCCCCACGCCCCCCGCTACCAGCATATTGACGTTGTCACCCATTTCTCTGTGAATATCACTGACATCGCCGCTAAAGCTCATTTCGTAAAACATATTATGCTGTAGGGTAGTGCTGCTCATCAAAGTCACAAAAAGTAGCAGTCCGCAGGCAAACATGAATAAAGGAACACGCGTAACCAGTGGGTTTTCCAGCCACTCTTTACGTAACATGGCAATAGTCGAACGCATTATGCTTTCTCCTTCTGTAACGCTAAAAACAGATCCGCTAACTTCACGCCATACACATCCCCAAGCGCTTTTGCCTGTGCGGCATATTGAGATGAAAGCAGCCACTTAGTCGTGCCTAGCCCTTTTTGAGAAGAGAGCGGGTTCATGGTTGCAATGTGGTCTTTATGTTCATCGCTAGCATCAAGAATAAAGTAATCGTCGCCAATACTATCCATTGAGGTTTGCAGTACTGGGCGACCATGCTTAAGAATCAGCAGGTCCGTGAGTAGATGCTCGATCTCCGCTACCTCATGACTGGCAATGATTAGCGCTCGCTTACCATCGTGAAACCACTCTAATAGGTGGCGGTAGAATGTGTCTCGGTAGACGAGATCCAGCCCAAGGGTAGGTTCATCTAAAATTAATATTTGCGTATTGGTGGCGATGACAATTGCTAGGTGTAATTGCACCTTCATCCCTTTCGAGAGGGTTTTGATGCGTGCTCGGAGTTTAATATCGGTTTGGTTAAGGACTTGGTCTGCTTTGCTGCGGTTAAAGCTCGGGTGAACGCCTTCTGTATAGCTGAGAAGCTGGGCGACAGTCATCCAGCCGGGCAGCACATTGACATCTGAGATATAAGACAAGCTGTGCATGATTTGATCGCGTTGCGTGACGGGCTCAAAGCCATTGATGCGAATACTGCCTTGGTATTGGTGCGCGCCGAGCAACGCATTAATCAAAGTGGACTTTCCTGCACCATTATGTCCGAGCAGACCAAGGACTTGGCCTGCATGTAATTCAAAGCTAATGTCATGTAAGGCTTCACCATTTCTATGATATTGCTTAGATACGTGCTTGACGCTAACAAGTGCGTTCATTGGTCACCTTCAAGATGTGGTTTTAGTTGCTGGATAAACTCTGACAGTGACATATCCAGATGTTGTAACGTGGCGGCGATTTGCGGGATTTGTTGTTGAAGAAAGCGCGCTTTTTCGTCGGCCAACAATTTTAGTTTTGCTCCGTGAGTCACAAACATGCCCTGACCACGCTTCTTTTCAACCAGTCCATCGTCAACGAGTAATTGATAGCCTTTCATGACGGTAAGGTGATTGATTTTCATATCCGCAGAGACGCTTCGTACCGAAGGCAAGGCTTGACCCTCTTGCCAAATTCCTTGCAGGATTTGCTGAGTGATTCGATCAGCCAACTGCCGAAATATCGGCTGGCGATCATGCCAATGCGTCATATAGGTTTCCTTGGCTGTTTTGGTGTTATATATAGGTATATCACCATGGTGGTTGGATGGGAAGGTATTATTTTATGATGAGAGTTTGGTTTGTATTTTTGTTGTTCAGAGAGTAAAGCAAGCCCGCTCCGCCTTTGCAAAAGGAGGAGCGGGTAAGGTAATGATGTGGGTTTACGGAGGGTTAAACCGCTTCTATAACGGTACCGGACGTTCTTTGCATGATTTCAGAGGCATAGGCTAAATCACCGATGTAGCTCTTATGGCCAGTATTCTCAACAAACTGACAGCAGGCATCCACTTTTGGCCCCATAGAGCCAGCCGGGAAGGTATATTGCTTCATTTTAGCAACGGCAATGCGCTCGATTTTCTCTTCTTGCGGTGTGCCCCAATCTAAACAGACGTGAGTGCCGTCGGTGAGGATCAGCAAATGTTCTGCGCCAAGTTCTTCTGCAATTAATGCCGCTGTCATGTCTTTATCAATCACCGCTTCAAAACCCACATAAGCGCCGTCTTTTTCAATTACAGGTGCGCCGCCGCCGCCGCCACAAATGACGAGGTGTTCTTTATCAAGAAGATCTTTAATCGCTTTGATTTCTAATACTTCTTTTGGTGCTGGGGACGGGACCACACGACGCCAATGTGCGCCATCGGGTTTGACTACCCAATTGTTTTGTTCGGCTAGGGATTTTGCTTGTTCCTCGTTATAGATAGGGCCGATAAATTTGCTCGGATTAGCAATGGCTGGGTCATTTTCATCCACCACAATTCGAGTCAGAATTGTGGTGGTATAACGATCGTTAATGGCCGCATTTAGACCTTGTTGGAATAGGTAGCCAATCATGCCTTGCGTCTCTGCCCCTAAGACGTCAAATGGATATGCAGGGCACTCTTTGTAAGCGTCATTTTGCAGTGAAAGTAGACCAACTTGCGGGCCGTTACCATGAACAATGACTAAGCGGTAATCTTTACTTAGCTCTGCCAGTGAACGTGCCGTTTGAGCAATACTTTTCTGTTGGTTTTGACAGCTCATTACTTCACCACGTTGTAATAAAGCATTGCCACCAACCGCGACAACAATAATAGGTTTTGACATGTTTAACTCTCCAAGTGACGGAATTAACCGAACGGCTAACAAAGTGAATTTAGTGTATTGAAATGCTTATTTATGGTTGGAGATAAAAATCACAATTCGGTTTTTATTTGGATTTTAGATAGTTTTGTTACGCACCGATCACAGAGTGGGATAATAATCGAAACTGGTGACCGATATGTGATTCTAATTGCAGGTTTTATAAGGGATAAATAATAGCGAGTTAACTTGATTAAAATCAATAATAGGGTTTTCTCCCCCTGTTTAGTGCAGATCTGTCGTGTCCATATTATTTTTATCCATCATTTGTTGCTTCAAAACCGATACCAAATTCTCATCGCAGTTTTAAGTGTGTATTTACCGTTAAATAAATCCCGTACCAGATAACGGACTAAAACTAATTACCCATAACTTTATGAATATAAAGTGAATTAAATTCTGAAATGAGGGACATGTTATGAAATTACCGACTTCTAGCGCTACTGAACTCAAAAAAGCAAACTTACAGCACATGGTGTCAATGAAAGACTTCTCTGTCGAAGAGATGGATAACATGATGGAGCTGATGGCGTATCTAAAACAAGCGCGTAAAGACAACGCAGTACCACAGCTATTTAAAGGAAAATCAGTTGGGATGATCTTTGAAGCTGGGTCAACACGGACGCGTGTGTCGTTTGAAGTTGCTGCGACGTTATTGGGCGGTCATGGCTTATTCCTATCACCAAAAGATATTCACTTAGGGGGCAAAGAGTCAATTGATGATACCTCACGTGTACTTTCTCGCATGTGTGACATCATTATGGCACGTACCAATAGCCCGGAAACATTAGATGGTTTACTTGAAATGTCGACCGTACCGGTTATTAACGGCCTAGATACTCGTTTCCACCCAACGCAAATGCTCGCCGACTTGTTTACCATTAAAGAGCATATTACCGATGGCCGTAAACTGTCTGACTTAACGCTGGCCTTTATGGGTGATGCGACTGACGTATGTCGCTCCCTAATGTTGACGTGTGCCAAATATGGTATGGGCTTTAAGCAAATTGGTCCGAAAAAATATCAGATGCAGCAAGAATGGGTGGAAATGGCGCTGAATTTCTGTGAAGAGTCTGGCGGCACCATTGAAATTACCGATGATGTAGAACGCGTGGCCGATTGTGACGTGGTTTACGGAGACAGCTTCTACTGGTCTACGCAAATGGATGAGAAAGAAGAGCGCCTTGCCGCTTTCATGCCTGATTACGTGATTTCAGAAGAGTTGATGGCGAAAGCCCGTCCGGGAGCAATGTTACTTCACTGTCTGCCCGCTAATGACAAAGAAGAAATTACACGTGGCGCATTAGAAAGTGAATATTGTGTGGCGTTTGATGAATCAGAAAACCGTCTCACGGCTCAAATGGCAATTCTAGTATACTTTACCCACAAAGATGAAGTCATTCCTACACAACAAACCATTAAATATCATGAAGATAAAATTACTGGATTCCTTAAAACCTTGTAATCAATTTATTGGCGATATTTAGCTAAAGCCAAACCAGTTTATCTTCCTTTAGCTGGTTTGGCTCTCTTTTGCCTACGATTACTCAACTTCATAATATTCATGTATTGAACTGGATATTCACGCATTAATTTGGAGATAGAATGCGATGACAACTAGTATCATTAAGATTTCAAGAAATACTGAAAAGGCTCCATTGAATGTTCACTCTTCTCAATCCGTTGCTTTTTCCCATTATAATAATATTTCTGCCCAATTGCCGATCGATCCAAACACTAATACGCTGGTTTTTGGCGGTGTCGAAGAGCAGGCCAAACAGTGCTTGAGTAATATTAAAACGATTGTTAACAGTATCGACCACACCATGAGCGACGTGGTGAGAATCAATGTCTATCTGAAAAATATTTCCGATTTAGATAAAGTGAATGAAGTCTATTGCGGATTTTTCAATATGTATGTTCCTACTCATACTTCTCTCGCTGTCGCCGCATTGCCTTTAGAAGGGGCGTTAGTACAAATGGACGCCGTTATTTCCAATGGTGAGGGAACCTATCCGCAAGAAGCGTGTGACTTAGTAAAATTGGCAAGAAATACACCAAATGCGCCAGTGACGTCATTGTCTACACAAAGCGTTGCTTTCTCTCATTACAGTCACGTGTCAGCACAGCTACCGATTGAGGCGACAACAGGTAATGTGATTGCGGGAGGAGTGCGAGAGCAAACGCAACAATGTTTAAAGAACATTAAAGCCATATTGGAAGGTATAGAGGTGCCTGTTGATGATGTTGTAAAAATAAACGTTCATCTAAAAAACCTTGCGGACTTGGATGCCTTTGATGAGGTGTATACCAGGTTCTTTCCTGACTCATCGATCGCAAGAGCGGTGAATTATATGCCTGCGCGTTCGGTGATAGTGGCAGAGGGGTTGCCCATGAATGCCTTGGTGCAAGTCGATGCTACCGTTTCTCATGGTGATGGGACTCCGCCGCAAGTGGTTGAAGATCGCCATGGTATTGTGATTAGAGCTCACAATACTAACAAAGCACCTGTTAGTGCTTTGTCGTCGCAAAGTGTGGCTTTTTCTCACTACAATAACCTTTCCGCTCAACTTCCTATAGACCCGTCGGTAGGGGCGATTGTGGCCTTTGGAGTGAAAGAGCAAGCCATGCAGTGCCTGAACAATATTAAGTCCATTGTAGAGAGTGTTGGTCATGTTATTGATGACGTGGTGAAGCTCAACGTTCAGCTCAATAACATGGAAGATTTAGCGGCATTTAACGACGTGTTACCAAGCTACTTTGATAACACATTGCCTGCAGTGACGGTAATTGGCGTGTCTAGTCTACCCAAGGATGCGGTAATACAAATGGATGCCATTGTGTCTAATGCTGAGGGAACGTCACCGACGAAATCTCAGTAAGTCATATAGTGAATATGACTAAATGGGGCACATTAACATGTGCCCCATTTGATCTGACCTTAGTCTTTAAATCTAATTTCAACACCTTGGCTATTTGCCTCTAAACAAGCTGGCTAAGATGATGAGGTTCGGCTGGCCGCTCACTTGTTGGCTCAATACGCTGTAGATACTGTGGCAAGTAAACGGAGAGATAAGCAAGCGCTAGTCTGTACCCTTCTTTTCCTGCTTCCGAGCTGATCTGGTTTCTTCCCGTTGCGTTATAAAATGTGCTGTAAACCTTATCAGCCGCCTGAAGTGCTATCGCAAAAATATTGTAGTTATTAGGTAAAGCTGGCAGTACAAAATGCTGTTGGTAAAGATTACGAATACGTTCACCCAGCGCTTGGTCATGTTCAAAGTCGGCCTTTCTTAGGTCATAAAATTTATGTTGTCCAAGCACGAGCTTCGTCGCGACTGGATTATTTTGGTAGTATTGAAAATAAGCACTTTCAATACGCCATGTAATAGCTTGCCAGTTATCAAAAAATGGCGTTTTCTCAATGTTAGCGAGCATGTGGTCAAAGTCACGAAATACATCATCAGCAATACATAGAAGTAATGCTTCTATATTAGGATAATGGTGATATACCGTTGAAGTGGCTATTTTGGCATGTCTGGCAATATCATAAATAGAAATGTTATTAATATCACTGCGTTCAATTATTTGAAATGTGGCTTCTTTTATTTTCTTAATTTTTTCTGTTTTTGTTATTGATGTCATTGTTAATATCCTACTGCCGTTGGATGAAGGGAGTTGAATTTGACCGATAGAATATATTTAGCCCATCAATGTAAGGCAAATATTAAGATAAACACTACGTCAATATATGTTGCAATGATTGATTAGAATCAATCATTTTCAAAGTAAATGCATGGCTTGTTAATACTGGTATGAAGGTCACGATTTGCCGGGTTAATGCGCCACTATTACCGATGTCAGATTCCAAGCTCGGTAATAGTGGCTATGGCTTGGTTTAATTGTCTTAAGGCTACACATAACGCCGATTAATACTACTTACCTTGCTGGTTCCATTGGAGAATCTATTATGGAAGAGAAAACAAAGAAAAAACTAGGGCTTGTCGATATTGTTCTTTTTGGGGTATGTACCGTACTGGTTGTGGATACCGTTGCGGCGACCGCAGTGGCTGGGCCGGGGGGAATATTCTGGTGGTTGGTCATTTTGATTTTGTTCTTTTTACCTTATGGCTTAATTACCGCGGAGCTTGCGACAACGTATCCAGCCGAAGGTGGGATCTACGATTGGGTGAAACGCGCATTTGGTCGTAACTGGGGAGCAAGAACGGCGTGGTTCTATTGGGTCAACTATGCCTTGTGGGTGCCTGCGGTATTTTATCTCTTTGCGGTTGTTTTAGCGCAGGTATTAAATACGGAGTTTTCACCATGGCAGATAGCCGGTGTTTCCATTGCAATGAGTTGGTTGTGCTCTTATATCAGCACCAAACCGGTTGCCGACGCTAATTGGATATCTTCTCTTGGCGCTATCTTGAAAGTGCTTATTATGTCCGTTTTGGGTATTGGTGGGCTCATTCAGGCGTTTAACGGTGAAGTGGCGAATGACTTTAGTGCCAGTGCGTTTGCGCCATCATTTCAGGTTGGTTTTGCCATTCTTTCCGTGATGTTGTTTAACTTGTTGGGTTTTGAAGTGGTGTCTGCGGCATCGGATTCCATGGAAAACCCGAAAAAAGACATTCCGAAAGCGACGGTACTTGGCGGTATATTGATTGCTTTTTTCTATCTGCTTGCCACGTTTGGCGTACAAGCTGCGTTACCTCTGGATCAAATTTCAGCGTCGGCGGGCTTGTATGAAAGCTTAGTCATCTTATTTGGTATTGAAGGTTTTACTGGTGTGGTTATTAATATTTTGGCGATTTGTTTTATGTTTACCTTGGTCGCGAATATTACCAACTGGTCAGTGGGGGTTAACTATGTGGCGCTTTACGCGGCCAAAAATGACGATATGCCGAAAGTATTTGCTACCACAACTCAGTCGGGTACGCCGAAGGGTGCCGCGATTTGGAATGGTATTGTCGCCACGATCACTATGATTGCTTATGCACTGATTGCCACATTTGGCGGTAACGAAGATCTATTTTGGAACGTATTTTCACTTGGCGCTATCATTCTATTATTGTCTTATGTGGTTATGTTCCCGGCATTTCTTAAGTTGCGTAAAATCGACGCGACACTGCCACGTCCCTATAAAGTGGCAGGGAAACCTTGGTTAATTCGTTTAATGTGCTTTGTGCCAATGTGCTTGTTGATAGGTGGCATCATTACTTTCTTCTGGGTACCGGGTACACCATTTGATTGGAGCTATTTCTGGCAAGTGGGAACGGGTATCGGTATCGCGATCTTGTTTGGTGAGGTGTATATCTATAGAACGACGAAACCGCAGCAAGACTCACAACCCGTATTGGGTGATTCATAGCGTAGAAAATCAAGCCAGAGCGAATGCTCTGGCTTGATTCAATTTGCGACAGACTGTCTGCTACTAATTAGTTGCTGCCTATTGAGGGAGCACAACTTGCCCAGCCACAATTGCGAAGACACTTGTTTGTGGCTTTTTGTCCATGTGAACGGTTGTTTTTTTACCTGCAACGTCATACGTGACATCGTACCCAGAGATTTGAGTCGAAGTGACATATTCCGTTTGGCAACGTCGTTCTGTTGTACTTACGGTGCTATTTTTTTGTGCGTTTTCTTGAATCTTTCGACCTGTCATTGCTCCGGCTACAGTGCCAACCGCAGTGGCGACAGTTTTTCCAGAACCTCCGCCGACTTGGTTACCTAATGCTGCGCCTGCAGCGGCGCCACCAAGCGTACCAAGCAGTTTATCTTCATCTTTTATGTCAGCTTGGCGCGTTACGACGACATCGTTGCAAACTTGTCGCGGCGTTTTTACGGAGCTGGTTACCGCTTCAACTAACGTGACCGTTGCGTGTGTTGGTGCTTCTTCTTTACAGGCTGAAAGGACAAGCATCCCTGTTGCTGCTAGCACCACTGCTTTCATCTTCATGGAAAATTCCTAATTATGTTTTTGTATAGGCAGTATGGTAAGGATAAAAATGATAGATAAATCAGCAGCAAATGAAGTCTGTGTCAGTGTCTGGTGAAGAGTCAGGGCAGTATGAGCATTGTGTAAAAAGGCGACACGGTAAAGGGTTATCGTTTTATATTGACTAAACAGTCCCCGGCGCTAGGTGATTTGATCATCTTAAGAGTTCACGACTGATCTTCTGTGAAAGCAAACCAGTTTTTCTATTTTTGTTGAGGTATGATGCTTGCGTCTTAAAAGTAGTTTGGTGTGCATGTTTTCTTGTCGTTGTCGCAATAGTTACCGGTGGTCTCTCTTAATGTCAGTCATGTTGCTGGTATTGAGTTTTTTTGCCGTTAGCAATGAAGCGAATGAGGCGATGTCGCACCAGGGCGCTCTCAACTTCAGCCAAACCCCTATCTCATTTACCACGAACTCACACAAACTGGAAACAGCCACGCAATCTCATTGCTGCGCTTCGTTTTGTTTGCTTAAAGTCCCCTGTGGTCAGTCGGTCACTTTTCTAAATCAACATCGAGTAACACGAGCGCTTATGCCAAAGGATGAAGCAGAAAAGGCCATTGCTCGCATTCAAACCTTGTTCCGCCCTCCTATTGCTTAATTTTTATTAATATCAATTTATTGCGAGTTTTCGCACATCATTAATATTTTTGGAATTATGCCCAATGAAAACACTATTTACTTTATTTACAGCGCTTATGCTGAGCGTGTCTGTGCAAGCGTCAACCTTTGAAGAGGGGACGCATTACACCGTTTTGGATGTTGATAAATCGACGATGCCAAAAGTGACGGAGTTTTTCTCGTTCTATTGTCCACACTGTTACAAATTTGAAGCCGTGGTTGAAAATTTAAAGCCCGCACTTGCAGAAGGGGTTAAGTTTGAAAAGGTACACGTTGCCTTTATGGGTAATGACATGGCTGTGCCAATGGCGAAATCGTACGCGACGATGGTGGCACTCAAGGCGGAAAAAACCATGGTGCCCGCGATGTTTAACCAAATCCATGAGATGAACAAGAGGCCGAACAATGAGCAACAGCTCCGTCAAATCTTCTTAGATAATGGTATTGACGCGAAAGCCTTTGATTCGGCATACAGCAGCTTTGTGGTTAACTCAATGCAGAAGAAGTTTGATAAGCAGTTTGAGGCTAGTACATTGACGGGCGTACCGGGCGTGTTGGTAAACAATAAGTACATTGTTCAGCCGTCTGGAATCAAAAGCTATGATGAATACAATGAGCTAGTGAATTACTTGCTCACCCTTTAATGGGGGTTACACATCGTTGATAAGGAAAACCAGAGCTTTGACTCTGGTTTTTTATTTGAGGCGAGAGCCCTATAACAGACCCCGAGGATGCGTTAGTTAATCGCCGGGGTAAACTATTATTAATAGGCTTGGTTTCATGATTTATGTTGAGGAGAACTAACCATGAAAAAGGCCGCTTAGAGGGGCATTTTTATAGGGAATACTGACGCCATACGCTTTACTGTAAGCGGCGAGAATTTGACCTATTGGCCCAACATTTTCCATTAATCGTCCTCCTTTTTCCGTGGCGAGCTTTGTATTGTTTCCCCCTATCAGGACAAACGGGAGATCGGATGAACTGTGCGCTTGGCCATCGTCCATTTCTGATGTAACCATAATAATGGAGTTATCAAATAAGGTACTGCCGCCAGTATCTGGCATTGTTTTTAATAGCTCTATCAAGCGCGTCACTTTGCTAAGGTACCAACGGCGATGTTGAATATAAATCGGTAGCGTTGCTGAACTATAGTGCGATGCATCATGGGGTACTGTCCTACTGACGCTCTCGACGACCTTTGAGTCATTTGAAGTGCCGAGTTGTAAAGATACAATGCGTGTTTTTTCACACGATAACGCTAGGGCAGCATTGGCGACCTGTAGGTCTGCTCGCCTGTCACGACCTTCTGCGGTACTTGAAAATATACTTGTGTTGCAGGTTTTCCCTGCGTTACCAATAGCATTATTCAATTCGGTGTTTACGTCTTGTGATGTCGTTCTGAAAGCATTCGTTTTTGCTGCTTCTAAGCCGCCAAGTTGTTGCTCTAAAAGCTCAATATCTGGAATGGATTTGGACAGTAGCGCGAGTTTTCTGCTCTCAATCGAGTTGCCCTCCGATATGTCTCCCCCAAATAAGTCGTTAAAGATGGCTTGAGGATCATCATTGTGCATGAGAGCGCCATTTAAGTTACGGCTTGTGACAAATCCGCCATGGCCCCAATAGTTCGTATCTACCCCGAGGCGTAAAGCCCTTTTGGGCATTCCTGAGGAAAAGTAGTTCTCAAAGTGAAAATCAATAGAGCCTTGACCGACATTTTCCTGCCAAACCCCTTTATAGCCATCATGTCCGGTTCCTCCGGTACTTTTACATCCCGAAAAGAACACGATATGGTCTTTGTACTGCTCCAACTCAGCGGTGCAGTCATTCATTTCTAGACCATTTGAGCTTTGTTTAGGATGCCATTTTCCTCTAGGATAACCATCAGAAAAGTTAACAAAGATAAACTTGGTATCTGAATTGTTTGTTGTGGTACTTTTTGCAAAGGTTGGGAGAGTGCAAAACCCTAATCCGACACCAGCCGCTATACTGGTTTTCAATAAGTTGCGTCGCGATTGATTAAAATGATTTGTCATGTTGTTACTCCTCGCGCTCTAGCACTGTATCGGAACTTAAGATATTGATAATTAGCTGTTTAAACTGTTCAAAAGATGCAAGCTTGTTGTATAAAGTACTATATTCAGGTGAATTAGAGCCTAATGTGTAAGTCATGTAATTTTTCACAAAGGTTTTTTTAGCATCAGTACTGATGCTCAGCGCTGTCGCCATATCACCAAGTCCACTAATTGCGACATCTTGGTTATCAATACCGCTAAGTGTCCCCGATGTCTCTAACAACACATTTGGATATTCTTCGCCGGATAAAGAGATATAGTCTTCGTAGGTACGATAACGACCATTTTTGTCTAGTACGTCATAAGCAAAGCCGATATCGTTCATTTTTACATGACAGCCCCAACAGCTTTGACTTGGCCCTGTAGCTTGAGTCCAGAAGTCACGCGTTGACACCTCACCGATTACATCATCGGGTGCGGCCCCTGAGGGGACAGATTGATTCCAGCCAAGTAAAGAGTGTTGCACCATGCGGCCACGAGGAATCACTCGAGTTTTATCACTGGTACTATATGCCACGGCAATTGCTCCTAAGCTTAGTAAACCTTTACCGCGCGTTGGTGGGATAGGGACGGCCTTGAAATCAGCGCCAAATGAACCAGATAGGCCATAGTGCTGCGCAAGGGAATGGTCGACAAAGGTTGTTGTGGAAGACATTAAATCTTCAAAGCGCCCTTGATTATCGTCAAATACAGCATGCTCAATGTAGCGCCTAAACTCCTCTAGCATGGCGGTACCGATTTCTTTACTAAGGCCTTCTCGATCGACAATGACTCGGTCATCACTAAATTCGAGCGTTTGCATCATAAAGTTAGCGAACTGCCTTTTCGCATTGTCATGGTTTAGCATGCGAGTAATTTCGTTTTTGAGAACGTTAGACTTAAGTAACTCGTTGTTCTTAGCAAGAGCCCATAGCACATCATCGGGCACGCTTCCCCATAAGGTATAGGAAAGAATCGTAGCCAGTTCATAACTGTTTAAGCTGTAGCGGTGGTTAGCATTAGAGGTGCCCACCTCTCGACGATAAAGAAAGTGTGGTGACACCAACATTGCACTTAGGTTTTGTTTTGTTGTAGACACATCTTCGCTGATATACGTTTTGAGCTCACTATCAGTGAGTGGTCGATGGAACAATTTTTCTGCGGTATTTGTTAGCCATTTAGGTAGGCAATCTGAGTCACCTTCGCCGTGTGGGCCAATGTATTTCCAATGGTCACCGGGTCGATACTCCTTCTTAATCGGTTCAATATTAGGGCCGACCCAGTACATAGATTCATAAATATCACCTTTATGAGAGACTCGAGTCCCTGAAGTTGGATAGTTGATTTCGCTGTTCCAAGGTTCAACGGAGCCGGTATTGATGTCACACCCGCTCGCGGTGGCAATATCGAGATTGTCCTGCACAAAGAGTGCGGAATTCAGGTACGCATTGAGCTTGTCACTTGTTAGGTAACCGAGGGATGGAGGGTTGTCATAGAGAGAAGACACGGAACGTTCATCTAATGGCAATACATTTGGGGGAACGTGAACCCCTAACAGATCTTGTATGGAGTTAATGTACTCTTTACGCGTTAACATACGAATATGTCGCTTGCCATAAACATCGTCACGTGGTGCGATATTTCCTAATGCTTCAGACCACAGTTCGTCCTCTAAGTAACGAGACATCGTTTTCTGACACTGTACGTCGCAAGTGACACCAAATCGAATCGCCATTTTGTTCAGCTTCTGACTGATAATGTTTGGATTGGTCGCGTATTCAGCTAACAACCCTTCACTAGGACCATCATTTAGCTTTGATTTATACCCACCATTATGACAAGCCGAGCAACTCTGAGAGTCCATTTGTTTGAAGTAAGATTCATCAGAGCTGTGCTCGTTATAGCGCCAACTTAGTGAAGCTGGGTCTGTTTCTGAAATGGCAAATGTCGCAGACATTGGATCAGGGATAGCGGACTGAGTGAAAGGCAGCACGGTGTTGTAATTGGCGTTTGGTATCGTTGCATTGGTTGTCTTGCTCCAATCAACTGAGATAATTTCGACCGTTCCTGTATCAGACGTTAAAAAGAGCGAAGCTTTATCAGGAGCATTGCTCGGTTTAGCTGGCGTTTTAATCGTCAATGAAGACGATGAGCTTTCAGCTTTACCGGTTATCTTCACTTGAGCTGAAGTTTCGTCTTCGCCATCACTGACCATGACTTGAAAGAGGTATTCCGTATCTTGTGATAGAGGAGGAATAGAAAAGTAGGCGATAGCTTGATCGTGATTGTTGATAGCGACATCGGGACCACGTTCCTGTGTCCAGTAGTAAGATAATGGGTTGCCGTCTGGATCGAAAGACTTACTCGCATTCAGTTCGACTTGTGGGGCTGGAGATTGAACGGAAACGTCACTGCCTGCGTCTGCGACTGGAGGGGTGTTACTTGGGGGAGGCTCTACCGCACTGCATTGTTCTGAGTCCAGCAAGGGAAGCCAAGGTGCTACTCCCCAGTTTGGTTGTGTGTCCTCTGTAGGGCCGTTCACGTCAGGTACATCGCTACTATTTGCCCACCATTTCGCTTGGAAATGATTGGATTGGTAGCAAACTTCTGCGCCACCACTATAGTTTTGGGGTTGCCAATCTTCTATAGCGAGTACATTACTAGAAAAGGAAAGTAATGCTGTAGTGACTAAAGCACTTATTACGTTCTGCTTCATAACATTTAGGTATCCTATTTTAGGTGAAATAGACCAGCTATCCCTCAGGCGTATTTAACACGAATACCATTAGAAATAATGGTATTTTACGATGCCGTTATTGATATTAATGGCATTAATGTTTGTGTGGTCTTTATACAAGTGACTTTATAGACTGAAAATTAAAATATGCTAGTTTAATTGAGGTTTTATTCTTTCTGTGCGTGAAAAATGGAACGAAGCCCAAAGGTTTAATCTAATTGTATTAATGTCAATAATAGTGATTACGGCATAATGTGCATGTAAGCTAATGTTTGTGAATATAAGTATAATGTTTCCATAAAGTTTGTATTTTGTTTGTCTATGAATATTTACACACGGTTAGCGACCATACGTGTGAGTTGTCTAAAAATATGTGAGAGGCTTATTTCTATACCAGACTGATACGTTAATGATGTTATTGTTGCTATATGCAATCTTTCGTATTTGGCTAAACTTCAATAAAAACATATAGTTAATGTGATGGTGGTTGTTGGTGTGAACAGGCCGCCTCGAAATAGGGGACCCTTAAGTTGGCTCTTAAACGTATTCATAAACGTAGCGGATTATTGGTAATGATTTTCATTGATATGTTGCTAGACGTTATTTTAAGTATTCTATAAATAGTGGTATTGGTTGTGATTTGAAGCTGTACAAGAGAAAGTAGAGGTCATGCTGCCAATGGTTAGTGAGTTGTTAGTCGTGAGTGTATAATTTACTCACTTTTCGTTATTGTTTAATTTTGATGTAGAGTTCGTTTGGCTGCTAAATATGTAACACAATGTTAATGCAACAGGTTGTTGAATAGAGGTGAATGTATTTGTCTAACTTAATGTGCTATTTACTATTATATATGGTGTCTCGTTATCTTTGAATCTATTGTTAGAAACTCGAACCTTACGTTATATAAATATGTGTGCTCAATGCAGAATAAGTTCGATAAGTAATTTTAGGCAAGCGTATTGATAGGGATTCCTAGTGTACAGTGAGTAATAAGTGCGTTGTACTGGCATCAAAATCGATGGTGACGACAATAGTTAGTGAATTACCGATATTGCCCCTAGTGATTGTCGCCACTCATTGAAAGGCCAGAGCTTTTACTCTGGCTTTTCTTTCTCTATGTTTTTTTCTTCAGCGTAAACATCTGATAGCCATACTCACCTATCGCATGGCTAAACACGTCAACTTCTCTAGCAATGTCTTTCAACGCGCTTGACTCACCCATACTTGGAGCAAGCGCTTCAATACGACGCTTCAGTGGTTCATAGTAATTCTGCCATGCCTCAAGGCTGAGTGTGAAGTGGCTTACCACTTCGTATCCCGCAGCCGTCATTTGCTCAAGGCGAGTCTCGACAGTTTGCATGTCGGGGTATTCACTTTGGAAAAATGATTGTGCTTCTTGGCTTGGCGAATCGGTTAACCACACCATGTCACTAACCATAAGCAGACCATCGCGCTCTAATAACGGCTTCCATTGCGATAACGCGTTGGTGACACCCATGATATAGGCGCTGCCTTCTGCCCAGATTAGGTCAAAGCTTGAATTCTCAAACGGAAGCTCCGTCATGCTGGCGCAAATCGGGGTAACTTGTGATGATAGCGCTGCGGTTTCTAGTCGCTGTGTAAGTTGTTCTAGAGCGCTTGGCTCATTATCTACCGCGGTAATTGCCGCGTCATTATTGGTTGCGAGTATTGTCGTCGCGAGCCCTTTCCCACAGCCGATTTCAAGAATTTTCTTGGGAGTGCTTGGAAGCGCTTTCAGGGCGCGTAAGGTTTCGCTTTCACTACCAGGACCCCATCGCTCGAGTGTTTCAAAGACAGTCATAAAGTCTGCCATGTACTGTTCATGTTCGTTCATGTTTTTTGATAACCATTTTAATCGCAGGGCTTCTTTCTCGTTAAAGCCTTGCTTCTTTAACCAATCTAAATGTGCATCGGGGGCAAGTTTGTCGGTTTGCTCATGCCAGCTTCGGGTATCCCCTTCACCCAACATTGCCGCCAGCAGCTGACGAGATTGTTGCTTTTGCGCAATCTCTTCATCTAGTGCTTTTAGCCGCTCTAGTAGCAAATGCCGATCAACCTTTGCTTGCAAGCAGGACTGACACTCTTTAAGTGTTAGCCCACCAGCTTGTAAACGCTGAATTAAGCGAATTCGTTGAACATCATTGTCGTTATAAACCCTATATCCATTATCGAGTCGGCGTCCTTGGATAAGGCGTTGCTTTTCGTAATAGAGCAGGGCGCTGCGGGATAGCCCGACTTTGTTCGCTAACTCTGAGATTCGATACACGTTAGTACTCCACATCATCGATGTATAAGATGGACTGTAAACTATGAAGTTATAGACAGGTCAAGATTAAATTAGCGTTGTTATGTGACATTGTCTAGGCGAGGCATTGTCCTTTTTAGTTATGCTTTTCGACTATTTTTGCTACAGTTCGTCGCGAGTGATAGAGGTGAATGATGGGAGTTACAGGTGGAAGAGATTTACTTTGCTGGTGGTTGTCTATGGGGCGTGCAGGAATTTATGCGCCATTTACCGGGCGTAATGTTAACGCAGGCAGGGCGAGCGAATGGCTCTTCTGAGTCGACTTTAGCCAACTATGACGGTTATGCCGAGTGTGTTCGGACACAGTTTGATCCGAAACAGGTGTCGGTAGAAGAGTTAATGGACTTCTTTTTTGAAATCATCGATCCATACAGCGTGAATAAACAAGGTGATGATGTTGGCGAAAAGTATCGAACAGGGGTATATAGCCTTCACTCAGAGCATTTAGTTAAGGTGAAGCGTTATCTACAAGCACGAGAAGATGTGGATAGGATAGCGATAGAAGTGCTGCCGTTATCAAATTATGTGAAAAGTGATGATGAGCATCAAGATAGACTTACACTACATCCTAATGATTACTGCCATATTCCGCAAAACATTCTGCATAAATACAAAAAGCGTTAGCGACGACTTTTCTTCTCTGTGAACGTAAAGAAGAATACTAAGCTTAAAAAAGAACACCGGCGGACAAGCCGCCGGAGTATTACTTATGGCTTATTGTATTTACTCAAGCTGCCGACCACAAATGAACGATGGCGCACTAATAGCCACAAGAGCCCTCCTGCTATACCGACAAACAGCTGAATTGCGCCTAAGTTATTGATAAGGGATTCAGGATGAAGGGACACCAAAACCATGCCAATAGAGCCGCAAATCATGGCGAAAAACTGAATTAAAGCGACGGCAGAACCGGTGTCATGGTCTTGTTGGTCTAACATTAAGTTTGTTCCCGGTACTCGCATAGCAATAACCATCACTGTGGCTGGCGCCGCGATACAAGCAAAAAGCCAAGGAGAATTGTCGCCAATGGTGAGAGTGAGAGTGCCAGCAATCGCGAGTAGTGCAAAGCATAACGAAATGACGTTTTGTACCGATATGTGGCGTGACAGCTTCATATAGATTGTTGGACCAAAAGAAGCGCATAAGGCATTAAAAGCAAAGGCGTAGCTAAACTCTTGTTCCGTTAGACCAAACCCATTGATATAGATATAAGATCCACTCGCAAGGAAGGCCATGAGTGCCATCGGAGTCACGGAGAAAATGGCGAGCAATGCAACAAATCGTGGGTTTCTCATGACAACACCGAGTCGGCTCCATGAGCGAAGCATTGAACCATCGTATTTGTTTTCGAGCGTTTCTCTGTAGCAAAACGCAAGTATAGAGGCGAACCCCCCAAACACCGCGAGTGTGACAAACATCATTCGCCACGACGCGATCTGTAGTAAAAAGGCCCCAAGCACTGGTGCAATCATTGGCGCGATGATCACCAGTGACATAATGGTGGCCATTATCTTTTCTCGTTCCCTACCATCATAAAGGTCTTTAACAATGGCGGTTGCCACCACGGTAATTGCACTGCCAGCAAAGGCTTGCAGAACGCGTGCAGTAATGAGCTGCTCAATACTACCCGCTAAGGCGCAATAGATACTCGCAAGCATATAGCCCCCAATACCCGTTAGTAATATCGGTTTGCGTCCAAACTTTTCACTGAGCGGCCCCCAAAATAGCAGGCCGATAGCGTAGGTAATAAAATAGCTGCTCAAGGTTAAGTTGACCATGGCTTGCTGGGTATCAAATACCTCAACCATTTGTGGTAATGCAGGTAAATATAAATCGATGGTGAGCGCTGGAAAGGCACTAATAATAACCAGAAAAAAGAGCATGCCTTTTTGACCTAGTATCGGTTGAGGTTTTTTCAAATGGTAACTCCTGAATGTGTCCGTGAATGCTTTGCTGTTGAGACGTTTGAATGGCGTATTAATTGATGGGCACTATGGAACCTAACTAATAAGTAAGGTTGTCGTTTACGCGTTTAAGAAGGGCGCGTAAGGTCTCGGATTCGTCATCCGAAAAACCGGTGAGCATATCGTTGATCATGCCCATTTCCACTTCGTCTAGTCGCTCAAGCAGTTTTAACCCTTTGTCACTGAGCATGAGTTCTACTGAACGTTTATCGGTAATGCTTGCGTGTTTGATGATCAAATCTTGTTTATGTAATCGCGCGACGATACGAGCAATTTGGGCTTTGTCGCGGTTCATTGATTCCACCAGCATTTGCTGTGACGCCCCTTGGAAGTTTCGAATATCACTCATCGCTTTATGTTCAAGCGGAGAGAATTCAACTTTCTGGCGAGTGACTTCCGCCACCATTTTCCCACGAGTCTTCATGCGAATTTCACGCAGGGTATGACTGATTTCTCGGTATGTTGTCATTGATTGCTGAGATATTTGGTTGACTTAGTCAACGATTGTCGGCTTTTTAGTTGATTTAGTCAACTACTTAACTGGGGAGGTCGCTTATGTTCGGTATCGAACTGCAAAAATATCAAAGTCGTCTATTGATAACGTTCATACCATAGTCATAAAAACATCGAAAAACCGTCAACTATTTGCGTTGAAATAGCTGTCAAATAAATGAAAGGTGATTCGGAGAAACGTTATGGCGATGATTGCGCCGGAGCTGACCGTTGTCAGTGAAACGAGTAATGTAGTCACACCCCTATTAGGGCGTAAGGTGCTAGAGACTCGCGCACTTACTAAATCGTATCAAGACGACAAAGTGGTGCTAGATGGAATTGATCTTACGCTGCATGCGGGAGAGTTTGTCGCGATTGTTGGCCGCTCTGGTGCGGGTAAGTCAACGTTATTACACACACTTAATGGCACAATTACGGCGACCAGTGGTGAAATTCTTAATGTTCACAAAGATCTATCTACCGATAATGTCTTGTCGATGACGCGTAAAGAACTCCGCGATTGGCGTACGCACTGTGGCATGATTTTCCAAGACTTTTGTCTTGTTCCTCGTCTCGATGTTATTTCGAATGTACTGCTTGGACGCCTCAGCCACACTTCAACATTTAAGTCGTTATTTAAAGTATTTAGTGACGAAGATAGAGCAGAAGCCATTCATTTGCTGAAGTGGCTAAACATGCTGCCTTATGCACTTCAACGAGCAGAGAATCTGTCGGGAGGCCAGCAGCAACGGGTCGCCATTTGCCGAGCCATGATGCAAAACCCCAAAATATTGCTGGCTGACGAGCCAGTCGCCTCTCTTGATCCTAAAAACACCGTCCGAATTATGGAAGCGCTGCAAAAAGTCAGTACTGACGGCATCGCAGTGATGGTGAATCTTCATTCTATTGAACTGGTTCAACAATACTGCACACGCGTTATTGGTCTGGCAAAAGGGCGAGTGATATACGACGGACACCCGTCAGGATTAAATGATGATGTTTTACATCGCCTGTACGGTGATGAACTGGATCAGGTTGGCTGATCATAAACAAATTTGCTGACTGGCACCTCGGTCACCAGCGATCATAATGAACAAGGAAGACAAAATGAATAAGCTTTTTTCAGTAGGTTGTGCCATTGCGGCTGCCCTTTCTTTTAGTGCGCAAGCGGCGGCACCCAGTGAAATTAATCTCGGTATTTTAGGTGGTCAAAATGCGGCGGATCAGATTGGTGATAATCAGTGTGTCGCAACGTTCTTTCATAAAGAGCTGGGCGTAAAAACCAACATACGAAATTCAACCGATTATAACGCGGTTATTCAGGGGTTATTGGGTAAGAAGATTGATTTAGTGATTAACATGTCACCAAAGTCATACGCTGAAATCTATTTAAATGACCCAAATGCTGTAGATCTTGTGGGCATTACCGTTGATAACAGTGACGATTCTCGTGGCTACCACTCGGTCATTTTGGTTAAAAAGGACAGTCCTTATCAGTCTATTGATGACTTAAAAGGCACGGCTTTTTCATTTGCCGATCCTAACTCAACATCCGGCTTTCTTATTCCTAACAATCAGTTAGAGACTCGTTTGGGAGGCAATATGGATAATAGCTTCAATGACTACTTTACGTCCGTGAGCTTTTCTGGTGGTCATGAGCAAGACATCGTCGGTGTGCTTAACGGGCAGTTTGATGCTGCGGTGACATGGTCATCCATGCTAGGAGATGCCAAGCAAGGCTATACAGCTGGAGCTTTGCTTCGCTATATGACCCATGACCCTAAATTAATGGACAAGATCCGCATTATCTGGGAATCGCCATTGATTGCGAATGGTCCGACGATTGTGAGCAATCAACTTGACCCTCAATTTAAAGAAGACTTAGTCGCGGCAGTGAAGAAACTCGCTAAAGAAGACAATGAATGCTTTAGCAAGGCTGCTGGTGGACAGCTACATCTTGCTGATACTAGCGTTGCCGAATATCAGTCGATCATTGATTTGGTGAAGGCGACGAAGTTTGCGCAGAGATAGTCGGTCTACTCAAAGATGATACGTTTACTTAAAAATAAAACGTTTGCTTCGCGATAATTACTTTTCCCACCTATAGCGGGAGATATGCCTACTTGGTTTTTGACCCCGCTATCTCATTTTGGTTTTCATCATGTTGTTTGAACACTATTACCAACAGATTCGACGTAAGCAGAAAATGGACGCATTCATGTGGTCTGCCATGTTTATGGTGTTGTATTTGATTTCTGGGCACTATGCTGAGTTCAGTCTTGGTCAAATTATCAATAACGCACCGGCTTTCTTCGACTATATATTGGATACCGTTCCTAATCTTTCGTGGGACGTCTTGTTTGCGAGCCGAGATGAAGCGGGGCACGCAGTGCCGGGCTCCCTCATTTACTGGGGTTATAGGCTACCAATTCAGCTACCGCTGTTATGGGAAACCATTAATGTTGCGATGGCCGCTACCTTAGTGTCTTCCGTTATTGCGCTTATGTTAGCGTTTCTTGCGGCTGGTAATGGGTATGCCCCTCCATCGGTTCGTATGGCGGTACGAGCCTTTGTGGCCTTCTTGCGTACGATGCCGGAGCTGGCATGGGCGGTGATGTTTGTCATGGCGTATGGCGTGGGCACATTCCCAGGCTTCGTGGCGTTGGCACTGCACACCATCGGCAGCCTGACTAAGTTGTTTTATGAGTCTATTGAAACGGTATCAGATAAACCCATTCGGGGTTTAACCGCCGCTGGTGCAAGCCCGTTACAGCGTTTACGGTTTGCGTTTTGGCCTCAGGTCAAACCGATTGTGCTTTCCTATGTATTTTTGAGATTTGAGATTAATTTTCGTTCGTCAACGATTCTGGGATTAGTCGGGGCCGGAGGGATTGGACAAGAGTTGATGACCAATATTAGCTTGGGACGTCATGATCAAGTCAGCATGACACTATTGCTGATCATTATTGTTGTCGCACTGATTGATATGTTGTCCGGTTTTTTGCGTAAACGAGTCATTAGCGGAGAGTCAAAATGAACGCACAAACGTTGCAACAGATAAAACAAGAGAATGGCGAGATCTTTGGCAGCCAGGGCCGCTATTTACGCGTGGTTATCCTATCAGCATTGGTTGTATGCGCGTACTACCTAACATTTTTCGCTTTTTATGGTGTGACACAGCAGCAATGGGAAATGGGTAATAGCAAAATCAGTAGTTACTTTTTGCACATGTTCATTTGGCGTGACTTTTGGAACTGGCCATTTGCGTATTACTTTTCTCAGATTGGCATCACATTAGCCATTGTACTCGGTGGCACGTTAACGGCATCGGTCGTCGCGCTACCTCTTTCGTTCTTTGCTGCCCGTAATGTGATGACGGGGCCATTTGCTATCATTGCTATCCTCATTAGGCGTATTTTTGATGTACTGCGTGGTATTGATATGGCGATTTGGGGCATGATTTTTGTGCGCGCCGTAGGGTTAGGGCCATTAGCGGGTGTGATGGCGGTATTTATTCAAGATTTAGGGCTGTTTGGAAAATTATTTGCAGAAAGTCATGAAGCTGTGGATAGAAAACCGACCCGAGGTTTAACTTCATTAGGAGCGAATCATATTCAAAAGCATCGGTTTGCTATTTTTACTCAATCATTCCCGACTTTTTTAGCACTTACCTTGTATCAATTAGAGTCTAATACGCGTTCAGCAGCGGTACTTGGCTTTGTTGGAGCGGGAGGAATTGGATTGGTCTACGCGGAAAATATGCGCTTGTGGAACTGGGATGTTGTGACCTTTATTACCTTGATATTGGTCGTTATTGTGATGGCGATGGACAAGGTATCGAGTGTGCTGCGTCAAAAGTACATTATTGGTGAGAATGTACCGTTGTTTGATAGCAAGTCTTGATACGGTAAACACTCATAAGAAAATGCTGCGACTGTCGTCGTGCATTGGCTCAGCCGATATCGGTAAAGTGTACGTATAATGAATCCGAGAGGGCTGAAACAGAGAGAGTCTTGTTTCAGCCTTTTTTCGTTTTCCCAGCGGCTTATTGGTGCTGAAAAATGGCGCGTTATTGCGTTTCTTTCATCGCAGAGATAACCGAAGGGTCATTAAGAAGATTGAATAGTAGGCTCTTAGCGGAAGAACGTTGAGAGTCGGAGAGCATTTTCTTTGGGTTCTCTCTGGACTGGGTCAGGATATTTTTGACAAATCGGCTGTTGGTGCCGGAGAGTTCATACACATAACGAAGCGTATCGAGTAATTCATCTTGAGCCAGGCTATAAACGGCCATTTCACAACTCAGGTTGTCCATCGACAGAAAGTTGTTCACCACGATTTGACGCTCGGCATTAAACTTCTCTTTAGCTTCAAAGGCGTCAATCAAAGCTTGAACCCTATCGGCAATCGCGACAGGTACTTCCATTGTCTTTGTTTCATGAGTCATTCTTGATTCTCCTTTTCTAACTGGGACTAACCACCAGCGCCCAGTGTGGTAACGGTCTATTTCTGGTGGTTGTAGATGCGTCGCTCTTGGCTGCTTTTCATCTGGTTGTTCTGCCCAAGTTTACGCTGTAGTTGTTATTTCAGCATCTACTTTAGGGAGATTGTGAGGGAATGCAATGGATATCAGGTGAATTACAATTGTTTGCGTCTATTAACACCTTAAAAGGTGATACCCCAAGCAATGGGTGATGGAATTGTAAGCACGAGGCGTGGTGCACATTTGCTGAATTGTTTGGATCACTCTGATTGATACCATGGACTTTCATTTTAAGTATGCCGTCTCTCCTAAGGATAAATAGCGCACAGATTCGTGAATATGACCTCTACAGAAGGCGACTTGAATTAAAATCTGATTAGGTTTTAGTTTGTCGAGGCGCTTGGTTTTATATCATCTTGGTGAATAAATAATAAGAGAGATATATTATGAAACGGACAGAGGCTTTTATCATTTTGGCGTTCGCCTTTAGCGGATACAGTGCCGTCAGCCATGCTGACACTATTTTGCATGCTTTTAATTGGAAGTATGCTGATGTCAAAACCAATGCGACTGAAATTGCGCAAGCAGGGTATAAAAAAGTACTGATATCGCCGGCGATGAAATCGAGTGGTAGTGAGTGGTGGGCGCGTTATCAGCCACAAGATCTTCGTACTATCGATTCTCCCTTAGGCAACAAACAAGATTTGCAACGCATGATTGATGCCTTGAAAGCTGTGGGTGTCGATGTGTATGCGGATGTAGTACTTAATCACATGGCCAATGAAAGCTGGAAGCGTAGTGACTTAAATTACCCAGGAGTTGAGGTACTAAGCGACTACGCTAATCGTTCGGATTACTACGCTAGTCAGACCCTTTACGGTAATCTTGAACACGGCTTATTTTCTGAAAATGACTTTCACCCCGCGGGCTGTATAAGTGATTGGAATAACCCCGGTCATGTTCAATATTGGCGCTTATGTGGCGGTGATGGAGATGTGGGATTGCCTGATCTCGACCCTAACGATTGGGTGGTTTCTCAGCAACGTTTATACCTTAATGCGTTAAAGAGTATGGGCGTGAAAGGTTTTCGCATTGATGCCGTTAAACACATGAGCCAATATCAAATAGATCAGATATTTACTGCTGATATTACCGCAGGCATGCACGTATTTGGTGAGGTGATCACGAGTGGTGGTAAGGGTGATGGAGGCTATGAAGCTTTTCTTGCTCCTTATCTTAATAACACTAATCATGCAGCTTATGATTTTCCTTTATTTGCCACAATGCGCTCGGCATTTTCTATGAATGGTGGCTTAAATCAGCTACATGACCCAAAAGCCTATGGTCAAGCGCTTGATGATTCTCGAGCGATTACCTTTACCATCACCCATGATATTCCCACCAATGACGGCTTTCGTTATCAGATAATGGATCCGCAAGACGAACAACTCGCCTACGCCTATATTCTGGGTAAGGATGGGGGAACACCGCTTGTTTATAGTGACGATTTACCCGACTCCGAAGATAAGGACAACGGTCGTTGGGGGCAGGTATGGGACAGTGCATTGATGAAGAGTATGTTGAGTTTCCATAATGCCATGCAAGGAAAGCCAATGACGGTGTTGCATAGCGATCAATGTAGTCTGCTCTTTAAGCGAGGTAAGGAAGGGGTAGTGGGCATTAACAAGTGCGGTGAAGCTCGAACTGTTACTGTGGATACGTATCAACATGAGTTTAACTGGTATGTGGAATACCACGATGTATTGAGTGATGCTAAAGAGACCGTCACGACTCGTTACCATGCGTTTTCACTGCCAGCGCGCAGCGCCAGAATGTTTAAGTTATGAGGTAAATCGTGGTGAACAGCTAATGATAAATCGTTAATGATGGTTAAGTCATTGCTTGTTCATTGAATACGATACGACTAAAGCGCTCTTAAGTATGAGAATACAGAGCGCTTTATTATTTCGCTTAAGGGTGGCGGATGGCTGCCATCATGGTTGAATGAATACCTTGAACTAATGCCTTGAACCAAAGCAACCTCTAGGGAGCGAATGTAACTTTCTTGAACTAGACTCATTGTGCAGTCAGCACATTGTTTAAGAGGCTTTCAATGGAAAATTCAAACCCATCACCAAACTCTACTTTTTTGTCTAAAGGTTGGAAGTACTTTGTCATCGTTGGGGTCGTTATTTCATTGGCTGGCATAGGGGCGATTAGCTTGCCAATACTTGCCGGCGTGACGATTTCAACACTTATTGGTGCCGTATTACTTTTTAGTGGTTTAGTGCAGGCCTATCACACATTGTCAATCCATTCGTGGAAGGATAAGTTGTGGTATGTATTCAGTGCTGCGTTGTACATTATTGGTGGTCTGTTTATTTTATTTAAACCACTAGCAGGGTTGGTCACCATTACCATGTTGATGGTGGTAGTCATGATATTAAATGGACTGACTCGAGTGTTTTTTGGTCTTGGCAATCAAGGTTTACCCAGTCGGGGTATTATTATTGCCAGTGGTTTAGTCTCGGTAGTGATTGGTGGGTACTTCTTTTTGTTACTCGATGACCCAGCATTCTCTACGGCATTACTGGGTACGTTTATTGGGATTTCGCTGTTAATTGAAGGCATCAGCTTTATGTTTCTAGGCATGAAACTAAAGAGCCTCTCTTAGCGTCATAGTGAAGAGGAATTATTTTCCAAACTCGCTCATGCCAATAAAGGAAAACCCCCTGTTTAAATTGCTTATTTGGTGCCTTAAATTGGCGATTTAAGCGCTTTGTAACTTACTGTTTTTAATGAGCTTCTATTTCTAGGTGTTTAGATCGCTGGATGTTAGTCTTCCTCTGAAGGTAGGAGCACTAACATGATTTTTAAAAATAAACATTTTGAACACCACGATTTTTCTAACCAAGATTTATCTGATCATCAGTTTGACCATTGTCAGTTTACCCATTGTGATTTTTCTAGAGCCGATCTACGTGATAGCGCTTTTATTCATTGTAAGTTTGTTGAAACAACGGATTTAGCAGGATGCCACTTTGATTACGCAAACTTGAAAGACGCGAGTTTTAAGCAGTGTCAGATGGCGATGTGTAACTTTGAAGGTGCTGAGTGTTTTGGGATTGAGCTGCGTGAGTGTGACCTAAAAGGCGCGAACTTTTCACGAGCCAGATTTGCTAACCAAGTTAGTTACAAAATGTACTTTTGTTCTGCGTATATCACCGACTGCAACTTGTCTTACACCAACTTCGAGCGTGCGGTTATTGAGAAGTGCGATTTGTTCGAAAACCGTTGGGTGGGCGCTAATCTTCAAGGTGCGTCATTTACAGGATCAGACTTGAGCCGAGGTGTATTTTCCCCAGATGTTTGGCGTCAGTTTCGCTTTCAAAACGCTAACTTATGCCATGTTGATCTAGAAGGGCTCGACCCACGACGTGTTGATCTAACGGGTGTGAAAATTTGTTCATGGCAGCAAGAGCAATTGCTAGAACCACTTGGGCTGGTGGTGATGCCAGATTAATACAAACGGTGAAGAGTCTTTAATGTTGCTGGGCATTAAAGGCTCTTCAATGCTTGGGAGGATTCCTGCATTAGAGCTGAAGAGAGAATATGGCTCGAAAGTAATGTCTGAATATAAGTAATAAGCGAGCCCCCAATTTTTAATCACTAAAGGGGGATTAAAATACAATTAAATCAAAATACAATATATGAACTCAATGTATCGCTATTAACGGTGTCCCACTTCCCTTTCTCATCAATTTATTCCTGGTAAGTAATTAAATGAGAAGTAAATTTAATTCGATGACAGTAAGGGAAACCTAACTCAGAATTTTAGTTCGCTAAAATAACACGCAAGCGCCTGACGTACGTCTTTTCGCGATAACAATCACATCCCCTCGCCTTAATTTTGAATCTAACTGACAGATTTGCGAGTATCATTATAATCGCATAGGACATCATTATGATTTCAGTAGCTCTGGTCGACGACCACATCATGGTTCGCTCTGGTTTTGCCCAATTGCTGGCGATGGAACCCGATATTCAAGTACATAGTGAATATAGCAATGCTCGCGACGCGTTTCGTGTGCTCGCAAGTACCGATATCGACGTGGCGGTCATCGATATATCTATGACCGACGAAAGTGGTTTGGTGCTCCTTGAAAAATTACGTAAAGAACAACCTCATTTTCGCGCCATTATTCTGAGTATCTACGATTCGGCTTCTTTTGTTAGTAAAGCCATTGATGCGGGTGCTTATGGATATTTGTCTAAACGTTGCGGTCCTGGAGAGTTGGTCACTGCAATTAGAAAAGTGGCACAAGGAGACCGCTATTTATGCGCGGATGCGTTGGTTAACTTGAGTAATGCCTCGGCAGGCCCTTCTGTATTAGATGAACTAACTAAGCGTGAGCGAGAAGTGTTCGATCACTTAATCCAAGGCGAGGATGTAAAACATATTGGCGTAAAACTCTCAATTAGCCACAAAACTATTCATGTTCATCGCGCTAATATTTTGAGTAAGCTGGGTCTTTCAAATAATGTTGATCTGATCCGTTTTGCTATTCAACATAAATTACTCAGTGACGAGCCTGCGTAAAGGGAAGATGTGAATATCCCAGATAGTAGCCTAAATCCAAAGCGGCATCTCCCTAAAATACTGCTTACGCATGGCTTTACTTATGCGTTTGCGGCCATGCTTTATAGCATCAGTTGGTTTTGCTTGTGGAACATCAGCCGCTACTTGACTTCCGATCTTCTGTTAGCGGGTTTGTTGCTGCCGAGCGGTCTTAAACTTGCGGTCTATGCTCTTGCCCCACGCCAACAATGGCCACTCTATATCATCAGCGAGCTGACTCTGATTGGGGCGCTACTCTATTTAATAGACCAACCCCAGCATGAGTATCTGTTGATACTTTTCTCTCTATTTGCCTATTGGATGGCGATTCCTTTTAACAAGATCTGGCAACCTCTGGATACCTATTGGCAAAAACTGCTCGCGCTCACGGCACTAACACTCAGTTATGGGTTTGCGTGTGGGCTGGCGACTTTATTGCTCATTAAGCCGCTTGGTTTAGACCTTCACTATGTATTTGAAGCGACCATTTCAACCATTACTGGAGGGGTATTGCTTGCGCCATTTTTGTACCTTCTTTATGACTATTTGCACAAGCAGATCTGGCAACCACTTTCGCCAACGTTAATTCACCAAGAAGTAACACTTCGTTCTTCTGCCTTGCTGTGGTGCTTGTTGTTTTTTTCTGTCGGGCTTATTGCTGAATTAACGCTGCTAGATCAGATTCAGCCGCTTGCTTTACTGATTTTTTTGCTACCCAACATTTTTATGGCTTACCGCTATGGCTGGCAGGGTGGCGTGCTGGCAAGCATGATGAACAGTATCTTGCTTGCCACTGCACGGCAAGTCACAGGTTCTTTTGATAGTGATTTGGAGCTGCAAACTTTTATTGCGACCCAGGCGTTGGTCGGGCTCGGGCTTGGTATTGCGATTAGTCGGCAATATTTGCTCGCTCAGCGCTTAAAGCAAGCCAACCATAAACTGGCGGCTGAGCTTGAAAGCAAGCAGCAACTCGCTCGTCAGTTAGTCCATGTTGAGGAAAATATTCGTAAATCTGTTGCTCGTGAGTTACACGATGAAATTGGCCAAAACATTACTGCCATACAGATCCAATCGATGCTCGCTAAAAGGCTGGCGAGTGATGCTCGAAGCGATAAAATTGCTGATACCATCAATCAACTCGCGATGCGAATCCACGCTTCTACTCGCCAACTTCTTACTCAACTTCGTCCTCACGCTCTTGATGAGTTAGGGCTGGAAAATGCGATTCGCCAGTTGGCTGAAGAGATGAAATTTTCCGAACGCCATATCCGCTTTCACCTTAATTTTGGAATTTTTGCAGAAAGACTTGATGATATCACCTCGGTCACTCTGTATCGCATTGTGCAGGAGCTACTTAATAATGTCTGCAAGCATTCAAACGCCACGGAGGTCAAACTTTCATTGGTGCCAGGAGATCTATTTAGTCTTGAGCTACGAGATAATGGCTGCGGACTGCCATCTAACTGGCAACATAAAGGGCAAGGATTGCGCGGTATTGAAGAGAGAGTCAGTGCGCTAGGCGGTCACATGAGTGTTGACAGCGCTCAAGTCTCTGACCTGCCTGAAGGTATTACCACACCTGGTACCCGTATAATTGTTAACTTGCCCACAAAACCCATCGGTACTTCGCCAAACTAGGAAATTTTCCTAGTCATTTATAAATTAGTCTCATTCATTTCACTAATTCGTTCCGTACTATTCATTTGCACTAGGGAGAAATGCACCATGATGGGTTTTCTTATATCAGAACAACCTGCAAAACCGATGACGGATCAAGCGCAGATCAACGCCACTTATCGTTACTGGCGATGGCACTTGATGGTGTCGATGTACCTCGGTTATGGCGTATTTTATTTCACCCGGAAAAGTTTAAATTTCGCCATGCCAGCAATGCTTGCTGATCTTGGTCTAGAGCATTCTGACATCGGCTTTATGGGCACGCTCTTTTACATTACTTATGGCGCTTCTAAATTTGTTTCCGGCATGGTGAGTGACCAATCGAAACCTCGCTATTTTATGGGGTTAGGCTTAATAGCGACTGGCATAATTAACATTGCATTTGGGTTGAGCTCTTCATTGGTTATGTTTGCGGCACTGTGGACTTTAAACGCGTTTTTTCAAGGTTGGGGTTGGCCACCATGCGCAAAATTATTGACCACTTGGTACTCGCGCTCAGAGCGGGGTTTTTGGTGGTCGATTTGGAATACTTGCCATAACTTAAGTGGCGCGCTTATCCCTATCAGCATTGGCTTTGTAGCCATGACGTGGGGCTGGCGATACGGGTTTATTTTACCGGGGGTTTTGGCGATAGGTGTTGGCACACTAATCTGTTTTCGGATGCGTGATAAACCAACCAGCATGGGGTTACCTAGTGTGGGTGAGTGGCGCAATGACGAGCTAGAAAAGCGCCATGAACGGGAAGGCCAAGGGTTGGCGTTTAAGCAAATATTGAGAACCTACGTATTAGGCAACAAATACATTTGGTTGTTGTGCAGCTCTTATCTTTTGGTTTATGTCGTTCGTACTGCGATTAATGATTGGGGCAACTTGTATTTGACCGAACGTCATGGGTTTGAGCTGTTTTCTGCCAACGCCGCAGTGTCGATGTTTGAAATAGGCGGATTCATGGGGTCGTTGTTTGGTGGTTGGGGCTCGGATAAGTTTTTCCGTGGAAACCGAGCGCCAATGAACTTGATTTTCGCACTAGGCATATTTGTTTCGGTGGCGGCCCTGTGGCTCACACCACTGGATAATTTTTTTGTATTGTCGGGCTGTTTTTTTGCGATTGGATTTTTCGTTTTTGGCCCGCAAATGATGATAGGAATGGCTGCGGCGGAATGTTCTCATAAAGATGTCGCAGGTACGGCAACTGGGTTTGTAGGCTTATTTGGTTACCTTGGCGCAGCGCTTGCGAGCTATCCGATTGCCATTATCATCGAACAATTTAGCTGGGAAGGGTTCTTTAGCGTTATTACGCTGTCCGCCGCCTCTATTGGGCTGCTGATTCTGCCCTTCGTCAAAGCTCAACAACGTGCAGGGATAGCGACTTCATCATGAGCCTTTCTACCTAACCTTACGTTGTTTCCAGAATTTGACTGGTGGGGGCCGTATTACGGATTACCACCAGCAAACAAGCTTATCGCAGGATTGTGATAGGAACTCAATGTCCGTACACCTACATAACTTAACCGCATTGAGTTCATAATAAAAGCAGAGGAAATAACATGAAAGTTAGAACACATCGTAGCTTATTAGCGGCTTGTATTCTTGGCTCTATGCTTGCAGCACCACAGGTAATGGCGAAAGGCCGCCTAGTGGTTTATTGCAGCGCTACCAATGCCATGTGTGAAGCAGAGACTAAAGCGTTCTCTGAAAAATTTGATGTAAAAACATCATTTGTACGCAACGGCTCAGGCAGTACCTTAGCAAAAATTGAAGCCGAGAAGAAAAACCCACGTGCAGACGTATGGTACGGGGGGACACTCGATCCTCAATCACAAGCTGGTGAAATGGATTTGCTTCACGCTTATCAATCGCCCCAGCTTGAAAATATCATGGAAGACTTTAAAGACCCGGCAAAACGAAAAGGTAACTACTCTTCTGCGGTCTACATGGGTATTTTGGGCTTTGGCGTTAATACTAAGCGTCTAGAAGAAAAAGGTCTGCCTATTCCGCGTTGTTGGAGTGATTTGACCAAGCCTGAATACAAGGACGAAATCCAAATTGCTGACCCACAAAGCTCTGGTACGGCATATACTGCGCTCGCAACCTTTATTCAACTTTGGGATGAAGACAAAGCCTTTGACTATTTCCAGTCTTTAGACAAGAACATTTCTCAATATACCAAATCTGGCGTAACCCCTTCTCGTAACTCAGCTCGTGGTGAAATTGCCATCGGTATTGGCTTTTTACATGACTACTCATTAGAGCAGTCGAAGGGCGCACCACTTGAGCTTATCTCTCCATGCGAGGGAACGGGTTATGAAATTGGTGGGGTGAGTATCATCAAAGGTGCTCGTAACTTAGACAATGCGAAGAAGTTCGTTGATTTCGTAATGTCGAAAGAAGGCCAAGAGCATGCTTGGAAAAAAGGCAAGTCATTCCAAATCCTGACCAATACCAAAGCTGAACAATCGCCAAACGCACTTGATCCGAAACAGTTGAAACTCATCAGTTACGATATGGACAAATACGGCTCTTCTGCAGAGCGTAAGCGTCTTATCAATAAATGGGTTAACCAAGTGAAAATGGGCGGCTAACTCCAGCCAACTACTCAGGTAACTTAGAGCGGTGAACGCCACCGCTCTCACTTAATTAAAGACAACCGTACAAGCGTTAGCTTGGGGCTTTTTACACCCTGAATGTTGTCATGAGTTGAATCTACTCGTGGGTTCGACAACGATTTATTTTACATTTTTGGTAATCACAATGAATGATATTGCAGCTGACTCAGCACCTCGCCAGCGCCAAGAATCTCACCAACGCGACCCGATTTTTTACTGGGTAATCGCGCTTATCGCCGCATTCATCTTGCTGCCTGCTTTCTCTCTTGACTACGGCGTGTTTGAATCGACCCCGGAAGAGTTCCGAGAAGCGATGGGCTGGAGTGGCATGAACATCTCTTGGTTATGGTTTGCTCTACCCATAGCACTACTTTTTAGACCAGCGAAAGCGCAAAACAAATACGCCAAATCTCGCCACTATTTCGATATTGGTTTTTCGGCGGCGTGCATGCTGTTTGTATTTGTTTCATCTTGGTACACCGAGCAAGGGATGGGCTATGCGGCCATTGTATTGTTTGTTGCACTTGGCGCAGTGATGACTCTGGCATTTTCTCGGCTAGAATACCTCGGTGGCGATACCTTTGTTATTGGTGCGCTGATCTCAATTGTCTTGCTGATCTCCACCTTTATCATCTACCCAAGCATCGCAATCTTCGTTCCGATGTTTAAAGATGACATGGGTAACTTTGTCGCTTGGCAGTTTTTAGAGATTCTAGGCCGCGCACAGATCATTCAGATCATCCTAAACTCGGTCATGCTTGGTACTTCTGTTGGCATTGGTGCGACGTTCTTTGGGCTTATTTTCGCAATATATACGACTCGTATTGCTAAACGCTCTGCGTTTGTTGCGCGTATCTTCTCCATCTTACCTATTGTTACTCCACCGTTTGTTGTTGGCCTTGGGGTGACGTTAATGCTCGGTCGTTCAGGGTATATTACTGAGCTTATGGTGGACTGGTTTGGATTGCAGCAAACCAACTGGTTATACGGTTTTACTGGGATCTGGATGGCGCAAGTCTTAGCGTTCGCGCCCATGTCGTTTATGATCTTAGATGGCGCGATGAAGTCATTGCATCCATCACTTGAAGAGGCTTCTTATACTCTGCGTGCCAATCGCTATCAGACCTTCTTCAAAATCGTTATGCCGCTGCTCAAGCCAGCATTGGCGAATTCATTCTTAATTATTTTCGTTCAATCGCTCGCTGACTTTAGTAATCCATTAGTGCTGGGTGGTAGCTTCGATGTATTGGCGACTCAAATATACTTCTACATTGCAGGCGCTCAGCTTGACTACGCCTCAGCAAGTACGTTAGGCGCAGTATTGTTATTATTCTCACTGACGATTTTTGTGGTGCAGTATTTATGGATTGGTAAACGCTCTTACGTAACAATTTCTGGCAAGTCTTACCGCGGTGATGTTCAACCGTTACCACCTACATTGAAACATGGCGTATCGGCGCTGCTTTACTTTTGGATGGCGTTTAATGTACTGCTTTACGGCAGCATTATCTTTGGCAGCTTCACGGTCAACTGGGGGGTGGATTATAGCTTAACCCTAGCTAACTACGTTAACTTGTTCGGCATGGGAATGACAGAAGGTGCGTGGCCATCACTCATCACTACCATGACTTACGCAGGGATTGCAGCACCAATTACCGCTTTCTTTGGTTTGCTCATTGCTTACATTGTCGTTCGCCAACAGTTCCACGGTAAGAAGGTCATCGAGTTTGCCACTATGCTCTGTTTCGCAGTACCAGGAACAGTGGCAGGTGTGTCTTATATCCTCGCCTTTAACGACGCGCCGGTGTACTTAACGGGTACCGCCGCCATCGTGGTAATTTCGATGGTGATGCGTAACGTTCCTGTTGGTATTCGCGCAGGTGTCGCAGGCCTTGGTCAACTGGACAAGTCTTTAGACGAGGCTTCGTTGAGCTTACGTGCCAACTCTTTAAAAACCATCACTCACATTCTACTGCCGCTACTACGGCCAGCAATATTATCTACTTTGATTTACAGCTTTGTTCGCGCAATGACCACGGTGAGCGCCATCATCTTCTTGGTGACCCCAGAAACACGCGTAGCGACCTCTTATATCCTGAACCGTGTAGAAGATGGGGAGTATGGTATTGCTATCGCCTACGGCTCTATTTTGATTGTCGTGATGCTATCAATCATTCTGATTTTTGATTTCCTTGTCGGCGAAGCACGCGTCTCTCGCTCTAAAGCCAACAATGACGAATAACCCTTGGAGATATGAATAATGGAAAATGAAAACTTTGTAGTTCTAAAAAATGTCTGCAAGAAATTTGGAAACAATACCGTTATCGGTGACTTAGATTTGGAGATCAAGAAAGGCAGTTTGGTCACGTTACTTGGCCCTTCTGGCTGTGGTAAAACGACGGTGCTGCGCTTGGTCGCGGGTCTCGAAAAACCGACCAGCGGTAGAATTTTTATCGATGGCGAGGACGTGACGAACACTTCGATCCAACAACGCGATATCTGCATGGTGTTCCAGTCTTACGCTTTGTTCCCACACATGTCACTGCATCAAAACGTCGGTTATGGCTTGAAAATGCTCGGTCTATCTAACGATGAAATTGAGCAACGAGTTGATGAAGCACTTCAACTGGTCGACTTAGAAGGTTTTGGCAGCCGTTTTGTTGACCAAATCTCCGGCGGCCAGCAACAGCGTGTTGCTCTTGCTCGTGCGTTAGTACTTAAGCCCAAAGTGCTGCTGTTTGATGAACCATTGAGTAACCTAGACGCAAACTTACGCCGTAACATGCGCGATACCATCCGCGACTTACAGCAGCGTTTTAATATTACCTCGCTATACGTGACTCACGACCAATCAGAGGCATTCGCGGTCTCTGATACGGTAATCGTGATGAAAGATGGTGACATCATGCAAGAAGGCTCTCCTACCGATTTGTATAAAAGCCCAGCCTCTATGTTTATGGCTAACTTTATGGGGGAAGCCAACATTTTCGAAGGCTACTACGATGGAGATAACCTCAACATTAATGGTTATCTTATTCCTGCGAAACCAGATGTTGTAGAGGGCATTGAACCTGGGGCTTATCAAATCGGTGTGCGCCCAGAAGCCATCTTACTCACTGACCATGGTGAAGCATGCCAACAGTGTATCGTGAGCAACATCTCTTACATGGGCTCTATGTATGAGGTGATGGTGAAATGGCACGATGAAGAGTTATTGCTACAACTTAACTCTTCACAGTTTGATTCGAGTTACGCCGATCATGCCTACCTCACTATCAATCCAAATGGTTTATTCTTGCTTCCACCCGAGGTGGTAGCAGTGTGATTGAAACCTTAGCTTTAGGCGCTCATTATGTAGTGGAACATTAAATTCGGCCTCCGTTGTGGAGGCTTTCTATTTATGGGGAGTTATTCATATACGATTACTTGAATGGTTCATTCATCACCAAGTAATTAGGCAGCACTCACCATGAGGGTTCTAAATGTCTAAACTATCCCAATATTCTTATACTCACTGTTTTCCTTTTACTTCAGTGTTGCCGTAAGCTTTATCTAACGCCAAAAATCACCCCTATATTCAAAATGATTGTGGGACATGGAAGGAGTAACTGATGAATCGAATTTCCCCTTTAACACTAATAGCGAGCTTAATGATGAGTTTGAATGCATTAGCTGTTGAAAAGGCCGACATACTCTTAACAAACGCTAAAATTTACGGCCATGACAATGCGGATGCGATTGCCATTCATGATGGAAGTATCCAGTTTGTAGGTAAAGCTGCAGAAGCAAAACTATATCGTAATAAAAACACTGAAGTTATCGATCTTGAACAAGCGTACGTGATGCCAGGTTTTATTGATAACCATAATCACGTATTTGAAGCCGCTTCTGAAGCTGGCGGTAACTGTGAACTTAGTATGGATGCTTCGCTTGATGGCCAAATTCCTTATTTAAAGGCTTGCAGCAGAAATAGTAAGTCTACAGGTTGGCTGATGGGTTATGGCTTTTCATTAGAAAGCCTTCTCAATGAAGATAATCATCAAACGCCTCTCGAAGTGATTGATCGTGTTTTTCCGGCTCGTCCTGTTGTGCTCATGGAGCAGACTTCGCACTCGATGTGGGTCAACTCAGCAGCGCTCGAACTTGCGGGTATTACCAAGGCTACACCTGAGCCTCAAGGCGGAAAGATTCTTAAAGACCCAGACAGCGGAGAGCTGAACGGCATTTTGTTTGATAATGCCGGCGATATCGTGATGGAGATGGCGTGGAACAGCTTAGAAGGTCAATTTGAACAAAGCTATACTGGCTTACTGGCCGGTCTTGAAGAATCAGCAGCATATGGCATTACGACGATTGGTGATGGTCGACTCTATTGGAAACGTGGTTGGTATGAGGTGTGGAAGCAAGCAGAAAAAGACGGTAACTTAACCGCTCGAGTGTCGCTTCGGCCATGGATTTATCCTGCTGACTCCATGGCGCCACAGTTGGCCTTTTTGAAGACAATTCAATCAAGCGACACTTCAAGCTTACTGTTGATTGATCAGGTTAAAATGTATAGCGATGGTATTACGATCAACGGTACCGCAAAAACGTTAGCACCGTATTTAGAAACTTACCTACCAGATGAGCCTTACGGCATTAATTATATTCCACCAAGTCAAATGAAAACTTGGTTGGATGCATTGGATAACGTTGGTTACAGCGCACATATTCATGCCATCGGAGATGGCGCGGTTCGTGAATCACTCAACGCGGTTGAACATGCTCGTCTCAACGGTTCGACCAAGCCGTACACACTGACCCATGTTGAGCTCGTAGATCCACAAGATGTAAATCGCTTTGCTAAGTTGAATGTTACTGCGGACTTTCAGGTGGGTTCTAATTATGTTGTTGAGCAAGATCATTCCTGGGCTAAACTCTTTCTAGGAGCAAAAAGGGCCCACGCGTTGATGAACCTTAAAGCTATCTTTGCTACTGGTGCAAATTTAACCCTCAGTAGTGACTGGAATGTCCATGAATTAAATCCGCTTGTTGGCATTGCTAATAGTATAAGAATGGGGGATTCGGGACTGCCTAATGTAAAAGCGGCGATTGATGCATACACTATTAACGCGGCGGTGAGTCTAGGGATAGAAGACGTCACAGGTTCAATCGAAGTAGGAAAGTCAGCAGACTTTGCTATCTTAGGGCAAGACATTACCCGCTTGTCACCTGACAATATAGCAGACACTGAAATCTTAATGACAGTATTACAAGGTCGTATTGTGTTTGATGCTGAAGAATAAAATGCTTAGGAAAAAAAAGGACAGGCACCTTAAAATGAAGAAGAACGAATGCCACGTTCATACTTTTGGTGCCTGTCCTTTTAATCCTTCCGTACCACTAGCTCGCATAAATGGTACTGACCACCAAAGTAACACTAAGCGAATCGAGAAGGTGCTCGACACAGAGACATGATGATGCCAAAGCAGATGCCTTGCGTGATCATAGCGGTGCCACCATAACTAAAGAAAGGCAGTGGACTGCCCATTACGGGGAGCAACCCACTAACCATACCTGTGTTAATAAAAGCGTAGAGAAAAAAACTCAACGCTAACGAACCGCAAACCAGTCTACCAAAGGCGTGATGACAGTGGCACGAGATCCACAGCGTGCGCAGAGTAATAAAGAGGTACAAAGACAACAGCAGTACGCAGCCGACAAATCCCCATTCTTCTGCATAGGAAGAAAAAATAAAGTCGGTATGACTTTCGGGAATAAACCCCAACGCGCTTTGTGTGGCGTTCGCCCAACCTTTACCGGTTATCCCACCAGATCCAATGGCGATATGTGATTGGATAATTTGATAGCCAGCGCCTAAAGGGTCACTCTCTGGGTTCAAAAACTGCAAGATTCTTTTCTTCTGATAGGTCTCAATAACGAAGAACCATAGCAGCGGAATAAGGGTGGCAATTGAGCCGATAAAACCGCCAATAATCTTCCAGCTCATACCAGCAAAATACAGCACAAACAGCATGTAAATGACGCCGAAAATGGCGCCGTCGAGATCCGGCTGAACAAAGATGAGTCCGGTGGGTACGGCGGTGAGCAACAAGGCATAGAAAATTTTGCTGCCAGTTGGTCGCTCGCCGTCTCTTTGTACAAACCAAGCCACCATCATAGGGATGGCAAGTTTAACTAATTCGGAGGGCTGGAAGCGAAAACCTGCGATAGACAGCCAGCGCTGAGAGCCATTTGTACTGTCGCCAGCGAACACTACCGCCACGAGTAGGCTCACCGTGACTAAATATAGGTAAGGTGAAAAGCGGCGATATTGTTTCGCGGGGATGGCCGACATAATGACAATACAAGCTAACGAAATAGCGCATCGAATGAGGTGGTTAGTAATCACAGACTCACTGAATCCACTGGCACTCCATATGGTGATGGTGCTAAGCAGCATGAGCGCCAAAATGGCCATTACAATGGATAAATCAAGTTGAGGGAACAGGTACTTTTTCAATTTATTGCCCGGTGAAGTGGCACTGAATATGGCCACAACTATTAGTTGAGTATTGAATCAGTCGACATTGGGTTAGGCTGATTCATTTACGGTTTAGGTGTTGGAGAGTTATCGTGAGGCCGCTATTGGCCTCACGAGTTAACGGTATAAGTAAGCGAATGGTTTACGCATTGGTTTTGTTTCACCACATTAACTTTTTTTCATCGCTTGCTTGAACCCGCGAATAGCGTGACGAGCTCGCCAAGTGAGAAAGGTAAAAATAGCAGCGCACAAGGTAATGATAGGCGCTGCCATTAGCGCCATGGTTGTGAAACGGCTGATGGGTTCTGGTAACGATGGTAAGAGAAATCCTACACCGGCTAATAGCCCAACCCACAAGGTGGCACTGAGCCAGGAAAAATAATGGAATCGTGGTGTTTCTTGGACGCGCATTCCCATGACCATAGGAACCAATGAACGCACGCAAGGAATAAAGCGAGCACTAAATAACGCCACTAAACCATGCCGACAGAGTAGGTTGTCGACCATTCGCATATTGCTTTCTGGCACTTTTGCCAACCAACCTTTTACGATGGGCAGTTTGTTTAGCCAACGTCCTTGCAAGTATGCTAACCAGCTGCCTACCGCTGCCGCGATAATGAGTAGCGAAAACGCCGCAACAGGATTGAGTACCCCAACGGCAGAGAGCGTTCCAACCAAGACCACCACGCTGTCACATGGCAGAGGCGCTGCGGGCAAAAAGCTGCTTTCTAGTGCGATAAAAAAAGTCACGAGAACGTAAATAAGGATCGCGCTTTCTGGCGCGAGTAACGCGTTAAAGTCTTGATGCCAAAGGGCAATCAAGACGTCTTGGGTAGCTTCAAACATAGTTGCTCCAATGAACCGACAATAAAATTAAGGGTTATAGTAGGAAAATGAAGCGGTTAACGTGAATGAATAAAACGAAATTGAAGGTTAGTATCTTGCCAGCCCGCGAGTCGGCTGTTCTCAAAAAAAAGATAACTGCGTGGGGTGAAGTGAGTGAATCGATAACTCGCGGTAAATAGAGCTATCGCTGACATCATCATTGGCCACGGAAGCGTTGCTTTAGTATGCGGTTGTGCTTTTTGCTGTGCAACGCGCAGAGTTGAGCTACGCAGCAGTTGGGTACTGTTGTCGATATGAGGCGCGCGCTCAGGGCTGACAATCGTGATTGGATGCAAAGACACGCCAGAGTCACTGATATCGGCAATATAGCTAAATAACAATATCGTCGTGCATAGCGATACTGTAAAAAGTGCCAAGATAAAAGGGAATGTATCGAGTCGTCGTTGCACGCTAAGCGCCTAATAAGGGAATCTGCTTATATGTACTGCTAACCACGAAAAAAAGCAATCTTTCTTATCTTAGCGTGACTACGCATCATTTTTGTGTATCAGTTCTGAGGAGGTAAAATGAAAAATGATGAGAGAGACTGACACAATGATTGCGCGGTTTTGTTGCCGATTAAGGGCGTAAAATGTGGGGTGGAAAGTCATGACAAATGAGGGAATTGAATCGATAGTTCAAAACACGGCCAACATGATTTTATATTTTATAAAATCAGCAATTGGGTCGGTTGGGCTCAGAATATGAACCTACATTCTGATTTGTTAATTAAATGTTTCATCCTTCTATTGAAGACTCTAATTTGAGATGGGAACCGCGATGCATGACGGCATGGCGATAACATCAATATAAACAAGAGAAACGAATAGATGGAACTAAATAAACTCACAGTGGCACTGGTAGCATCCTGCACAGGGTTCTACGCACAGGCGGATAGTGCGCCAATTTCTCAAACGGTCGAGATTAACCCCTATCACTCCCATGAATCTCATTCGCAAGAAACTCATTCACAAGACGCTTCCGTAGACGTAGGGCCTTCGCCAAAAAGGTCGGAATCGAACGATCTTACTCCGGCCTTAGACGCATCGCCCAGGGTCATGACGTTTAGTCAGCAAGCCGTGGTAGAGTGTGATGTTTCTGGGTTTGCTACGACCAATACTAATACCCTGATTTCTCAAATCACCTCGCAAGGGGCGGAATGTGTCAATGATTTGTTCGCCGCCAACAGCGCCACTCAAATCACCGCCTTTGATTCCAATAACATGTACTACGTTGCAAAACATGCGACAGAGTTGTCTCGAGCCTATCAAGGTGGCGGCAGCGATGAACTGGAAGCGTTATTCCTTTACTTACGTGCGGGCTATTATGCGGAGTTTTACAATGACGGTGTGAGCTTGCTTTCATGGGTAACAAGCGCAGTGAAAGAGGCGGTGGATACCTTTGTGGCGAATGAGCATTTTTATGATAGTAATGACGCGCACGGCAAAGTGCTTGGTGAGGTCATTACCACCATGGACAGCGCAACGCTGCAACATGAGTATTTGGATGTGATCAACCAATGGCTGTTGCGCTGGAATAGCGACTATGAGCAGCATTGGAATATGCGTGGTGCGGTCAACGGTATCTTCACGCTTTTGTATCGTGGACAGTGGAACAACGGGTTTAAAGTGGCCATCGCAAAACGTGATGACTTAGTTAAAAACTTAAGCGCGTTTGCCAAAGACGCCACAAAGCTGGGGTCAAATTCAGAGTTTATGGCGGTGAATGCGGGAAGAGAACTCGCGCGAATGACCCAGTATACCAATACTCAGATTGAACCACTTGTCACAACGGAACTATCAACCTTATTTACTCAGTACTCCATGTACGGCACGGGTGATGCGGTGTGGTTAGCTGCCGCCGATGTTGCGAGCTATTATTCGGATTGTGCCAACTTTGGGATTTGCGGTTTTGAGGCTGAACTGAAGGGTTTGGTGCTGAGTCAGACCTATACATGTAGCGATACGATTCGAATATTGTCTCAAGATCTTACGGCCATTCAACAGCAGGCTGCCTGTGACAAAATGGGCTTTGAAGAAACCTATTTTCATGGTGAGTTACAGACGGGTAATCAGCCAGTGGCGGATGACCACAATACGCAGCTTCAAGTGAATATCTTTAATTCTAGTGATGATTATCGAAAATACGCGGGGCCTATTTTTGATATCGATACCAATAATGGTGGTATGTACCTAGAAGGTGACCCGTCTATCGTTGGTAATGTGCCAAATTTCGTAGCCTACGAGGCAAGTTATGCCAATCCGGATCACTTTATTTGGAACTTGGAACATGAGTATGTTCACTATCTAGATGGCCGTTTTGATATGTATGGCAACTTTACTACTCCAACAGAAAAAGTGGTGTGGTGGAGTGAAGGGGTGGCGGAATATATCTCTAAGGAAAATGATAACCAAGCCGCGCTGGATACCATCGAGGATGGGACACATTTCACCCTAAAAGAGATATTCGAGACGACGTATGATGGCTTTGACGTTGACCGAATTTATCGTTGGGGCTATTTAGCCGTAAGGTTTATGTTTGAAAAACATGAGGCGGAACTGGCAAACATGCTAGTTGAAACGCGTCGTGGGGACTGGGCAGCCTACAAAGCGCACACAGAACAATGGGCCACCCAATATCAATCTGAATTTGAACAGTGGACACAGCAGTTAGTCGGCGGCATGTTATTACCACAAGTGTGTGATGGTAGTAATGCAGTTAGTGATGGCCGTGTTACGGCTGGTGAGCCTATTTGTTTATCCTCCTCTGAGCCATTATGGTTGAGTATCGAAGGGGTGAATGCGGTATCTAACATCGCGATTTCTACCGCACATGGTAGTGGTGATTTAACGCTGTCATACAGCAATGGTGGATGGCCGACAGGTGATGCGAGTGATGTTGTGTCTAGCAATATCGGCAATGGCGAGTGTATTGTACTTAGCGCTCAAAGTGACTACTGGGGTTACATTAAGGTAGCGGGTGAATACAGTGATGCTACGCTAGTGGTGGATTTTGATGCGACGACGTGTCGTCGATAAAAATTGAATGTAAATCAACAAGCCCAACTTCGGTTGGGCTTTTTAGTGCGCAAAAAAAAGCCAGCTTTCGCTGGCAAAATGGGAGAGGAAAAGTGACAAATAAAATCGCTTAAATCGCTTAAATCGCTTAAATCGCTTGAGTTGCGACTTGTAGCCATTGTGACAGCGGCTTATCTAAATGAGGAGAAAGTAACTGGAAGACACGCTGATGATATTGGTTAAGCCAAACCTTGTCGGTGTTGTCTAACATGGATAGTTCAAGAGCATTGGTCGCAATAGGGGCGATGGTAATGGTCTCAAATCCGTAGAATTCACCGAACTCATTCGTCTCGACTTCAACGACCTTCATTATATTTTCAATACGAACCCCATACTCCCCCTCTCGGTACACGCCCGGTTCATTGGTGATGACCATGCCCGTTTGTAGAGCGACCTCTTTGAGATTTTGCGAGAAGTTTTGTGGTCCTTCATGAACGTTTAAGCCAATACCCACACCATGTCCCGTTCCGCATTTGTAGTCGATGCCATGCTGCCACAGAATGCCACGTGCCAAAATATCAAGATTGGATCCCGTTGTTCCCTTGAGAAACTTGGCTTGGGTGAGGCGAATCACCGCTTTAAGCACCAAGGTATAATCTCGGCGCTGCTGTAAGGTTGGGGTTCCAAAATGAAACGTACGAGTGATGTCTGTTGTCCCGCCGTGATATTGGCCGCCGGAATCAACTAAAAAAAAGTTGCTTTCATCAACGAGCGCGTTGCTCGCTGTATCGGCGGCGTAGTGCATTTTCGCCCCATGCTCTGCAAAGCCGGCAATGGTTCGAAAGCTGTCTGAAATGTAAAGGGGAATGGATTTTCGGAATGATTGGAGGGTTTGTTCAGCCGCTAATTCTGTGACTTGCCCGCCAGGTACTTGTTGCTCTAGCCAATACATAAACGCTGTCATGGCCACGCCATCTTGAATCAATGTGTGTTCCATTGAACCTAACTCAGTCGCATTTTTTTGTGCTTTCATTTGGGTTACGATACAAGGTTCGTCGACCAAGGTAAGGCTGGAATGAATACGGCTCACCAACAAGCTATCGGTGTGTGTGGCGGAGTAATGCATCACAGCCTGATGTGGTAGTTGATTGATGCTGTCTGCCACATTGTCATACTCAAGCGTGACGATACCTTGCTCTAGTAGCTGTTTTTCCAACGTGGCATTAAGTTTTAATCGGTCAATAAACAGGTGGCACGTATCGGCAGTCAGTAATAAGTACGACTCAGATATTGGGCAATACGGTGTATCTCCGCCGCGAATATTTAGTGTCCACATCACGTCATCTAGTGTCGAAACCAACAATCCATCACTGCCTTTATCGTTGAGGTAGCGACGTAATCGAGACAGTTTCTCAGCGATAGACTCGCCGCAAAACTGCAACTCATGCTCAAAAATAGCGGAGTCCGGACGACTAGGACGGTCTTGCCAGTTAGCGGTGATGAGATCCTTTAACTCTAGTTTGATCTCTTTCGGTGTTAATGCACTGACAAGCTCTTGATGAAACGCCGCACTAATTGAACGACCATCTACGCCAACAACGGACTGTGCAGGCAAGGTTTGTGCAAGCCACTGCGCAATACTGGGGGTTGCGGATTCTTTGGCTTTAAATAGTGATAGAGACGAGCCAGTCAGTTGTTCTTCTGCTTGAATATAGTAACGCCCGTCAGTCCATACTCCACCAGCATCGGCTGTCACGACGGCATTGCCTGCCGAACCGGTAAAACCGGAAACCCAGTTTCTCGCTAGCCAATGGGAAGCAGAATATTCGCTGCTATGTGGATCGTTATTTGTCACGATAACTGCGCTGTATCCATGTTCGTTCATTGAGCGACGAAGTGAGGCCAAACGTTCACTAACGGAGGTTGTCTTCATAGAGGGTGGCTTCCTAATGTTGAATGAGTACAAAAAATATGGTGATCATTGAGACCAGTTTTGGTCGGCGCTTGCTCTGCGCATATTGCGGTTGCTTCTGGGCAACGGGTGCGGAATACACAACCACTGGGCGGGTTTAACGGCGAGGGTAAGTCGCCACTCAGCAGTTGGACGTTACGGTTTTTAGCCTGTGCAGGATTGGCAATGGGCACTGCAGAGAGCAGTGCTTTGGTATAAGGGTGGTGTGCATGATCAAAAACATGTTGGTAATGACCCACTTCCATTGGTTTTCCTAGGTACATTACCATGACACGGTCACTGATATGCCGCACGACACTGAGATCATGGGCAATCATGACTAAGGTTAGCCCCATCTCTTTTTTAAGATCGTCAAGCAGGTTAATCACTTGAGCTTGAACGGAGACATCAAGCGCACTAACGGGTTCATCGCACACTACTAACTCTGGGTTGAGTATCAGTGCTCGAGCTATTCCAACCCGTTGGCATTGGCCGCCAGAGAACTCGTGAGGGTAACGATTTCGCTGGCTGGCCAACAGGCCAACTTTGTCCATCATTGCGATCACGCGTGCTTCAATTTCCTGTCGCTTGAGTTGAGGCTCGTGAGTGAAGAGAGGCTCGGCAATGCAATCGGCAATGGTCATCCTTGGGTTTAAGCTTGCTGAAGGGTCTTGAAAGATCATTTGGAACTCGCGACGTTTTTTGGTGAGCTCACTGCGCCCAAATGCACGCATGTCTTCGCCTTTCCAGACCAGTGCGCCACTTGTCGGTTCAATCAGACGAAGCAATGCTCTTGCTAATGTTGACTTGCCGCATCCAGATTCCCCCACAATACCAAGGGTTTCGCCTCGGTAGACATCAAGGTCGATACCGTTGACGGCTTTGACCACTTTACGCTTGCTGGGCAAGAGATGTTTTTTGACACTGAAATGCACGTGGAGATCTTGCGCCGCGAGCAGTATTTCTTTGCGATTCATATTGCCTCCTTAAGCGGTCTGTAGAATAGGCGTAACGGTTTGCTGACCAAAGACATGACAAGCAATGGATTGATTAGGTCTTACTGGTAAAAATGCTGGCATCGCGACGCTGCATTCTGGTTTATAGTGTTCACAACGTTCTTTGAACGGGCAGCCTTTATGATTAATGAGTGCGCTTGGTGGGCTACCGGGGATAGTTGGGAGGCGATCCATATCTTCTGTTACGGAAGGGATAGCGCGCAATAAACCTTGTGTATAGGGATGAGAGGGCGTGTTAAACAGACTTTCAGTATCGGCTTGCTCCATACGATTACCCCCATACATTACCAATACTCGATCGCACATTTCCGCGACGACACCCATATCATGAGTAATCAGCAAAATGGCGGTGTTGAACTCTTGTTGCAGCTCTTTAAGCAGCGTGAGTATTTGCGCTTGTACGGTCACATCAAGCGCAGTCGTAGGTTCATCTGCGATGAGCAGTTCAGGGCGACAAAGCAGTGCCATCGCGATCATGACCCGTTGCCTCATGCCTCCAGAAAGTTCATGAGGGTATTGGTTTAGTCGTGTTTCTGGAGAGGGGATACGCACGGCATCTAACATTTTTATAGACTCGTGCCTCGCCTCCCTTTTCGTGAGGCCTTTATGTATTATCAGCACTTCACACAACTGCTTGCCAATCTTCATAAACGGATTGAGTGACGTCATTGGATCTTGAAAAATCATGCTGATTTTTTCTGCACGAATGTGATTGAGCTGAGCTTTAGACATGGTGAGCAAGTTTTCACCATGCAAATTCGCTTCCCCAGATACTCTACCGTTATGTGCGGTCAGCCCCATTAGCGCGAATACGGATTGGCTTTTACCTGAACCAGACTCGCCAACGATACCGAGGGTTTCACCTGCGCTAATGCTGTAATTAAGGTTATTCACGGCTTTCACATTGCCGTCGGCCGTTGCAAAGTCGACATTCATATTGTTAATGGTCAGTATTGTCATAGCAGTGCCTTCCTAGCGGTCTTTGGGATCAAGCGCATCTCGCAGCCCGTCACCAATAAAATTGAAACAGAACAGGGTCGCGACCAAAAATGTTGATGGGAACAATAACAACCAAAGTGCCACATCGATGGTTTTTGCACCTTCAGCAATGAGAATGCCCCAGCTGGTATCAGGTGGTTGTACGCCTAAGCCTAGAAAGCTAAGAAAAGATTCAAACATGATAAAGCCAGGCACCATTAGGGAGGAGTACACCATCACAATTCCCAGTACATTCGGTAAAATATGGCGGCGAACGATGGTGAGTTTTGATACGCCAATCGAGTGTGCGGCTTCAATAAATTCACGCTTTTTAATGCTAAATGTCACGCCCCGAACCACGCGGGCGATGCCAAGCCAAGACACCATGCCAATGACCACGAAGATCAAATAAATATTGTTGCCAAACAGGGTGACAAAAAGTATGACCATAAACATGAATGGGACGGAGTCGAGGATTTCAATTACTCTCATCATTGCGCCATCAACCGCGCCACCAAGGTAGCCAGAAATACTGCCCCAGATCGTGCCAATGACAACGGCAACCAGCGCCCCCATAAAGCCGACCATGATGGAAAGTTGACCGCCTTTCATGGTGCGAGCAAACAAGTCCTGGCCTAAATCATCAGTACCAAAATAGTGCTTGGTCGCAACGGATGGCTTGCCAAGTTCATAAGGGTCACTAACGACATTCCAGTCAATCTCGTCATGGCTAAACGGGGTGAGGTGAGGGCCAAGCGTAATACATAAAACGATAAAACCCAGTAAATAAACGGAAGTCATCGCGGCGCGGTTTTTTCTAAATCGCCCCCATGCATCTTGCCATAAGCTGCGCCCTTCAACGGCGTCGATATTGCTAACAACTTGCTCTGAAAATTGAGAAGCGTCGAGTTTTTTAGTGGTTATCATAGTGCCACCTAAACTTGGATTCTTGGGTCAATCACGGTGTAAAGCAGATCGACAACTAAATTAAAAAAGATCGTGAGAGTGGCGACAATCAAGGTAATCCCCATGACTAATCCGTAGTCTCGGTTAAGTGCGCCAGAGACAAAGTGTTGTCCCATCCCTCCCGTACCAAAGAAAATATCGATGATCACTGAACCCGTGACGACAGCGACAAAGGCAGGACCTAACATGGCAATCACAGGAATGAGTGACGGGCGAAGAGCATGGTGAAATAACAGGTAAGCCGTTGATAGCCCCTTGGCTTGCGCGGTGCGAATATACGGCTGATTCAGGGTTTCTATCATGGCGCCGCGCATAACACGCGCAATACTTGCCACTGACCCAATAGCTAAGCTCAGTACCGGTAGAACTAAAAATGCCGCCGAGCCGTTTTCCCACCCTCCCGCAGGCAGCCACCCTAAATGAATGGAAAACACCGTGACTAACACGGGGGCGAGAACAAATGCAGGGATCACCACGCCAGTCATGGAAAGTGACATCAGCAAGTAGTCGAGGCGGCTATTACGATTTAATGCTGCGATAGTGCCGAGTAACATGCCAATTGGTACGGAAATACAAAAAGAAAGTACGCCAAGGACGGCGGAAACTGGCCAAGATTGAGCTACCAGTTGGGTGACTGTAAAGTCATGGTAGACGAAGCTTGGGCCTAAATCACCCTGCACGAAGTTCTTAATGTAGAGGAAATACTGCACCAGAAACGGTTCATTAAGATGAAATTTCGCTTCAATATTAGCGCGAACAATTTCGGGCATCGGTCGTTCCATATCGAATGGTCCACCGGGTGCGATATGCATCAGCCAAAATGAAACCAGTGCGATAAAAAGTAAGGTTGGAATAGCGATGCAGACTCGCCGTAAGATGTACCACAACATAATCACCTCCATATAAAGTGAAAAAGGGGCCTACCCACGTCGCTCATTTCGTTATTAGAGACGTTGCTGTCAGGTAGGCCCAAGCGTTATGCCTTTATTGCGCTAGGACGTAGACATTCTTTCGGTAATAGGAAGATTCAGGATTGGTGCGTTCATACCCGCCAATATGGGGTTTAACCAAGTATTGGTCATTGCCAGGACGGTAAACGGGGATGATCGCCATTTCGTCAATCAACAAGGTTTCTGCTTGGATGTATGCCTGAGAAGGATCAGCCAATACTTTTGACTCGCTCATTAGCTTGTCGTACACGGCGTTATTGTATTTTGAGTCATTGTACTCACCGTTGGAGACAAAAATATCCAGCCACGTTGACGCTTCATTGTAGTCGGCTGTCCAACCCCCTCGGCTGACGTTACCGGGATCTTTTAGGGCGTAAAATACTTTAGGTTCGAGTTGCTGAATGTCGATTTGCACACCTAAGACACTTTTCCACATACCAGCCATCGCCGTTGCCATCTTTACGTCGTTAGAAAATGTCGGCACGGTGAAGGTGAGTTTTAACGGATTCTCTTTGTCGTAACCCGCATTTTTGAGCAGCAATTTAGCTTGTTCGTTACGCTGTTTTTGTGTCCAAGTCGCATAGTCGGGCGTATGACTTTTGAAGCCATCGGTTTGAGGTGGCACCAGCGTGAACATAGGGATGCCGCCATTTTTCAAGATCGCTTTGGTGAGGATAGTACGATCAATGGCATAGGACAGCGCGGTTCTGACTCGAATGTCTTTGGTTGGCCCCTTTTCAGTATTGAGGTAGTAAAATGTGGAGCCAAGAGATGCACTGGTATCGGCGACCTGCTCAGGGTATTGTTTTAACAGTTTTTTCTTTTGAGCGGATGGAATAGATAGCGCTTGGTCAATATCACCCGCAAGGTAGCGATTAAGTGCCACATTGGCATCTCCAATCGGAAGCCACGTCACCTTATCTAAGACCACATTGTTAGCGTCCCAATAGTGCGGGTTTTTGGTCATCACCATTTTTTCATTGACCTTCCAGCTAGACACTGTGAACGCGCCGTTAGTGACGATATTCTCTGGTTGAGTCCAATTACTGCCGTGTTTTTCAATGGTCGCTTGATGCACTGGCGCTAAGACAGGATGCCCCAGCAGTTTGATAAAGAAGGGGACGGACTGCTCAAGGGTGACTTCAAAGGTATAATCATCGATTGCGCGAACACCTAGCGTATCTGGCGCCATTTTTCCTTTCATGATAGCGGCGGAGTTTTTGATTTTTGGTATCGCAGCAAACCATGCATAAGGGGAGGCGGTGTTAGGGTCGAGCAGTCGTTGCCAGCTGTACACAAAATCATGAGCGGTGAGCGGCTCGCCGTTAGACCATTTAGATTGGCGAAGCTGAAAGGTATAGACGGTATTGTTATGACTGGCGTGCCAAGCGGTGGCAATACCGGGTATGGTTTTACCGGTTTTATCTTGCACGGTGAGCCCTTCGAACAAATCTCGACCGAGATTAAAGGCAGGCTCTGCAGCTTGTTTTGCAGGATCGATTGAGGTGACTTCCGCGCCATTATTGAGTGTAATCGCTTGCTCTTTTGCGAGTTGAGTTCCTTGTGGATACGGTTTTGCAACCGCGGTTCCGGCGAGCGCGCTTGCAACGATAGCGCTTAATATCAACAGTTTACTTTTATTCATCACTTCCTCGTTGTGTCGTTATGGTTATCCAACAAGGAAAAGGTATATTGTATAAAATCTTCGCGCAATGAGTTGTTAACATTTTATTAACGAGACGTCATTCGGAGAGCTTGTTGGTCTCAGAAACTGAGACCAAGATAAATAGTGTGAGAGAAGTTTGCGCTTTATTGAACTTGGTGTAGCACCAGCGGTGATGAAATAAGTGTCTTGATCGTTATTCGGCTTGGTTTTTTATTTGATTGAAGCGTTCTGAAATTTGTTTGAGCAGTGTGCCGTCAATGTTAGGAAGCCCATCTGAAAAGAGAATTTGTTTTCCGGGCGTAAATCGCATCAGAATATTAGTGAGTTCTCCTTCTTCACATGATGTGTTCATGGCATTTAATTCGATCAATTTAGCGTAGAAGTCTTGTTCAAGTTGGTCGATTTGAGAGGGCGTGAGGCGAATACGGCCAATACAAAAATTTGCAGGGATTGGGTGTGATAGGGATTCGTCTTGGAATCGTTGCCTAAATAACGCATCTAGCTTAGAGCCTTCTTCGGTAAGAAATCGGCTGCCAGAGCGGTAGATCACACCATCGCCAAAGTCTTCGATATACCCCAAGATTTCAGCGATACGCAGATAGAACCTTAGACTGATATCGTCGAGGTCATGTGTCCGTGCAATAGCGTCTGGGGAGAGGTTGCGTGCGGTGAGCATGTAAATAAAATCAAGTAAATAGGGGTGGTCCAAAAACAAATCACTTAAATCGCCGCAGATAATTTGTGCATTTTCATGTTGAATTTGATTGGCGATTTTAGACAGTTCAATTAAATCGGTGTTGAGATAGTTTACGTACATTAAAATTTTGTCTAACCCAAGGGTAGGACTGTGTAGGTGACGTTTAATCGTAGAGAGAGGAATCCCGGTTCTATCGGATAATGCGCTATAACCGAGACCCTCATCTTTTATTTTTTTCCGTATTGCAGCGAGTATAAATCGTGGTCCTACATGCATCTTTGATCCACTCCTTAGGTTAACGACTGACTAACGACTGTTCATACTTAGGTTTGCTATGCCTTAGGGGCATTATGTTTTAGGGTTTTGCCGTTCAAGTAGTAAGTTTCTAATGGCGGTACCCGCTTCGATAATGTGCTTTTTGAGTAGGTATTTAGCACCGTCTACATCTTTGTTTTGGCACATTTCAAACAGGGCGAGATGTTCGTCTTCCGCTTTCTTAATACCGGTAGTAAACAGCAGTTGTAGCCGAATATACCGATCACATTTGGTGTTAAGGTTGCTAATAATATCCATGGTTTCAGGCATGTTAGCTGGGCTGTATAGCGCTTTGTGAAATTCGTAGTTGTAGTTGCTCCACTCTTCTACCTCATCACCACTATTGACGATACTTTCAAATCGTTCGCGCACTTGTTGAGCTCGATTGAGATCCGCTTCTGTCATGTTTTGAATCGCGCGTTCTAGAATGTGGCACTCTATAACTGCCCTGAGCTCAAATAATTCATCAATTTTATCGGGAGAAAGCTCAGTTACTGTGGCCCCTTTATGGGCTTCAAAGCTCACTAACCCTTGCGCCTCTAGTTGTACTAGCGCTTCTCGTACCGGAATACGACTGACATTAAATTCTTGAGCCAATGCATCTTGTCGCAATGGTTGACCTGTTTTGAACTCACCTTTGAGGATCCGGGTACGAATGGCTTCTTCTACTAGTTGAGTACGGGTTTTAAATATGGGTTTTTGTGACATCCAAGTCTCCGGGAAATCGATATTTTATCCAATATACACTGAGTGTAGTGATTATTGCGACGGTTCTGGTCTTGATGGCGATTTTTTGAGACGTATGCGATAAGAAAGGCACCAATTGGTGCCTTTTTAGTCGGTGACTTATTTTGCCATCAACCTTTTACCATCCACGTTTTACCATCAACTAATCTCGGTACTGATAAAGGGTTTGATGAACTTAATGCTGGTGGCAGTAAGGCTTCAGGGAGTGATTGATAGGCGACAGGTCTAAGCCAGCGCTCAATAGCGCTTGCCCCGACGGATGTCGACGCCGCATGAGTGGACGCAGGGTAGGGGCCACCATGTATCATGGCATAACTGACTTCTACACCCGTTGGCCAGCCATTAAAGACGATTCGCCCGGCCATTTCTTCCAACCTAGCTAATAACCGCGTGACTTGCGGATAGTCTTTGCTATCGGCATGAATGGTGGCGGTGAGTGATCCAGCTAATTGCTCACTTAATGCTTGCATATCGTCGATATCACGGCAAAGGACAATCATGGATTGGGGACCAAAAATCTCCTCTTCCCACTGTGGGTTATTGCGCCATGCTTGGCTATCGGTCACAAATAGTGTACTGGCGACGCCTTCACTAATATTTTGATTTCGGCTATGCAATAAACCGGCATCTTTTGCTCGTAGCTGGATGTGTTGGCAATACGCATCACGAATGCTTGGGGTTAATAGCACATGACCATTTTGCTGGCTGATGAGGTGTTGAGCCGTCTCAATAAACGCACTGGAGTTAGCGTCATCAACCACAAATATAACACCTGGCTTAGTGCAAAACTGTCCACAGCCTAGCGTCATGGATTGGACGAATTGCTCGGCAAGGCTTTGATAGTCATTTAGGGCATTCGGGAAAATAAACGTTGGGTTGATAGCACCTAATTCCCCATAAAATGGAATGGGAATAGGGCGCTGCTGAGCTAAATCAAACAGAGCGCGTCCACCGCCGACTGACCCGGTAAACCCAACCGCCTGAACAAGTGGATGAGAAACCAGTGAGGTACCTAATTCGCGTTTGTTTCCTTGCAACAAGGTGAAAACAGCTTGCGGTAGTTCGCATTCGGATAGCGCTTGTTGAATACATTGTGCGACCAATTCACTGGTTCCCGGGTGGGCGCTGTGACCCTTGACAATTACTGGGCAACCAGCGGCAAGTGCAGAGGCGGTGTCGCCGCCAGCGGTAGAAAAGGCCAGTGGAAAGTTGGAGGCTCCAAATACGGCGACAGGACCTAAAGCAATATGCTGCTGACGAATATCGGGCTTTGCGAGCGGCTGTCTTTGTGGATCTGGCGTATCAACAATGGCTCGGTGCCAGTGACCTTGACGTAACACGCTGGCAAATAATCGTAATTGATTGGCGGTTCTGCCCATTTCACCATTTAAACGAGGAAGGGGCAGTGCGGTTTCCAAATGCGCGCGCGCCGCAATTTCATCGGTGCGTAGCAACAGTTTCTCTGCGATGATGTCAAGCAGTTGAGCACGTTGTTCACTGGAGGTGTATCGGTATTCTCGCGCAATCTTATGGGCGCTCATGCATGCTGCATCTACGTCATCTTTGCCTTGTATTGGAAATGAGCCGATGATTGGCTCCCCAGTAAAGGCGTTAATGGCTTGAAAAGTATCGGGCTTAACCATGATTGTGTTGTCCTTTGTTGATTATTTTACTTCAAATCCGTAGGCATAAGGGTCGTTGTCGTCGACCCAAATTGTGTTGTGGCCATACACTTGCGCCCATCCTTCGATACTCGGCAAGATCGCCGCTTTGCCATTGACGCTGGTCTCTGACTCAATACGACCATGGAATAAACTGCCAATGATACTCTCATGGATAAAGTCTTCTCCTTGGGCAAGTCGGCCTTTGGCATGCCATTGCGCCATGCGAGCGCTGGTGCCTGTTCCACAAGGTGAGCGGTCCAATGCTTTATCACCGTAGAAAACCGCATTTTTCGCAGTCGCTCCCGGTTGCGTTGGTGTGCCTGTCCACAGAACATGTGAGACGCCTTTGACGGTGGGGTCGTCGGGGTGCACGCACTGCACCGCATCAGAAACGGCTTGGCGTACTTTAGGGCTAAGGATCAGAATTTCATCGGGTGAGTAATGCTCTAGTCCCAAGTAATTTTCTTGGGGATCGACAATGACGTAGTAGTTTCCTCCATAGGAGACATCCACACTAATTTCACCCATTCCCTCCACATAGACTTTGACATCTCGATGGGCGAGGTAGGCGGGTACATTAAAGATTTTCACTGATGTCACTTTGTCGTCGTCCATCTGATAGTGGACGGTAATTTGCCCTGCAGGCACGTCGAGAATAAGTTGTCCCGGAACCTTAGGATGAATGAGTTTGTTCTCGATGGCGGCGGTGACAGTGCCAATCGTGCCATGTCCGCACATCGGTAAGCACCCGCTCGTTTCAATAAATAAGATCGAGGCGTCAGCATTACTGCTGCAAGGAGGCAGCACCACAGAACCTGACATAATCGAATGACCGCGTGGTTCAAACATTAATGCCTGACGAATCCAATCATAGTGCGTGAGAAAGTATTGACGTTTTTCACTCATGGTATTGCCTTCGAGCGGTGGTACCCCACCAGCAACCAATCGTACGGGATTGCCACAGGTATGAGCATCGATACAAAAAAAGGTGCCTTGTCTCATTTTCAGGTCCTCTGATAACAAAGTGGTTGAATTATGCGCAATCAATGTTAACTTAATGTTAAGTATATTTTATACAATTTATATTGTGAAGTGTGATGCGAAGCAAGATCATGAATAATTCAGGAGGATCGAAAATGCAGAAAGTTGCGGTGGTTGGAGGGGGAGTCATTGGTCTTACGATTGGGCTGCATCTTCAACAGCAAGGCCATCAAGTGACAATATTCGATAAACAAGGCCCTGCTGAGGGGTGCTCGAAAGGCAACGCCGGTCATATCGCCACAGAGCAAGTTTTCCCACTCGCGACCCCCAGTCTTTTGTTGCAAATACCGAGCATGCTCTTTTCTTCTCAGAGCCCATTATCCATTCGTTGGAGGGACGTTTTTGCAACGTTACCTTGGATGATTCGTTTTTTATTTAGCGCAAGAAAGAGAACCTATGAACGCTCTACCAAGGCGATAAGTAGCTTGAATCAGTCAGCCGTTGATAGTTGGTATCGGCTGCTTGAGTCTATCCACCAACAAGAGTTAATCAAAATGGATGGGTCGCTTTTAGTGTTTGAAAGCGATGCTTTGTTTCACGCTTATCAAGCGACCTTATCGTCACTTGAACATTGTGATGTGGAGTATGAGGTTTGGGATAAAAAGCAGCTACGAAAAAGGTTGCCAAAATTAGGGTTGCAAGTACGTCACGGGGTGTTTTTTCCTAATACCGGGCATACCCTAGAGCCTTATGAAATGTGCCTTACAATAGAAAAAGCGTACACTTCACTCGGTGGAGAATTCGTTCAGAAAGGGGTTGAAAAAATCACCTCAAACGCCGAAATTCAAAGTGCTGGTACCACCTTGGCTTTCGATAACGTCGTGATTGCTGCTGGTGTTCATTCTGGTCACTTCGTTGAGTCCTTGACCGGTATTAAAGTGCCTATTCAAGCAGAAAGAGGCTATCACGTCATGGTTGATGATCACCAGGATCGGTTGCCGATACCGGTAAGCAGTGCGGATCGAAAATTTATCATGACTCCGATGAAATATGGTTTGAGATTAGCAGGGACGGTGGAATATGCGGGAAGCAGTGCACCTTTCAATAACAAGCGAACTCGGCTACTGGCAGAGCAAGGCGACATCATGCTTCAAGACGGCATTGATAAAGCGATGTTGGGAGAAGAGTGGATGGGCTGTCGCCCAACAATCAGTGACTCATTGCCGGTTATTGACTCGGTCTGTGATGGCAATATTTTGCTGGCTTTTGGGCATCAACACTTAGGCTTGACCCATGCGGCCATTACTGCGGAGTTAATGGGGCAGATGATCGAAAAGCAACCTACTTCGTTAAATGTGGCGCCTTTCACACTACGCCGATTTAGTTAAAATTTTTTAATATTAAATATTGTATAAAATATACTTAACAATTATGTTAATAAATAGTTAATGAAATGGCGTCAAATAGTCGTACCAAGATGCCTTAATGGGAAAGACAAAAAAGGAAAGAAATATGTCTAGAGTGAACTTGGTGCCGATGACAATAATGCTGTCTGCAATCACTGCGGCGGCGTCGTTTAATGCATCAGCAGAAGATAAATTAACCGTTGTGTCTTGGGGGGGCGCTTTTACAAAGAGCCAAGTAGAGGCTTATCACAAGCCATTTATTGCCAGTACAGGAACGACCATTGTTTCAGAGGACTTTAGCGGTGGCTTGGCAGAAATTAAGGCACAAGTTGAGGCGAATAATGTCCGTTGGGATTTAGTTTCCCTTGATAAGCCAGACATCGTACGAGGTTGTGCAGAAGGTTTATTAGAACCGTTTGATCCGAGCATCTTGCCAAAAGGAAGCGATGGAACCCCTGCTGAGAAAGACTTTATTGATGGCGCGATTCATGAGTGTGCGATCAACACTATTGTCGTTTCCACCATCTTAGCGGTGAATGAGGAAGCTTTTGCAGGAAAGCCGGTTCCTAGCAAATTGGTTGATCTCTTTGATTTGCAGAATTTTCCTGGTCGTCGCGCACTACAAAAGCAACCGCAAGGAAACCTTGAATGGGCGCTGCTAGCCGATGGCGTTAAGCCAGAAGAGGTATACAGCCAGCTTGAAACGGAAGAAGGTCGAGCGCGAGCGTTTGCGAAGCTCGATACGATTAAACCTGAAGTTTTATGGTGGACGACGGGCGCACAACCCCCACAAATGCTAGCGGATAAAGAGGTGGTGATCGCCTCTGCATTTAATGGGCGTATTCACAATGCGGCAAAAGATGAAGGGCAGCCATTTAAGATTATTTGGGATCGACAAATCGGCTACATGAACGGTTGGGCGATTCCGAAAGGCAGTAAGAACCTTCAAAAGGCGATGGACTTTATCGTTTTCTCATCTGGCACAACGCCACTGGCAGAGCAAGCGAAATACGTCGCCTATGGACCCACAAGAAAGTCTTCATCAGCGGTAGTTAGTCCAGAAATTCTTGCCAGTTTACCCACCGCGCCAGGTAATTTCGACACGGCCTTTCTTATCAATGATGAGTGGTGGTCAGATTATGCCGATGAACTCAATGAAGAGTTTAATACCTGGTTGTTGAACTAGAACTAATCCTTACAAGCTGAGGTGTGGGTTAACTCCGATACCTCAGCAGGAACGACGGAGGACAGATGGACACTTTTGAGTCGGAACAGATAGAGCGCGCGCTAAGTATGAGTTCGCTGATCAGCGCCATGAGACATGTGTATGCACAGCCGGCAACGGTACCGCAGCGAAATGTGATGCACTTATCAAAAGAAAGTGATGATGCATTAGCGTTATTACCGGCTTGGAATGAGGAGCTGATTGCCGTGAAGGCATTCACGTATTTTCCAAGCAACATCTCAGATAGTAAAGACGTGTTGTCATCAAGATTGTTGGCTTTTCGCCGTCAGGACGGTACGCCATTGGCTTCTATGGATGCGAAAGTATTGACGTACTGGCGCACGGCAGCGGCGTCGGCATTAGCGGCCGATTATTTGGCGCGCTCGGACGCAGATACTCTTCTGATCTGTGGTAATGGTCATTTAGCGGCTTATTTTGCTTGGGCGTATGCCGCTATCAGACCGTTGAAGCGGGTGCTGATATGGGGTAGAGACCAACAAAAATCCGCGATGACAGCAGAAAAAATTGTTCATGGTGCGGAATATCAGGCGCTACCAAGAGAGCGGCAATACCAAGTGAGTATTGTCAGTGATGTTGAGCAAGGCTTGCAGTGTGCCGACATGGTGTCGTGTGTGACGGGCTCGCCAGAACCGCTTTTTAAGGGAGAAAAGGTAAGGGCGGGTACGCATGTGGACTTGGTGGGTAACCATCATCACGATAGGCGTGAGTGCGATACACAATTGGTGTTGCGATCTAAGGTGTATGTCGACAGTCGTATCAATGTTTTATCTGAAGCTGGCGAGTTACTCATCCCCATTGCAGAGGGCGAGTTTTCACCGGAACAGATCATCGCTGAGTTACCAGAGCTATGCAGCGGTAAAGTTTTGGGTCGCGGCAAGGTCTCTGGTTACAGGAAAGGGCTTAATAGCCAAGAGGAAATAACACTATATAAATCAGTTGGTAGTGCGCTTGCCGATTTAGCAGCAGCGCATGTGGTACTTGAAAACTCATCCCAACTTGAGGTTGGGGCATGATGGGCTTTTGGCTCGAACTTTAAATTGCATACAATATACAAATGGAAGGAATTGAATGAATATTGATTGGAAAGGGGTATACCCAGCAGTAAGTACTCAGTTTAGACGCGACCTTACGATTGACTTAGATGCCACGCAGACTGTGATTGATAATCAGATCAATGATGGGGTGAATGGCATCATATGCTTAGGAACGGTAGGTGAGAACTGCGCGCTGTATCCAGAAGAGAAACGTCAAGTATTGCAAGCGGCTAAAGAGGTGGTGGCGGGTCGAGTGCCATTAATCGCCGGAACGGCGGAGTCGATTACCTCGGCGGCCGTTGATTATATGCAAGATGCAAAAAAAATAGGCGTTGATGGTTGTATGGTGATGCCAGCGATGGTGTATCGAACGTCAGATTCAGAAACGTACGAGTACTACCGCACGTTAGCGGAAGCGACACCCGAAATGCCAATGATGATTTACAACAACCCAGTCTCTTATGGTGTGGATGTGAATCTTGAAATCATGGCAAAACTGGCGCAGTTCGACAATATTGTTGCGATAAAGGAGTCCACAACCGATACCCGTAGAATCACCGAATTGTTCAATGAGTTTGATTCCCGCTTTACGGTTTTCAGCGGTGTGGATGACATCGCATTAGAATCATTAATGCTGGGTGCGACGGGGTGGATTTCGGGACTGACGAATGCCTTTCCAGCTGAGTCGGTGGCCATCTATAAACTAGCCAGCCAAGGGCGCTATGCCGAAGCGCTGGAAATCTATCGTTGGTTCTTACCACTACTGAAACTCGACACCATTCCTACCCTAGTGCAATGCATCAAGCTCGCGGAGCAAGTTTGCGGTCGAGGATCAGAGCAAGTTCGTCCACCTCGTCAGCTGCTTCAAGGCGAGGAACGTCAAGCTGTGATTAGTCTTGTTGAAGCATCACTCGCTTCAAGACCTGATCTATCTAAGTACAAATTGTAAGCAACACTACCGGTGAGCACCCTTTGGGGTGCTCTGTTTTCAAATGGATGAAGGCAGAGAAATGAAAGCGAATAATACGGATTATGTGAGTTTTCAGCATGTGAAGAAAACCTATGACGGCAAAAACCTTGTTGTTAAAGACTTTAACTTAAATATCGCTCCCGGAGAGTTTGTCACCATGCTTGGACCTTCTGGTTCAGGAAAAACGACCTGCTTGATGATGTTGGCTGGGTTTGAGACCGCGACCAATGGCGAGATCTATATCGATGGCACGCCCGTTAATAATTTAGCCCCGCATAAACGAGACATCGGCATGGTGTTCCAAAACTATGCGTTGTTTCCGCATATGACGATCGCTGAGAACTTAGCCTTTCCACTCAAGGTTCGAAAGATGCCTGCTGAAGAAGTGAAGCAAAGGGTCTTGGATGTGTTGGAGATGGTGGAGTTATCACAAGTGGCGAATCGGTACCCGAAACAATTGTCGGGAGGTCAACAACAAAGGGTAGCGTTAGCCAGAGCCTTGGTCTTTGAACCTAAGTTAGTATTGATGGATGAGCCATTAGGGGCGCTAGATAAGAAGCTCAGAGAAACCATGCAGATGGAAATCAAGCATCTACATGAAAAGCTTGGTATTACGATTTTATATGTGACGCATGATCAAGATGAAGCGCTAACGATGTCGGATCGTATTGCGGTGTTTAACGATGGCGCGGTACAGCAATTGGCCCCACCAAGTGAGTTGTATGAATCACCGAGCAATACTTTTGTTGCGCAATTTATTGGTGAAAATAATCAGATAAAAGGGAAAGTGCAGTCAGTGGAGCAAACCCGCTGCCACGTGTGCGTTGGTCCTCACAAGTTGCAGGCAAAACCGGTGCTTGTTGGCGGTACGCAAAGCGACACTATGTTATCGGTGCGTCCTGAAAAAATCATATTGCGCCCATACGGAGCCGACATCCCTAACCGACTGGTTGGGCGGGTGGAAGAGATGATTTATCACGGTGATCACTTTCGGCTGATTATCGACGTGGCTGATTTGACGCGTTTAGTGGTCAAAGTGCCAAACAGTTCAGAGCACGGCTTAGGAGTCGAACTAGGTGAAGAAGTAGAGCTGGGTTGGCGAGCAGAAGATTGCCATGCGCTTGATTGTATTTCTTCGCCATCGGAATCCCCCAAGAAAGAGGAGATGATGGTATGAGTCGCGAACTGTCTTCCTTAGAATCTGTTACGACACTACACAAGCAACTGACAAGTGAAGAGCGAGATTTATCACAGCAATTAGCGAAAGCAGAGCGACGGAAACAAACTCGATCCCTTTTCCTTACCCTTCCTTTAGTTTGTTTTATTTTGTTGACGTTTGCTTTTCCGATTTTAGAAATGCTGCATCGAAGTGTTGATAACTCTTCCGTGGTTAATGCGCTTCCCCAAACTTCTGTCGCCATTGTGGAGTGGCAAGCGGGAGCGGATCCTAGCGACCATGTTAGCAACACCTTCGCTCAGGAGATTAAAGCGCTCTATTTAGCCAAGACGTTGCCTAAACTGGCCAATAGACTGAATATCGAAATGGCGGGAATGCGCAGTCTACTGATGAAAACCGGTCGCAAATTGAGCAAACTTGACGCGGGAGCCGTCTCTTATGCGCAGCTGGTTACCATTGATAAGCGTTGGTCAAAAGCAAAGTACTGGGGGGCGATCAAAAACCTCAATTCAGCTTATACCAGCCATTATTATCTTTCAGCTCTGGATCTTAAAGTGGATGAGTCTGGATCGATTGTCCAGCAAGTGGAGTCGAGACAAATCTATTTGGGTCTGTTTTATAAGACTATTTGGATGTCTTTGGTCATCACGGTGGTGTGTTTAATTTTGGCGTATCCGTTGGCGTACTTGTTGGCAAATTTACCGGATAAACGCGCTAACTTGTTATTGATTGTGGTCTTATTGCCGTTTTGGACCTCGCTCCTTGTGCGGACAACATCTTGGATTGTGTTGTTACAAAATCAGGGGGTGGTGAATGACCTATTAGTTTGGTTGGGTGTGATTGATGAACGCTTGTCATTGATTCACAACACGTTTGGTACTGTGGTTGCCATGGTGCATATTTTACTGCCGTTTATGATATTGCCGCTATATAGCGTTATGAAGGGAATTAGTCCTACGTATTTTAGAGCCGCGCGCTCATTAGGCGCCACGCCACGCATCGCGTTTACTCAAGTCTATATGCCGTTAACATTACCCGGCGTAGGGGCCGGATGTTTGCTGACCTTTATTTTGTCGATTGGTTTTTACATTACTCCTGCGCTGGTAGGCGGTCGCAGCGGGCAAATGATTTCCAATATGATCGCGTATCACATGCAAACGTCATTGAATTGGGGGATGGCTGGTGCGCTTGGTGGGTTGTTATTAGTACTCGTTTTAGGACTGTTTTACTTATTCAACCGTGTGGTTGGTATCAACAATCTTCGAGTGGGAGGTTAACGTTATGGCTCTACCTATCTACGCATCTCGGATAGAACGATCAGGCTATTGGGCGTACTTGATGTTTTGCAGCATGGTTTTATTGTTCTTAATTGCGCCCATCATGATTATTGTGCCGTTATCGTTTAATGCGACGCCGTATTTTACCTTTACAGAAGGCATGCTTAATCTTGATCCCGCCGCTTATTCGCTACGTTGGTATCAGGAGATGTTTACTAATCAGCAATGGTTACAAGCATTGAAAAACAGTACGTTTATCGCTTCGATGGCAGCGTTGTTGGCGACGCTGTTAGGGACATTAGCGGCATTAGGGTTATCGAATGCCAAGCTGCCGTTTCGTAATGTGATTTTGGCGCTGTTGATTTCTCCAATGATTGTGCCTGTGATTATTTCTGCTGCGGCAATGTACTTCTTCTATACCCGTTTTGGTCTTGCTCAAACCATGCCTGGGATTATTCTGGCCCATGCTGCTCTCGGCACGCCTTTTGTTGTCATTACCGTGAGTGCGACACTGAGTGGTTTTGATCATACTCTTACGAAAGCAGCGGCCAGTTTAGGCGCGAATCCGGTTTATGCCTTTAGGAAGGTGACCTTTCCTCTGATTCGTCCCGGTATGATATCGGGTGGCTTGTTTGCGTTTGGCACGTCATTTGATGAGGTGGTCGTGGCGTTGTTTTTGACTGGCGCAGAGCAGCGTACTGTACCAAGGCAAATGTGGTCGGGTATTCGAGAGCAAATCAGCCCAACGATATTGGCAGTCGCATCGCTATTAATTTTGATGTCAGTGCTCTTGCTCATTACGCTTGAATATCTGCGCCGTCGCAATATGCGGTTAAGGGGCATTAGAGAATAATTTGGGCGGAGGTGGAGGCTTTTCGTCCGGGAGGGTTTCCAACGTCTATTGATGGATATACCAATTTGCCCAAACGCTCTCTCCTGTGAGCGTTTTTTTTATGGCTAAGCCCTAGCTATCACGCTGTTTTAGTCATTGCGTCATGCTAGGGCTTATTGCTTTGTGATAGCGCTTACTGCTTTGTATTAGCGCTTACTGCTCTGTGCTAGCACTCATCGATAGTAATAGGCTTAATATCCCATTAACTGTAAGAGATTTTCAGCGGTGCTGATGGCCTCTTTACGGTTAGCAATATTAAGTTTTTGGTAAAGGTTACGAATGTGCGTTTTTATTGTGGTACCCGCGACATCAAGCTCTTGTGCAATTTGCTCATTGCTAAACCCTGAGTAAATGAGTCCCAGAACCTGCCATTCACGCTGGGTTAGCGGGCTAGTACGTACTAACTCAGGAATATTAGGGTGATTGACTAACTTCTCGACGAATTCTTCATTAAAGTGCACTGAGCGACTGCGTTGTGTGGTGTTGATATTTTTCATCAACAACTGTGCGCGATGGCGCTCTAGATCGCCTAGCTCGGAACGAGAAGCGAGCTTTTCAAGTAGGTGACCAATCGTGCCACCATCAATAAGAAAGTTGCCAATCATTCCGGTCTGGTTGGTTAGTACTAGCGCTTCTTTTAGACGCACTTTTGCTGTGTCATTATCACCGAGCTGGACCCAAAGAATCGCTTCTACAATCAGGTTTCGATTGGTGTCGGTAACCAATTGATAGGTGTCTGCTTCTTTGGATAAAAACGCGAGTGTTTCCTTTGCTGCATCAAATTGTCCGAGGCAAATTTGAGCGCGGGCAATGTTGCGCCATTGAAGTTGTAAAAAGTGATTACACGCGTTATCCGGCCTGATAGCGGTTTCAAGCCATTGCTCAATCGCTTCTAAGTCACCTCTCGCCTGCCAATAGAGCAGTAGGGATAACGAAGCGTTGGCTGTCCAGTCAACGTGGTAAGTCGACTCTTTCATTAGGTGCTGAATTTGTTCGATGGTCTTCGAAGCTTTATCTAACTCGCCGCGTCCAATGGCGATACGCGCAATCATTGAGTAGCTATGTAAGTGTTTGCTTGGTTCGTGTTTACCAAGGATGTCTAGCCCTTTGTATGCGCACTCTTCGGCTTCATCAAGACGGTTCCAACACCATAGGATTTGTGCTCTGACTCGTAGTAAGAACTCGTGCATTGGGACTTGGTGCAGTTGCTGCTCTTCGATCAATCGAAAGGCGCTTTCTTGCACTTCATACGCCGCTTGCACGTAACCTTGGGCAATTAGTATTTCACTTTGTTGTAGTTGCGCCCATAGCGCTTGGTGATAGACATGATATTGACGAGCAAGTTTTTCCGTTTGCTGCATCATAGGCAGCGCTCGACTGAGTTGTCCCGTTACATGGTTGACTTCACCGACGACAGACGTGGCGACAATTCGGCTGCGATAAACAGAATGGTCAAGCTCGCCAAGGGCTAATTCAGCCAGTTCTAGTGCTGTTTGCGGGGAATTTTGGTTAATGGCGACCTGCGCGCGAAGTGCGTTGAATTCGCCCTCTTCTTTTTGAGAACGCTCAATATTCCTAGCGGCCATTTCTTTATCCGATTTGGCAATAAGCTCACCCACTTCATTGTAGCGGTGTTGGCTTTGTGCGAGCCACGCCTGCAGCATACATAATCGAGGATGGCTATAGAGTTGGTCATCGGTAAGTACTTGAATCGCTTCTTCTAGGGTCGCAAGTTCGCCTTGGTTAAACATTTTCCAACCGAACTCATTGAGAATTGTCACGACGAGCTCACTATTGGCCGCCAATCTCGCGTGTCTAAGTGCTTGGTGAGGAACGCTTTGATCAAGCCAAGCTTGAGCCGCGGCAAGGTGAAGATCCAGTTCTTGTTGAGGAATGCGGGCTTTACGTTCATGCGAAAGAAATTCAGCAAATAGATTATGGAATCTAAACCAGTTGTTTTCACCTTCAAGGGGGTAGATAAACAAGCCGAATCGGTTGAGAGATTCAATCATGCTCAAGGCGTCGTTGCGTTTGGTTAACGCCGTAACAAGGTTGTCGTTAAAGTGATCCAATACCGAGCACTGCATGAGGAAGTTTCGGGTGTCTTTATCCAACAAATCAAAGACTTCTTCAATCAAATAGTCCCAAAGATGCGCGTGGTTAAATTGCGATATAGTTTCCACAGATTGCGCTAATGTGCGTTTTTGGTGCTGAGCTTGCAGCGCAAACAATTGCAACGCAGATGGCCAGCCTTCGACATAGGTTCTGAGGGAATTCGCGGTTTCATCATCAATATCGTCGGCGAGACGAAGATTAAAGAACCGCGTGGTTTCTTCGGTGTCAAACGCGAGTAATTCATTACCAATTTCGATCATAAGATCACGTACACGCAAGTTGGCAGTACCCAATGGTGGGTTGCCGCGGCTGGTGACCACAAGCGTAATATTATCTGGCATATGTTTGAGGAAAAAGCGCATCGCTTCATGAATATCTTCATCATGGATGAGGTGATAATCATCAAGAACAACATAGCATTCATGGTGGTAACAAGTAAGTTCGGAAAACACCTCCCCAAGCAGGGAATGCAGAGAGGAAAACTGTCGACGTTCTGCTAGTTTTTGGGAATTTGGGCAACTATTACTGGTGGCTTTGTTAATGGCTTGAAGTAGGTAATTGACGAAGCGGAATGAGTCATTGTCACTTTCATCAATACTATACCAGCCAACATGTGGTTTGTCTGATAACCACTGAGCTGCCATGGTGGTTTTACCGTAGCCAGCAGGAGAGCGGAAAAGTACAAGCTTGTAAAAAGGGGCCTGCGAAAGCAGATCCAAAACTCGTGGGCGAACGATCGCGTTATGTAAGCGTCCAGGGCGAGTTAATTTTGAAGGAATCCACATAGATATTTCCTGTCATTTTTATAGTTAGAGTATGTGCTAACCGTTAGCGTCTTTCATGAAGAGGTTTGGTGATAAATTAACCGATTTAACGATGCCATTCCGATGGTAGGCGAGGTCTAGCTCTACAATGTTTGATCAATGGCTAGATTTTGTTCATAAAACGATTTTTACACCAACTACGCCGCATTTTTGTGATTTGAGTCACGTATGATTGGTTGTTTACGGTCTGCATTTCGCGTCATGTATACAAAAAATTGGCCTGATTAGGTGAAAATTTGAATGCAATTGTGATCTCAGACTCAAATATTGAATTTGATATGCATCTAATTCACGGTAACGACTTAGTTAGCGATTACAGTGAAAGTGACGTTGGCGTGATCGGTATCACCGGATAAAAGCTAAAGCTCGAGCGCAATGAGATATTGATCACTTAATGAGGGGGAGTACGCCCTCTACGCCCTCGTCACTCATCCTCCACGGAGTCGGAGATAGGAGGATGTTTAAGGAGACGTCACCATGCACGATATGTGACAGATGGATAAAACTTAAAGTGAGATTTCTTAATGAAACCTGCGCAACAGAAAAAATTCAATAAAGCTTCTTTTCAAGACAGTGTTAAAAAGCACCTTTCTGCGACTTACGCAACAACAGTAGAAACCGCAACTGAGCACCAGTGGTATTTGGCTATGGGTCGCGCTTTGGCAGAACTCACCACTTTTGACTTACTTGCAACAGAAGCGGATGACCGCATTAAAAACGCAAAAAGCGTTAACTACCTATCCTTAGAATTTCTAATTGGCCGCCTGACAGGTAACAACTTGATCAGCATGGGGCTATATGAGCAAATCACTCAAGCAATGGAAGAGCTGGGTCATAACCTAACAGACCTTCTTGAAGAAGAGCGTGACCCATCACTTGGTAACGGTGGTCTAGGTCGTCTTGCCGCTTGTTTCATGGATTCTTGTGCTGCTCAAGAATACCCAACGGTGGGCTACGGTCTTCACTATGAGTACGGTCTATTTAAGCAGTCTTTCCAAGACTGTCGCCAAAAAGAAGCACCTGACGCATGGCGCGGTGTTGAAGGTTACCCGTGGGAAGTTGCTCGTCCAGAGCTGGCACAGCATATTGGTTTTTACGGTCATGTAGACGTTGAATTCATCGACGGTAAAGAAGTACGCACTTGGGTTCCGGGCATGGAAGTAAAAGCAATGCCTTGGGATTTACCTATCGTAGGTTACGAATCAAGCACCGTTTACCCACTGCGCCTTTGGGAATGTCAGGCAATCGCACCTTTCTCACTTGCGAGTTTTAACAACGGCGATTACTTCGAAGCCCAGCACTCGCTAATCGATGCGGGTAACATTACTAAAGTCCTTTACCCGAACGATAACCATGAGAAAGGTAAGACTCTGCGTTTAATGCAGCAGTACTTCCACTCAGCAGCGTCAGTTCGCGATATTCTACGTCGTCATGAAGCTGCAGGTTTTGCCCTTGCTGATCTTCCTAAGCAAGAGACGATTCAACTTAACGATACGCACCCAACTATCGCAATTCCTGAGTTGATGCGCATCCTGATCGATGAGAAGGGTCTCTCTTGGGATGAAGCATGGGAAATCAGTGCACACACGTTCGCCTACACGAACCACACATTGCTTCCTGAAGCACTAGAGACTTGGTCTGAGTCATTGATCAACCGTCTTCTTCCACGTCACATGGAAATCATCTTTGAAATCAACCATCGCTTCATGCAAGAAGTTCGCAAGATGTGGCCTGGTGACGGTGAGAAGCAAGCGAAGCTTTCTATCATCCAAGAAGGTTTCCACCGTATGGTTCGCATGGCCAACCTATGTGTGATTGGTTCTTATAAAGTAAATGGTGTGGCTGCGCTTCACTCGCAACTGGTTAAGAAAGACCTGTTCCCAGAGTTCAATGAAATCTTCCCAGGTAAATTGACTAACGTTACGAACGGCATCACGCCGCGTCGTTGGTTGAAGTTCTGTAACCCAGGCCTATCTAGCTTAATTACGGGCAAAATTGGTACGGAGTGGCCAGCAAAACTTGAGCAGCTAGAAGGCATTGCTCAGTTTGCAACTGATGCGAAATTCCAAAAAGAATTCATGGCGGTTAAGAAGGAAAACAAGCAGCGCCTTGCTGATTGGGTTCAAGAAAACATGGGTATTGAGCTCGATACTAACGCTATCTTTGACGTTCAAATCAAGCGTCTACACGAATACAAGCGTCAGCATCTAGACTTGCTACATATTCTTTCGCTATACCACCGTATTCTGAATGAACCGGGTTTCGAATGTGAGCCTCGCGTCTGTTTCTTTGCGGCGAAAGCAGCACCGGGTTACCACCTAGCGAAAGAAATCATCTTCGCGGTTAACAAGATTGCTGAGAAGATCAATAACGATCCTCGTATCGGTAACAAGCTTAAAGTGGTCTTTATCCCTGATTACCGTGTCAGTATGGCTGAGATCATCATTCCAGCTGCTGATGTTTCTCAGCAAATTTCCCTTGCCGGTAAAGAAGCGTCAGGTACGGGTAACATGAAGATGGCCCTAAACGGCGCATTAACGATTGGTACGATGGATGGTGCTAACGTTGAAATCCGTGAAGAAGTCGGTGATGAGAATATTTACATCTTTGGTTTGGATGTGGATGGCGTTCAAGCGGTGAAAGCGCAAGGCTATAACCCTTACGATTACTACAATGCTGACCCACTACTAAAAGCGTCGCTAGATTTACTGTTAGGTGACGAGTTCTCACCAGGTCAACCAGGTTTGCTTCGTGCGACCTTTGATAGCCTGTTAGATGGTGGTGACCCTTACCTATGTTTGGCAGACTTTGCGTCATACGTGCAAGCGCATGAAGATATGAGCAAACAATACCAAGACCAAGCAGGGTGGGCGAAGAAGGCGATTTTGAATACGGCCTTAGTGGGTAAATTCACATCAGATCGCTCTATTCGCGATTATGTGAACAACATCTGGAAGCTTGAAGCAGTATCTCGCTAAGCAAGCTTAGCCAAGGCCTCGTGCCTTGGCTTTTCCCTTTTTATAAATAAATTACCCTACCGATTTGAAGGTAATAGATGTCCTTCGGAGAGAGCGATGACAGAACAAACAGCATTAAAGCAAGTTGCTGAGATGGCAAAAATAGCCGACAGCTACGTGAGTGCGTGGGGCAGTGAAGCGAAAGTTGAAGACGATATTATTCTTCGCCTGCTTGCGTCTTTAGGCTATGACACGACCAACGATGAGACTTTGCTGAAATCAGCAGAGAGAAAACACAAAAAAGAAGTACTTGAGCCGGTACTTGTCGTAAAAGACGGCGATGCTATAGAGGTGGAACTTAACCTTGGCGCGAGTGCTCGAGAGAGTGATTTTAGTTGGCGTCTAGAAACGGAGCAGGGAGAAGTACTTGAAGGCTATCTTCAGTCTCAAATCGTTCGTGATGAGCGCGCCGAGGGTGGCCCTTTAGTATTTTCGTTACCAAATGATTTAGCTTGGGGTTACCACAAACTCTATTTAGAAAGAAAACGTCGCAAGACACCGTATGAAATGACCCTTATTCGTACGCCAAAGGCATGTTTTAAGCAGTCGCAGATTGAACAAGGTAAAAAGCTTTGGGGTCCAAGTGTTCAACTGTATACGCTTCGTACTCAGCACAACTGGGGTATTGGTGATTTTGGTGATCTAAAACAGTTAGTGAATGATATTGCTGCTCGTGGTGGCGATTTTGTGGGTTTAAACCCAATTCATTCGCTGTTCCCTGCAAATCCAGAAGGCGCTAGCCCTTACAGCCCTTCTTCACGTCGTTGGTTGAATGTTTTATATATTGATGTGAGTTCAGTACCTGAGTTTGCGTTAAGTGCCGATGCTCAGCAAAAAGTAGGCAGTTCGGAGTTCCAAGCTCGCTTACAAAAAGCACGTGATTCTCATTGGGTGAATTACACCGAAGTTGCGGCGCTTAAAATGAGCGTTCTGCCATTACTGTTTGACCAATTTAAACAGCGTCACCTTGATAAAGAAACGGAACGCGCTGCGATGTTCTTAGACTTTGTCGAGCAAGGTGGTGAGAGCTTAATGCATCAAGCGGCATTTGATGCCATTCATGCAGAACTTCATGCGGCGGATGCAAATGTTTGGGGATGGCCGGTTTTCCCTGAAAAATACCGTCGATTTGAAAATGTTGGAACTCAGAAATTTATCGCAGAAAATCTAGATAAAGTTCACCTATACATGTACTTACAGTGGGTTGCTGATACACAGATTAATGAAGCTCAAGCGCTAGCCGAAGAAAAAGGCATGGCGGTGGGTCTGTATCGTGACCTTGCAGTGGGTGTGGCAGATTCTGGCTCTGAGACATGGGCCGATAATGGTGATCTTGTCATGGATGCGAGCATTGGTGCTCCACCCGATATTTTGGGTCCTTTAGGTCAAAATTGGGGGTTACCGCCACTGAATCCGCAAGCGTTGCATGCTACTGCTTATGACGCTTATATCAAGCTATTACGCGCTAACATGAAACATTGTGGCTCGTTACGTATTGACCATGTTTTAGGTCTATTGCGTTTGTGGTGGATCCCGAAAGGTGAAAATGCGACGAAAGGGGCTTACATCTACTACCCTGTGGCAGATATGCTGGCTATTTTAGCGCTAGAATCACACCGTCATCAGTGTAGTGTAATTGGTGAAGATTTAGGGACCGTGCCAGACGAGATCGTGGATATTTTGCGTGAAGCGGGTGTGCATTCGTACAAGGTGTTCTTCTTTGAAACCGCAGAAGATGGTGGTTTTATTTCACCCAAGCATTATGCAGAACAGTCGATGTCAGCTCTGTGTACTCACGATATGCCGACATTACGCGGTTTCTGGCATTGCGATGATTTGAAAATGGGCCAAGAAATTGGTTTGTATCCAGATGAAGCACAGCTAAAGGAATTGTTTAACGATCGCTTAGAATGTAAACAGGGTATTTTGGATAGTGTTGCATGGCATGGTTACTTACCGGAAGGGGTAGGACGTGACGCAAGTATGGTGCCTATGGACACCTATTTAAGTGAAGCGTTGCAATTACATCTTGGCGCGGGTTCATCCACACTATTGAGTGTTCAGCTTGAAGACTGGTTGGAAATGGATAAGCCGGTTAATATTCCGGGCACAGTTAACGAATATCCTAACTGGCGTCGTAAATTGTCGATGAACTTAGATGAAGTATTTGCAAAAGAAAGTGTCAACCGAATTGCAAAAAGTCTGTCGCACGTAAGAAGTAACGCTAGCGAATAATCGTCCATTAGATGGTAAAAGCACAGCATAATTCAGAGCAAACGGCTTGTGTTTCTGAAGGCTGTGCTTTTTTGTATTTATATGCAATTAAAGTCATTTCTAAGCGTGAGTCAGTAGTGATGAGTTTATACTGTAAATCCTGTGTTTTATAACAGGTTGCACACGAAAAACACGAATGAATCACTTCCTGTATACCGGGATTTAAGTACAATGAAAAATTGCTGGTAGCCCGTCTTGCACGGGCTTTTTTATGATGTCTCTAATGCTTTAAAAATTACAATTAGGAGACAGATTTGGTCGAGGGAGATGAACGTTGAATAAAACAAGGCTTAAAAGACAAGATCAGGCGTACGAACAGTTGTCGAATGCTGCATTTGCAGACCCGTTTTCGTTCTTAGGTCCCTATTTACAAGATGACGGCATTGCACTTCGTACTTGGATTCCAGGTGCGGATAATGTAGCGGTGATTTTGGCATCGGGCGAACGCCTACCGCTTATCCGAGACGCGGCATCCGGTTTTGTCTTAGAATCAGACCTCGATTTGAGATACACCCATTATCAGTTGGCTGTTGATTGGAGTGGTACCGAGCAAGTTATTGACGACCCGTATCAATATCATGCCTTGTACGCGGAATACGAAGAGCTGCACACCCCAAAGGCGATGTACCACCATATGGGGTCGCAGTTCATTTCTTTGGATCGTGATGGCAAGCAAGTGCAAGGCACACGCTTTCTTGTTTACGCCCCTCATGCGACGGCGGTGAGCTTGGTCGGTAATTTCAATGAGTGGGATGGGCGTCGCAACCCAATGCAGCGTCTAGATTATGGCGTTTGGGGGATTTTTATCCCTGAGCTTGCCGAAGGGGCGCAATATAAGTTTGAAATGAAAGGCCCAAATGGAGAAGGCCTGCCTCATAAAGCCGACCCGTGGGGGTTCTACTCAGAGCAATACCCATCATTCTCCTCGGTCACCTATGACCATAGCCGCTATCAGTGGCAGGATGATGCTTGGCAAAATCGTCCGGTGACGGAAAAAAGAAAAGAAGCGTTGTCGTTCTATGAACTGCACGTGGGATCTTGGAAGCGTAATGCTCAAGGTGAATTTCTTAATTACCGAGAACTGGCGGGCGAGTTAATTCCGTATCTCACCGATATGGGTTACACGCATGTTGAGCTGATGCCCGTTTCTGAACATCCGTTTTATGGTTCATGGGGTTACCAACCTGTAGGGTTGTTTGCGCCAACCAGCCGTTTTGGCTCGCCTGATGATTTTAAGTACTTTGTTGAGCAGTGCCATTTGGCGGGATTAGGTGTGGTACTTGATTGGGTGCCTGCGCATTTCCCTTCTGATGATCATGGTTTAGCAAACTTTGACGGTACACCGTTGTACCATGACCCTGATCCACGTCGTGGTTGGCATCAAGATTGGAACTCGTATATTTACGATCTGGGGCGTGAGCACGTTCGCCGGTTCTTAGTGTCGAATGCACTGTATTGGTTTGAGCAGTTCCATATTGATGGTATTCGTGTTGATGCGGTTGCGTCGATGTTGTATCTCGATTATTCACGTAGTCACGATCAATGGATTCCAAACGCTGACGGTGGTCGTGAAAACTATGATGCGATCGCCACGATGAAGTGGATGAATGAAGAAGTGTACAAGCACTTCCCAAATGCCATGACCATTGCGGAAGAATCGACAGCGTTCCCTGGTGTTTCTGCGCCAACCTTTATGGGCGGCTTAGGCTTTGGCTTTAAATGGAATATGGGATGGATGCACGACAGCCTCTCTTACATCCAAGAAGATCCCATTAACCGTAAGTATCATCACGATACCATCACCTTCCCATTGGTGTATGCCCATAGCGAAAACTATGTATTGTCGCTATCTCATGATGAAGTGGTTTACGGCAAGCATTCTATTCATAACAAAATGCCCGGCGATGAGTGGCAGCAAACGGCTAACTTAAGAGCCTATTTAGGTTACATGTACGCGCAACCAGGCAAGAAACTTAATTTCATGGGCGCTGAATTCGGTCAAACAGGTGAATGGAATCATGATGACCAACTGCAGTGGTTCTTGTTGGAGTTTGAGCGTCACCAAGGTGTTCAAGCCGTTACGCGTGATCTCAATAAACTCTACCAAGCTGAAAAAGCCTTGTTTGAGTTAGATTCAGAACCAAAAGGTTTTGAGTGGCGTCTTCAAGATGCGGCAGAAGCCAGTATCCTGGCTCACGAGCGTATTAGTGATAATGGCGAACGTATTTTGGTGGTATCAAACTTTACCCCTGTACCGCACGAAGCATTCCGCTTAGGGGTACCTCTGGCGGGAAGCTATGAGTTACTGCTTAATACGGACGATGAGAAATACGCGGGTAGCGGTTTTGAGGCGATCAATTTAGTTAACAGCGAAGGGGTAGAAAGTGAATCACAGCCTCAATCGTTGGCGTTGCGTCTACCGCCATTGTCGACGGTATTCTATAAATACAAAGGTTAGTTGTACCGACTAAATACATAGAGACTACGATTAAGCCCAGCTTCTGCTGGGCTTTGCTTTATCTGGAGAAAATTAAAGACTGTTCTACACTCAAACATGACCGTTCAAATGAATAAATAACACGTTAAGAAATAAGGACTATTAATGGTTACTGCTTTATATGCATCGTTATTAGCGGTACTGATGATCTGGTTGTCAGTGAAAGTCATTCAACAGCGAAGGACTAATCAAGTTGCTTACGCTGATGGAGGGGTGGAAGGGCTACAGATCGCGCGCAGTGCCCAAGGCAACGCTATCGATTACATCCCAATAACGGTTATCTTAATGGCGCTGGTGGAATTTAACGGAGCGCCATTATTATGGGTTCACACCATGGGGTGCATGTTTATTATTGGCCGGGTGATCCATGCTCGCGGTATTTTGTCGAAAAAATTTAAGGGACGCGTGTTAGGGATGCAACTCACTTTGGCGGTGATGGTGGGTCTAATTATCTCTAACTTGCTTTATTTACCCTTTAACAAACTGCTCTAGCGATGACCTTAAAATTTCCCCCAACGTGGGTAACCGTTTCAATTGGTCTGATTCTCAATGTGATGGCAATCGTGCTATCAAGCCAAGTGCTCGATAAGATGATGGCCGAATTGACACTGTTAGGTGATAAAAAGGCGGCCAATCAATACTCGATCCAACTGGCTTGGAATAAGGTCGAAACGCTAGAGAGAAAGCGCGAAGGATTATTGTTGCATTTAGAGGTATCAGAAAAGTTACCGTCCCCAGAAAATAATGCGATTAAGGATGCTGTGGTGAAGCAACTTTCGTCTTGGGTGATAGAACCCGTCCCCGCGATTACTAAACTAAATCTTGCAGAACTGATGCGATTAATTGACCAGTCCCAGCAGGTGCAAAGAGACATTATCGATAATTTGTATTTAGAAAATTTAGTGCTGACGGAAGAGGTGCAATCGATTGAAAAAGACATGGCTTTTTATAAAGATATTGCCCTTTTCCTGCAAGTGTTTGGTTTGGCGTTAATTCTGGCGCGAGACTTATCGCGCAAGTGATTCAACGCATTTGAGTCTGCATGCGAAGCAGTGTGTTGATGAATACTATATTGATGAACACGATATAGATGAAGACTGAGTTGTGGAAGGAGCTTGCATAGCAATGTAATGGTGAAGGCTAGGGGAATAAAAATGGCAGCGAATATCGCTGCCATTTTTTCTTGCATGCGGTCGCTTAGCTTAGCTTATCTTGCTCAGCTTTACATACCGCAGCGGTGAAGACGACGTCTGTCGAGCTGTTCAGCGCGGTTTCTGCTGAATCTTGGATAACACCAATGATAAAGCCTACCGCTACGACTTGCATGGCGACGTCATTGGAAATCCCAAACAGTCCACATGCAAGTGGAATCAGCAGCAATGAACCACCCGCTACACCGGATGCGCCACAGGCAGAGACAGCAGCAACAATACTTAGAAGCAGAGCCGTTAATAAATCGACTTCGATACCCATTGTGTGCACAGCGGCTAAGGTAAGAACCGTGATAGTAATCGCAGCGCCGGCCATGTTAATGGTCGCGCCTAGGGGAATAGAAACTGAGTAAGTATCTTCATCTAACTCAAGCTTTTCACATAAGTTCATATTCACAGGAATATTGGCAGCACTTGAGCGAGTGAAGAAGGCTGTTACGCCACTTTCACGAAGACATTGAAAAACCAATGGGTATGGATTTTGTTTGGTTTTGACGTAAACAATGATTGGATTAACCACAAGCGCGATGATCGCCATTGATGTCAGTAGTACAAAAAGTAATTTCGCGTAGCCGGCTAGAGCAGAGAAACCTGTGGTTGCAAAGGTAGCAGCAACCAAGCCAAAGATACCAAAAGGTGCTAAGCGGATGATGAAACGTACGATCTGTGAAACACCATGGCTCAGGTCTTCGAAAACGGCTTTCGTTGTATCTGACGCATGGTGCAGAGCAAGTCCTAGACCGATAGCCCACGCAAGAATACCGATGTAGTTGGCATTCATAAGTGCGCTGACTGGGTTGTCGACGAGCTTAAATAGTAAGGTGTGTAGAACTTCTGCAATACCTTGTGGTGGTGTCGCCCCTTCTGCTCCCGCCACTAATGTAAGCTCGGTTGGGAAAAGAAAGCTCATTAACACAGCAGTTAATGCTGCGGTAAAGGTGCCAATCAGGTAAAGAATAATGATTGGACGCATGTGCGTCGTTTGATTTTTCTTTTGGTTTGCAATCGAGGCCGCTACCAAAATGAAAACTAAAATGGGTGCAACGGCTTTTAGTGCACCAACAAACAAGCTACCAAGCATTCCGAAGCTTTGTGCTGTAGAAGGTGAAGCGATCGCTAGGATGACACCGAAAACGATACCCGCAAGGATCTGGAGAACCAGATTGCCATTGGCATATCGGGCCAACAAGCTAGAGTTCTGCATTTTTTTTACCTTTATAATTGTATTGTAAGAATGTGTGTTTGCGGTTGTTATAATATAGTTGCGAATATATGTGTCCAGTTTTAATTAATACGTAGTATAAAATTGTGGGATATGTAGGGTGTTATGGTGTTATATGTTAATGATTTGTTTTTATTTAACATATAAAAAAGACCCTAGTGGCTAGGGTCTTTGGGGGAGTTGCGATGTGAACTGAATGGTTAAGGTGGCCAAATAGCTAAATTAACCAACAGCTAAGTTAACCAAAATAGCTAAGTTAACAAATAGCCAAGTTAACAAATAGCCAAATTAGCGCTACGGCTAATAGCCTTTCTTTCGACTGCGGCTTTCAGTTTGGACAGAACGAATAAATTTACCAAACTGCTTATCACTACTGCGTTTCTCTGCCAATGAAGCGCTATTATGGGCTTGCTCTCTAAGCAGTTTGTAGTAATTGTCTAAACGTCTTGCGTTCACACTTCCGGCTTCCAGTGCGGTACGTACTGCGCATCCAGGTTCGTTATTGTGCTGGCAATCACTAAAGCGGCATTGCGCGATTAACGCTTCAATGTCGCTAAAGGTTTCTGCTAGTCCATCTTCACTTGCTGTAAGCTGTATTTCACGCATGCCTGGCGTATCCAGCAACAGTCCGCCTTGAGACATCTTGTGCATAGAACGAGAGGTCGTGGTGTGACGTCCTTTACTGTCATCTTCACGAATACCACTGGTTGCTTGGACTTCGGATGTCATTAGGCTGTTGACTAAGGTTGACTTGCCGACACCAGATGACCCCATAAATGCTACGGTCTGACCTTGTTGGCACCACGAAGCGAGTCCACTCAATGTGTCGGCGTCTAGCGCGTTAACCATTTCAATGATTAAAAAAGGATCTAAGTTCTGTACTTGCTCACGTTTTTCATCGGCATCGAGGCATAAATCAGACTTGGTCAGTACTATGACTGTTTCGGCTTGAGATTCGTTAACCAGCGTTAGATATCGCTCAATTCGGCTGAGATTAAAATCGTCATTGAGCGAACAAACGATAAACACACAGTCGACATTGGCGGCAATAAACTGCTCTTCTACTTTAGAACCAGGTGCTTTACGGCTAAATAAAGATTTACGTTCAAGTAGGCGAACAAAAGCCTGCTCATTGTCTAGCAAGATCCAATCACCGACGGTCATGGAAGGGTGCTGAGTGTGGTGCTCTAAATGAAATTCTTGCTCCTCAGTACAGACGATATAACCACTGCGATGATGGGCAATAATACGACCGACTACCGTGTTGTCATAGTCATCAAGTGTGAGTTGTTGTTGGAAGTACGATTTCCAGCCAAGTTCATTGATAGAAATTGGATGAGTAAAAATAGAAGTCATTGTTGGTACCTAAACGTTTTACACGATTTGAATAATTTTAATAGGGTTAGGTACTTACACATGTAAGCGTGTGCAGTGTGCACGTAACCCCGGGTTATCAACACCGGGCAATGAGTCGTTAAGTAATCAAGAAAGTGAGAGATTATTTTGTCGCGACCAATGCTGCCGGGTGGGTGTGTAATACAATCATGAAGTTGCCCTTATTAGTGAAGTCTAGGCTATGGTAGCACATCAACAATTGGCATCACTAGCGTGAGTAATAACAGACGATCGGCGTTATTTACGAGTCGCTGACGACTCTTTGTGGGGGGCAAGCCATTTTGCGGCGAGGTTTGGCAAATAACATCATGGCGCCAATGATTAGACAAATAGCGAAAAGTCGAAGCGGCGTGACTGGTTCATCAAAAAACGTGGTTGCAATAAAAAAGGCGGACATTGGCATAAGGTTTAATGCCATGCTGCTGCTGTCTACACCCACTTGTTCAATCCCATAGATATAGACGAGATAACCGATACCAGACACAAATAAGCCAAGAATCATGACGCAAGTGAGGGCAAAAGGTTGGTGTACCAGCAGTAACGCGGTCTGAATCTTAATGTCGGTAGATAAGAGATAAACCAAAAACCCGATAGCAGGAAAACCGAATTGATAACACATCGTACAGGCTGCACCGTACTTGTCGGCTAGCTGAGCTCGAATGTGAGTGACAGACGCAAAACTCATCACACTCATCAAGCAATAGAAGTGACCAATATTGAGTCCTGAAGCATCGGTTGAGGGGGCAAAAACAAGAAGTGTTACGCCACATAGCGCGACCCCAACCGCTATGATTTGCAATACGCTGAAGCGTTCGCCATAACAAAGGTATCCAACGAACAAAATAGCGATAGGAACCAGACCTTGAATCACACCATTTTCAGAAATAGTGATGTAATCGAGAGATTGGAAGGAGAAAAAGCTAAATAAGCCCTGACCGACAATGCCACATACTGCAAGCTTTAGAATATCTTGGCGATGTTCCCAGCGAAAAGTAAGGGGCTGTTTCTTGGTTAAAGTCTGTTTCTTGGTGAGAGTTTGCTGTTTAGTAAAAGAGGCGACGACTAAGACCACGCAAAGGACGCTAAAGGCAATCAAATAACGAAGCCAAACAAGTACTTTTGCGTCGATAGTCTGCAATGGCATTGTCGCTAGCGATCCTTCTGTTCCCCAGAGTAAAGCGACACCAATTGCAGCTATCCATCCCTTAGTCGTCGTGTTCACGGTTAGTTACTTTCAGCCAGTTTTGCTGTTGGTGCTGACTCGGCTTTCTTTTTGTTAGCAAACTTCATAAACATCATCATTGAGCCAATAACGACGGCAATGGCCAACAAACGTATTGGAGTGACGGCTTCGCCCAAAGCAAATACAGCAAGGACGAAAGAGGATAGAGGCATGAGGTTAAGCGCCATACCAGTGCCATCTACGCCAACACGCTCCATTGCGTAGATGTAGATAAGGTAGCTAATACCAGAGATGCCGACACCAAGGATGGTAATGCAGAGCACACGTAGCGGTGAGCTAAAGATACCAAGTGCAGATGAGAAATCAGCGCCAACAACCAGTAAGTAGAGACCGAAGCCGATAGCAGCAAAGACAAATTGGTGGTACATGGTGGCGACAGAGCCGTATTTTTCGGCGAGCTTAGCGCGAGCGTAGGCCATAGTTGAGAAACTAGCGGCACTACCAAAGCAGATTAGGTGTCCAATGTTAAAGCCACTGCCTTCTACAGATGGGTCCATAACAAGGATAGCAACGCCGACAAAAGCACCGCCAGCTGCGAGGATTTGTAAAGGAGTGAAGCGCTCACCGTGGCGAATAAAGCCCACACATAGAATGATGATCGGGATTAACCCTTGAATAACGCCGTTTTCAGATGCAGTGATATAGTCAAGAGAAAGAAACGAAAGGAAACTGAATGCGCCTTGACCAATAATGCCACAACAAGCAGCCCAAAAGATATCATGACGGTTCTCCCAGTTAAGTTTGAAGTCTACTTTCTTTTGCGGTTTACCCATGGCATTGCTGACTTGGATAATGACAAATAAGGTAATGAAAGCAACGGTATATCGTACCCATACCAAGACTTGCGCATCCATGACTTCAAGGATTGGTGTGCCCACGATCCAAGGTATGCCCCAAAGAAGACCAATAAAAATCGCGGCTATCCAGCCTTTAGTTGTATTACTCATGGTTATTTCCTTATAGATTTAAAAGTTTGCCGTAACCTGGGCAGTGTGCTGTGTGACCTGTTAAATGCATGGCATGCCAAAACATTGCCGAGTTGCTGCAGACAACAGGGATATTGAATTTGTTTTCAATTTCTTGAATGTGGTCGAGTACACGTAAGTTGGTGCAAGACATGAATACGAGATCAGCCCCTGAGTCCGGTAAGATTTGGTCGAGTGCTGACATCATGGATTCTTTCGAGATCTTGGTGATATCGGTATCTTTTTCTATCCCTAATGAACCAAGCGTGCAGACCTCAAAGCCGGCAGCGGTAAGTTGGTTATAGAGCGGGAAGTTGACCTCAGTTGGGTAGGGTGAAAATACGGCGATTTTCTTTGCGCCTAAGTGCTTAAACGCCGCTTGCGCCGCAGTCCAAGGGTTGGTTGCTGGAATATCACCTCTATTTTTTGTGAGCAGTTTCGCGACTTTTTCTTCGCCAATAATGATAGAGGCGGAAGTACAACCAAATGCCATCACGTCCATAGGTAGGCCATAGGCAATAAGATCGGACGCTTCGCTGATACCGTTGGCTATTTTATCGAGCGCTTCAGGCGTCATTTCACTGCTGTAGTAAACACGTGAACTGAAAACACCTGCTTGCGTGCCAAGCAGTTTTGCCCAATCCATTTCTAGTGAATGATCCGTACTTAGTTGCACCAAACCAATATGGACGCGACCAATGCGCGGAGCTTGGGTGTGTGGAAGGTTGATTTCCCAGTTTTTGAATTCTTCGATAGTGTTCATTATGAGATCCTGCAAAGTGCCCTGCATTTGGCAGGGCGTGCCTTGGCTTATTGTTATGATTAGTTGAATTAGTCGATGATGATGAGTTCAGGAGCCGCGCGTTCAGACAACCATTCCGCGCCGTTTTCGGTGATGACGATATTTTCCTCGTGCACCATAGATTTGCCCGGTGCGTAGACCATGCCCGGCTCAAGCGTCATCACCATGCCTGGCTCTAGGATGGTGTTGTCGGTGGCGGTGTTAGATGGACGCTCGGTAAGCTCCATTCCCAGACCATGACCA
>NZ_JAKJSR010000069.1:0-656 GCF_050337155.1 Vibrio cionasavignyae
TTTGCCAATTTTCACTGACGGACTCATCCAAAGCAAGAGCTGTGTTCTTATCTACAATCCCATCGACTTCACCAATTTTATAAGTTTCATGCGTGTTATGCGTCGGTTCATAACCCTTCTGAAACTGTTTAATAGCGCTTTCTGTCGCTTTGCCAAAATCTCCGTCAGCCCCCGCAGGACCTAAATCGAAACCCAATTCAATCAATGCCTCTTGAACGACTTTGACTTCAAGACCTTTACTTCCATTACTAAGGGCCTCTCCATCACCAAAAGCCAATAACTCCAAGTTGTCCGATGTTGATAACGGCTCTGAACGAAGAATGAGCTGCTTAACTTTAATCACAGGTGTGTTCTTATCAGCGCCCGAATCACCAATAATAGGATGCACATGACAGTGGGATTTACTGCCAACTTCACACTGAATATTGGAATGAGCAAACACTATTTTTGATGTGGTCACGTCTTCAGCAGGCAAAGGAAAACGAGCGGAATATTGACCACTCGACTCTTTAGGTAATGTCACTTGAAGCTTATCACCAAGTAATAACGCAGAAGGGTCGGCATCATAGCGCGGGTTCATCCCTAATAGGGACTTAGGCGAAAGATTATATAACGCAGCAATACTACTCCATGTTTCACGTTGATTCGTCTTAGAG